>JARFXP010000001.1:613333-920000 GCA_029194675.1 Nitrospira sp. | reverse complement strand
TTCGCCTATTAAAGCGGTACGAGAGTTGGGTTCAGAACGTCGTGAGACAGTTCGGTCCCTATCTGTTGTGGGCGGAGGAGAGTTGAGAGGGGCTTTCACTAGTACGAGAGGACTGTGAAGGACGGACCTCTAGTGTGCCGGTTGTCGCGCCAGCGGCAGTGCCGGGTAGCTATGTCCGGTGGCGATAATCGCTGAAAGCATCTAAGCGAGAAGCGTGCCTCAAGATAAGCTCTCCCGGGGCGCAAGCCCCCTAAAGACCACTCGTAGACGACGAGTTTGATAGGCTGGGTGTGGAAGGCGTGTAAGCGCTGTAGCTAACCAGTACTAATCGGTCGTGCGGTTTAACATCCTTTGCTCCTGATAGACATGGTCTTCCGATTCGCTTGGTTCGCCAAGCGAACCGGAAATTCCAATATTCAAATATTGAAATTCCAAACTCCAATTTTTGGATTTGGCACTTCTGATTTGGAATTTGGTGTTTGAGATGTGCGCTTCGCGCTGTTCCCGGTGGCCATACCGGAGGGGCCCCACCCGTTCCCATACCGAACACGGAAGTTAAGCCCTCCAAGGCCGATGCTACTGCTGTCGCGAGGCAGTGGGAAAGTAGGACGCTGCCGGGTTACAAAAGGAGCCCGATGATCGAAAGGTCATCGGGCTCTTCTCTTTTTGTCCTCCGGCAGAGAAACCTACTGTGCTAGGCCTACTGGAGGCAAAGTACCTATCCGCCGCGATTTGATCGAACGCGGCGGAAGGAGCAAGCTCGGTTTGGACCTCTGCCGGGTTACAAACAGAAAGCCTGCTGGTGAACGCCAGCAGGCTTTCTTATTTTGTGTCCGGCGTAGCGTTTAGCTGAAAGGTAGCGCTTTGAATAGTGGCGAGTGATTCGCTGTTTGCGGCAAGAGGCAGAGTTAGTGTATATACGATTACGTGTTCGAGTGGGACGTCCAGAAAGCCATTGCGAATTATGAGAAGCACGGGGTCTCATTTGAAGAAGCCGCCACTGTATTCGCTGATCCAGACGGCTTGGATGGCGAAGATAGCGACCATTCACAACACGAACAGCGTCGCCAACGCATTGCACTGTCCATAGTAGGGCGTATCCTCTTTGTCGTCTACACCCTGAGGAGGACGGATCATGAGCAAAAGGAAACTATCCGGATCATCAGTGCGCGGCAAGCGAGCCGCAAGGAGCGGAAGGCATATTCCGGACTCAGAGATTGATTTTTCAGACATCCCTGAGCTGTCGGATGAACAACTGAAGCGAATGCGTCGGATCGGACGACCCGCCACGGGGATGGCGAAACAATTGATTGCGATCCGCCTGTCCCCGCGGCTCTTGGCTACGCTGAGAGAGATGGCTGCAAAGCGGCGGAAGCCATACCAGACTCTGATTCATGAGCTGTTGGAGAAGGCTGCTTCCCAGGCGGCTTAAAGCGGTGGCAAGACCGGAGGGGCCTCACTGTTGTAAGGAGGCTGTCATGTATTGGGATGTGGTAGGAGTCAAACCCTTGGAGAACTTGGGGCTGGTTGTGCGGTTTGCCGATGGACTGACGGGCGAAGTCCGTTTTGCTCCTGAACATCTCACCGGAGTGTTTGAACCGCTGAAGAATCCAGCTTTCTTCAAACAAGTGTACCTTGATCATGGCGCAGTTGCATGGCCTGGGCAGATTGATTTAGCACCAGATGCCATGTACCAGGAAATCAAAGAAAAAGGTGTAGCAATGCTGGCTTAATGGGTCTCCAACAGAGAGGAGATGTCAGGAAGAGATGACACTTGGATGTACAGAAGACATGCGACGAGAACAGACAGAGCGTCGATTCGTGCTGTGCGTGAAGAACGACGATTGTGATGATCTGGAGAAGCGCAAGGTGTATCGCGTGCTCGTGGACCCCAAAGCGGAAAAAGACGGATACCTGCGCGTGATCGATGAATCGGGTGACGACTATCTCTATCCCGCGTCCTATTTTGCCAGGCTGGAATTGCCCCACGAGGCAGAACAAGCCATCGCTGCTACCGGATAGCCCTCGAATCGAGATGGGTCGCGCCTGCCCGGTTCACAACATCTCGAATTGCGATTGTATCGATTGCAGAAGGACTGTAAGTATTCGCCAGGCGGCTGCGGATGGGTGCATCGAGCTCGCCTCCGCAGTCTTAGTAGATGCGCTGGAATCATACATTGAACAGGTGTTGAATGCACTTGGCCATCCGGAGGCCTTGGTGACGGATCTCAGTACGATCGGGGATTTTGGCTTAGATGATGACGAGCGCTCCGCCGCAAGTGCCGTGTTAGGGACCGACTTGTCAGACGGGACTATATCTATGAAGTTGCAAAACGACTTCGTGATCGAGCGTAGGAGCAAGAGGAGGCATCGTTATGCGAGCAGGACTCCCAGGCCGCAGACGCGACCATCCGCAAATGGTTTTCCTCCCGGTTTATGGACACGAATTTGATGCCCCAACGCGCGACAAAATTCTCACCGAGATCGATCAACTGGCGTCTCAGCAAACCATGGTCCTGACGCCATTTTCTTCTTCAGCGAGGATTGATACGAATCAGAGTTCCTCGTAGACTTACTACCCAGTGGGCCGCATAGGTTTCCACGCCACCTTGCCCGCGTAGTCAGTAGCGAACATAAATAGTTCGACCCATCGGACGAGGGAATACCGCAAAGCGCGAGAGGTGAAATGGGATACATCTTCGAATGGGACCCAATGAAAGGGGAAGCGAATGCTCGTAAACATGGCGTGACCTTTGATGAAGCCACAACCGTCTTTGGTGATCCGCTTAATCTTTTGATGGCAGATCCTGACCACTCACTTGATGAAGAACGGTTTGTGTTGCTTGGGATGTCCAATCGACGGAAGCTCTAGTGGTGGCGTTTGTCGAGCCCCACCCCGGACCCGTCTCATTTCTGCGCGACCAGCCACTCGACACGAGCGGAGGCGATATGAAGAAGAACGGTAGGCAAAAACGGCGCACGGGTGACCGTGACACGATGCGCCCTGAGTACGACTTTTCTCGAGCTGTGCGCGGGGTGACGGCGGCACGATATGCGCAGGGTGCGAACGTCGTAGTCATTGATCCAGACATTCTTGACGTGTTTCCAACCAGCGAGTCTGTAAACGAGGCGCTCCGGGCTCTCGCACCGGTTCTTCGACAGAACCGTCGGGCTGCGGTGCGTCGGCGAAGCGCCTAACATCGCCGTTACCGAGCCGACCATCCGCAAATGGTTTTCCTCCCGGTCTATGGACATGAATTTGATGCCCCAACGCGCGACGGATTCTGGCCGCGTCGAACAAGCGGTGCCCCCGGATTGTTCCTTCAGTCACAACTGCAATGGCATTTAGCGAAGTGGATCTCAAGCGATCGAGCAGACGGTCGGTGTCTTTTGTGGCAAGCGCAGCCCGGGACATCTCAAAGACAAGCTGCGCCTCGCGTATGCGGTGAAGGGCCATGAGGTCGTCATTGTCGAGCAGCAACCTCGGTGGGATAATCAGACTGAGTGGACCGAATCCCCGGTGGCCAAGCTCAAGCTCATCCGATCAGCAAACAAATGGCGGCTGTATTGGATGCAGGCCGATATGAAATGGCACGAATATCCGGGGCTCTCATCGAGCAATCGCCTCGATGTCTTGGTTCTAGAGATCGATGCCGATCCCCTGGCCTGTTTCTTCGGCTGAGCGCGACAAGCTATTCAGCCCCCTGGTTTTGGCAATGTTGGATTACAAAATGCGACCTCATTATTTGGTTGACGCACATAATAAGGTCAGACCTTCATGGCACTACCTTAAGCCGCAAGGTGCTGGAATTTCGATGCAGTCTGGCGACTGAGAGCCACTCGTTGTGTGAAGAGAGAGCTCCACCAGCCCTGGTTATACAAGGAGGATCAGCCATGTGTGAAGATCGCAAAAAAACGTCTGCGGCAGGCGGTCGCACGGTTCAAGCAGGATTTTGCCGACCGGTCTACACGGGCGCTTGATGATCTGCTCTCACACGATATGGTCTGTACCATGGTGGACGAGGAAGTCGGTGCGTATCGTGAACGAATCTCCCCACCGCTGACTACGCTCGGGCTCTTTATCGGCCAAGCGTTGAGCGCCGATGGTGCCGGCCAAGATGCGGTAGCCCGACATCTTTCCGAGCGCACGGCGCAGGGTGACTCTCCATGCAGCGTCAGCAGTGGTCCCGACTGCAAGGCTCGGCAGCGGTTGCCGCTGTCGCTGATGGAGCGCCTTGCCAGCTCGGTGGGCAAGCAACTGGAAGTGCTGAGCCGCCAGTCATGGAAGTGGCGAGGACGCTCGGTCACGTTGCTCGATGGTACGACCATTTCCATGCCTGACACTGAGGCCCATCAGGCCGCGTATCCGCAAAGTGGCGAACAACAGCCTGGACTTGGCTTCCCACTGGCGATGCGGGTGGCGCGTATTTCGCTATCCACCGGGGCGGTGTTGCGCTGGGCGAGCGGTCCCTCTCGAGGGAAAGGCAGCGGGGAGCACGCACGGTTTCGTTCCCTGATCCCGCATCTGAGCCTGGGAGATATTATCCTCGTCGATCGCGATCCTTGTACTTATTTTACCGTCGCCATGCTCTCCTCGCCCGGCGTGGATATTCTCACTCGTCAGCATCACCGTCGTGTCACCGATTTTCGCCAAGGCCACCATCTGGGACATCGTGACCAGTTCGTCACGTGGCACCGTCCTCAGCGGCCAGACTGGATGGATCACCAGACATATGCCCATATGCCGAAGCAACTGACCGTACGTCAAATCGAGGTAGTGGGCCGTGTCCTGGTCACCACGCTGACCGATGCGCGGAGCGTCAGCCCACTTGAAGTGGATTCGTTGTACCGTCAGCGCTGGCACGTGGAAGTTGATCTGCGTTCGATCAAGGCGGGGATGGGGATGGATATCTTGCGGGCCAAATCACCCACCATGATCGACAAGGAGATGGCCGTGTACCTGCTGGCCTACAACCGCGTGCGTGGCCTCATGGTGCGCGCGGCTGCAGGGGTGGACGGGATCGCACGGGCCTTGAGCTTCAAGGCAACGCTGCAACTGTTCTTGGCGTTTCAACCTCAGCGGCACAGGGCTGTGGGGAAACGCGCGGACAGTATACGGACGCAGCTCCTCGATGCAGTGAGCACGATGACCCTGCTGATTCGACCAGAACGTATCGAGCCGCGAGCCACACAGCGAAGGCCGAAAAATCATGCCTTGCTGACAGTGCCTCGATATAGGGCTCGAAGAAGCAGACAAAGGGGTCGGGAGTGATTGTTTGTTGAAACTCCGCCGCTGGCAGCGTGACGCTTCTCAGGCCGCGGGTTGCACTTTCACTTTGAGACGTACCTCAGCTCCCAAGCGAGCTAGGAGATCGATCAGTGCGTCCGTGCTGAATAGGTCGATTCGTCCGCGAAGGAGATCACTGACGCGGGGCTGCGTCACGCCGAGAACCTTGGCCGCAACCTTTTGCGTAAGTCGACGGGACGAGATGAGCTTCTGCACCTGAATCATGAGATCCGCGCGGACTAGGGAAGGTCTGATTTATTCTCCTCGCGAGATGTGCTACGGATAGCGCAGCACTGAACGGGAGGCGCATCCGATGCAACAGCAGACATTTGCCGAGGTCACGTTTGAACCGTATCGCAAGCCCACTCGCCGCGAGCAGTTCCTGGATGAAATGAACCGTGTCGTGCCGTGGGCGGACCTGGTGGCGGCCATTGAGCCGGTCTATCCCAAGGCCGAAGGCCCCGGGCGGCCACCGGTGGGCGTCGAGCGCATGCTGCGCCTCCATTGTCTGCAACAGTGGTTCAACCTGTCGGATCCGGCCGTGGAAGAGGCGCTGGACGACTCACGGGCGATGCGGCAGTTCGTGGGCATTGATCTGGGCCGCGAGCCCGTGCCCGATGAAACGACGATCTGCAAGTTTCGGCATCTCTTGGAAGCCCACCAACTGGGCGAGCGGCTCTTTGCACGGATCGGCGCGTATCTGGCAACCCACGGCATAAAAGTCAGTCGCGGGACCATCGTGGATGCCACCATCATCAGTGCGCCCAGTTCAACCAAGAATCGCCAGAAGGCGCGGGATCCGGAGATGCATCAGACGAAGAAGGGCAATCAGTGGTACTTCGGCATGAAAGCGCATATCGGTGTGGACAGCCAGACCAAGCTGATTCATTCAGTGGCCGCGACTGCCGCGAATGTGCATGACAGCCAGGGGTTACCGAAGTTGCTGCATGGACAGGAGACGCGGGTGGGGGGCGATGCCGCGTATAGCGGGCAGCGCGACGTGATTCGACACCACGCCCCCAGGGCTAAGAGCTTTGTGCAGACTAAAGCGCATCGCCATCGGCCCCTGAGTGAGACCGAGCGGGCCCGGAACCGCACGAAGTCGAAGGTGCGGGCGAAAGTCGAACATGCGTTCTTGGTGATCAAGCAGATCTTCGGGTGGGCCAACGTCCGCTACCGGGGGTTGGCGAAGAACACCCACTGGCTGTTCATCAGTTGCGGCTTGGCGAATCTCTATGTGACGCGCCGGCAGCTGCTGGCGGAAGCCTCGTGAGCCCGTGTGCGAACGGAGTCATGGGCAGCCTGACAGAGCGGGCGAGCCCCGAGAAAGACGATCCCGGACCAGCGGATTCCCACCTGATGGCCAGTAGTGATTCCCCCAGGGACAGATTGCTTCGTGCAACTGTGAATTAATCAGACGTTCCCTAGCAGATGCTCGGCTTCTGCGCGGGGAAAGCCGATGTCTCGGAAGACATTGCCACTGGATTTTGTCATCTTGAGCTTCGGGGGAGAAATCGGGGACATTCTACTTTTCTAAGCGTGACTCAGGTAAGGCAGAAACTGGTGTCAAGAATCATTTGTGCAAGGCCAGCGCGAGCAGGTGACATGTTAGAGCATAGAGGACGCCTCGGATGATGTAATCAGCCCAGGTCTAGTTAGTCCAGCGCAGACGTGCGCGCTCGTGATCTATCAATAAGCGCGGCAGTCCGAAAAATCTGGCAGGAACCATTTCCATTGGTTTCCATGTGGGACACTCCGTTGGATCAAACAAACGGGTTACGAATCCGAACGGACCCATAGAGCCGATCGTGCTGAAAATCCTCCGACACAATCTCCTCCAGCCCATAGTGGTCGGCGTAGGCCCAGAGATGAGCATCAAACCAGGACAGGTGATACGCGGCCGCCCCACGGAGCGCGCTTCGCAACACGCCTTCAGTCGGATACAAAATGGGGAACTGCGCCAATAAATCCTCGGCTTCTCGACAAGCCTCCACGCTGGTCAGTAGGGACAGGCCTCCCGACAACGGACGAGTAACGGCGGCAACAAACTCCATGATGGCCTGATGAGGAAGGCAAAGACGTTCGGTCTGGATACCCTCCCGCAAAAGGGCGGTCGCACGCCGCTGCTTATCCGGGAATCGGTGGTCGAACCGATACACCAGGATGTTGGTATCAACGAGAACGGCCACGAGAATACAAATCCGAGCGGGTCCACCCTCGGGCGGGAGGGCGAGTAGGGACACGAGTCGCCCGATCGCGCCCGCGTTGTCGAGCGGTAGCCTGATCGAACAACCGAAGCCGATCGACCTTCGAAAACCTGGCTTGGGGGGCATGGGGAGGCACGAGTCGGATGACGTCTCCAGAAGGGACCCATTCCAACTCATCCCCCGGCGCGATACGGTACTGGTCGGCCACCGCCTTGGGGATGGTGACCTGAAGCTTACTGGTGACCTTTGCCATGACCACAGCCTAAAACAAGGACACGTCCTTGTCAAGAACAAGGAGACAGTAGGCTGCATGGTAGAGGATAGAACCGCTAATATAACGGCAGTGTCAGGATGCAGCGGAATAAAAGTGGGAACTGATTCCTGACACCATTTCAGAGCCATCCGATGCATCAGAGTCTCGCCCAACCCTGTGGCTCATCGCTGGGTCTTCTGGCGCGCCGCAATGCGTGAATCTGACGAAGCCCAGCCGACATCGAACGGATGGCCGGGCTGTCGATGACCAAGCTCCTATCCGAGTGGTTCTAAGGGGAAAAACGCAGGGTTGAGCCATTCGTGGTAGGAGCTCTGAGGGTAAGTGAGGTCCGTCGTATTGTTCACCGAAATGATTGGTGGAGATGCCCAATCGCGACGGACAACGCATGGTCGAGAGCGGCGCGCATTGCTGGTTGCAATTCGTAGTCGCTGGCGTAATCGCTCCACTCACCGGATTGAGGAGTCGCCATGGCAGTGACGATGTCGTGGTACAGCACTTCGCCGCTCGCCACTGAGATAATCTTACTCGATACCACAAACGGCGGCATCCTCCCGTAAAAGCGCGCGAGCATCCGCTCCCTCATGGTGGGTCCTTCGATCCGGAAGAGCACCAAGCTATCTGCACCAAGCCACTTGCCGATTCGCACCACACTGTCATCTTCGACGCGTCCAGAGAGCTGCCATCGCTGCTCATTCGTCAATTGGTCGATGTCGCGCCGTTCGACGATCTTGATCCACGACCGCTGTTTTTTGAGCTGAAATGTCGCTTGCTCGAGCCTGCTGTACCCGTACGTCATCTCTTGCTCGGACGTGCGAGGATACCAGACGGCTAAGCGCCGGATATCTTGCGGCACCCGTTCAGTCACCATGACCGTATCGATCGGAGTTTGATCGATAACTGCACGAGGCGTAGGACGACATCCTGTTTGTGACAAAAGATTGATCACCGCGACGGTGGCAGCGAGGGATACCAACCGCTGTGTGCGAGGTCCGGGAGGCATGGAATCAGAGTATGAAAGAAAGAGGAGAAGGAAGCTATGCTACGAATAGGGGAAGATGGCTACTAAGGAATGGAAAGACGTGAGCTAATTTCCCACCGACACAAGAATGAGTTCGCAGCGATTGATGGTCAGCCACCTGGTAGACATCCCGGCTTCCGACCGACATGTGGTCAAGCCTTGGTTCACCGGCAACCTCGATTTCGCCCCATCCCTTGCTGATCTCACTGAATAGGGGATCTCTCTGGTCGGAGGTAGACTCATTGACCTGAACGGTCGGGCGGTTGCCGGATTGGTGTACAAACGGCAGGGCCATGTCATCAATGTCTTCCTCTGGCCATCTGCCGCCGCAGTAGAGACAAGGCCGCTGGCTCACCAGAGCTACCATCTGATTTGTTGGACCCAGTCCGGCATGACCTATTGGGCCATATCCGATTTGAACAGCCGCGAGCTACAGGAATTCGTGCAGCTCCTGCAAAATCCGCCCGTACGCTAACAACTGGTCATCCCTGTTCTTTCGGCCAGTAGTCGCGCTGACCGTCCACGCCGAAAACTCTGCACATCACACCTTTACGGCCCGAATATATTGCGTGGGAATGTTCGATGAGCGTGAAAGATCTCTGATTGTCTCTGCGCTATCGACCCGAAACCCGGATCGGCACAATAATTCCCGAAGCTGCTTTTCAGTCATTACATTCCGACCAAATCCCTTCGGAGGTTTGACGCGATAGCCAACAACTCCCTGATAGATGACTCGGATCACGCTGCGGATCATGTCTAAGCCGTTCAGCGCTTGCGGGTCTAGATTCGCTATGATGAGTGTGCCGTCATGCCGTAAGATGCGGCGCATCTCGGCGACCGTACGATCAGGCTCGGTGAAGTGGATGACGAGACTGATGAAGGTTGTGTCAAACGTGCCTTCTTGCAACGACGTGTGCTGACAATCCTCGATTTGGAACGTCACGTTTGCCGCCTTCACATATTGCTTCGCAAGCTCAAGCATGACCGGAGAAATATCGGTCGCTAAGAGGGTGTCGGCTTTGTTTGCAAGCACCTCGGTGTAGAAGCCCGTACCACAGCCGAACTCTACCAAGCGTCCCAGATGTTCCTCGCGGGCGACTCGCTCACGAACCATCGACCGCGTCTTCCCTCCGATCTGCAAATCAACAACGCCATCGTACCTTTCCGCGATATTCGACCAGAACTCGGCTTGTTTGCTCACCATTCCTCCAATACCTCCTCATCGCAGCATTGCATGTTGTGGCTCAACGTAGAAGCTCAGCGACGCGTTTCCGCGACGTCCGCTGGAACGCCTTGTTCAGCACTTTCATTTCGACGGTAGAAATTCAAGTTTGAGCGAACATTCCTTCCTTGCTTTTGCCCCACCGAAGAAGTGTTTGTGCATGCTCGTTGTGTCCTCTGTGTTCAAATGCGTTCAAACTGAAATGCTTGACACTTACCGAAACAGGCCGGTGGCCAAGCAGCGCACCGCTGTGCCCGAACCGATCGTCAGCTCGGGACCCTGGTCCGCCGGACGGTACGTCACGCTGCTCTCCCCCTTATCACCTAGATAGCGGGCATCTGGATACGACATCTGCGACTCCTTTTCCGGCCTGCTCGCCGAGCGCAAGCTCCTCCGTCAGCTCCTGAACTTGGCTTGCACGAACCGTGTACGTCGTCGGGTTTAGCGTTGTGGTCTGACGAGATACCGAGTACGATGCGGCCGCGCCGCTCCATCTTGTGACAGGATTCGGATCTCCTCTATCACCCAATCGCAACTGGAACACTTCCAGGCTGAAATCGCCAAGACCCCACTGTCGTCCAGAACAGTTCTGCGACCGTCTTTCACCATGATTCCATGACAGCACTCGCATCGCATGGGAGCCTCATGTTGATTCTTGCTCAACGTCGCGGGCATCGTTTCTCACGCAGCCATTACGCCACCATCCACAGACAAGATGCTCCCGGTTGTCCAGCGTGACTCATCGGACGCGAAATAGACTGTCGCTTCAGCAACCTCCTCCGGCTGCCCGAGCCGGCCTATTGGATGTAGCCCTTCGAACCAGGCTTTGGCCTGAGGATCTTTCAACATGTCTGCGACGGGTGGGGTAATCACCCCGGCCGGGCAGATGCAGTTGCACCGGATGTTCTCCTTCGCGTAGTGCACCGCTACTGTCTTGGTGAGCATGATGACTCCCGCCTTGGCAGCTTGATAGGCATGAGATTCAAAGCCACGGATGGCCTTGAGCCCGCCGACTGTGGAGATATTCAGGATGGAGCCGCCGCCCTGCTGCAGCATCCGAGGAATCGCTGCACGAATGAATCGAAACGTTCCCTTCATGAATACATCAAAGGTCTCATCCCAAATCTGATCAGTAGTCTCATGGAGCCGGGCAGCATGGAACAAGTTGCCCGCGTTATTGACCAGGATGTCGAGACGGCCGAAAGCGCGGACAGTAGCTGCCACTGCTTCCTGTACGTCGTGTTCGTTGGTCACACTACCCCGGAGCGCCAAAGCCTGTCCGCCGTTCCGCTCAATATCTCCGACGACGCGCTCCAATTCGTCCTTCCGTCGGCCGGTAATCGCGACCTTCGCGCCTTCCCGAGCAAAAATCTTTGCAATCGCCTCGCCGATGCCCGTCCCTCCACCTGTCACAATCGCTATCTTGTGTTCGAGTCTCATGGGATTGACCTCCTAAAATATTGTCTGAATGAGCGTTCTCTTGTCATGAACAGGTCGTCATTACGCAATGAGGAGACGTTTGCCATCGGTTTCGTTTTGATCATGGCATTCCAATGACGGTCGACCAGAAGCAACTGAAGTCCTACTCTGCTGAAGTATGGGAAAAGGAGCTTCCGACTGAGTCTTCTCGAAGCGGCTGCTCGTCGATTCAGTAGAGGATAATCGATTCATGGCGACAGGGCTCGTCCGAGCATGTCGCCACTCGATCAACCACAGCACTGAGAGAAGCAGGAAGCCGGTTATGCCCAAGACAAATGTCCAGAAACCCAAATAGAGCGCCCAGAGCAGAGTGCCCACATCCGTCTGCCCGAACACTTGATGCGCGAGCAACTCCAACCCGAGACTGATGAGGAGCAGTCCACCGACGATGCCGGCAGGCCATCCGATATGTTGTATCCTTTGATCTCCTCGAATCTTGGTGCTCATGAGCTCACCGGTTCGGTGATTATTGGACGGGCTTCCGGTTAGTGAACCATTCTCTTGATATGCCTATTTGGATGATGAAAGATACTAGCCAAGCCCCTTGGCGAACCCTCGACGCCAGGTCTGATACGTTGGTTCCCATCCCAACTCACGTTTCGCCTTTGCGTTTGATCCACCACGGATCTGCGTCATCATCGACACCGCCCTCGCCGATGGCTAGTCTGCCGAGCCAAACCGGCACTCGAAAGGGCGGTTTCGCACCGACGGCGTCGGCAAGCGCAGGAAGCGACGTTGTGATAGGAGCCGGCTCGTTGTCCACCACGTTGTAGATCCCTGGACTACCGCTCGAAATGGCGGCGACCGTCGCGCGCGCTGCATCGTAAATGTGGATGAATGACCAGATACCGGCCCCGTTGCCGACGATCGGCATCATTCGCTTGCGGACGAGTCTGATAACTGGTCCATTTTTCGCAATCCCGGTGCCTGGTCCGTAGAAGAGTCCGTAGCGCAAGGCGAACGCCTGAAGGTCCACGGCCTTTCCGACCGTATCTTCCAGGTACCGGATCGCTGCCAAGGTCTTGACGAAGCTCGTAGGCGGGTTCGGATCAAGCGGGTCCTGTTCGGTCTTGACCGGTCCACCTTCACGCGCGAAGGGCCATCCGCAGAAGCTCTGTGCGATAAACCGGCGCGCTCCCACCAGACGCGCTGTTTCAAGCAAGGTGTCCGTGACTTCGGTACGGAAGCGATTGGTCAGCACAAACTCCTCGTCAAGCTTCTTAAAGTTGCCGACATGGGGGAGGGCCGTTAGCTGATGAATGATTACTTCCGGCTCGGCCTTCCTGATGGCCGCCGTTAACTCCACCTTATTGAGCGCGTCGGCCACGGCGACCTTTGCCCCCACGGTCAGGAGCGCTTGAGCCTTCCGGTCGTTACGAACGAGCGCGACCACCTCATGCCCATCCTCAACCAGTTTCGGCACAAGGATCCTCCCGATGGCTCCAGTACTGCCCGCGACAAATACCTTCATGGCATTGAATCCTCATCATCTACAACGCATCTCAACGCAGAGTGCAGCGCATCAATCCTGGCTACACTCGTGAATAGCTCGTGTCGATCATGCGTCCCTCCACGATTCACCGGATGGTGATTATTCTTTCTGCAGGTGCGCCTGCGCAATGGTTTTCCCAACGTCAGAGACCCCTCTCGTATCCTCTGTTCACCAACAAGCAAGCCACTCAATCGTTGAGAGCGCCCTATAAACCTTGTCGGGATTAGCATGGATTCCCACCCGATGAATTATTTCAGCCATGTCACTTCTCCTTTACTGTGACCCGGCCGGCTCATTTAGTTGCACGATAGGTTGATTGATCTCACCGCCATAGACAATCAGCTTGAATGGGTTGAATTCCTGGTACTTCTCCATAAGTTTGAGATAGGCCGATCGACGGGACTCGTTCAATCGAGGACTGTCGGGTAACTTTGTCTGTGCCCATCGGAGGTAGTTTGCGGCCAGCTCATGCCTGCCGTCCTTCATCATGCGTTCGGCCGCGGCGGCAAGCTGTGAGTCGGAGAGCCCGAAGTAGTCCACCAGTGCCGCGCCATGGTCCGCGTCCGTCAGCATGTCCAATCCTCGCAAGCCGTTTTGCCAATAGCCGCTGTACTGCTGGAATAGACGATTGATCATGTTTTCTCGGATCACAAGATAGGCGAGGTGTACATCCGATCCACTGTTCGCAAGTGTGGGTGGGATCAAGTTGGCCTGTTGGATCACGCCACGTTCCGTACCGGCCTTCATGGCACGCAACACTTCATCACGCAACCACGTCAGTTGAATGCGTAAGTCGTCCAACATGGCCGTGGATGAGAATAGTCGCGTCAGTGGCTCATGCCCGTGTAACAGATATCGAGGCTTCAGCAGGTTGACCTGGTTGATCGCCTCGACGAGACCGTCGACGCTTCCTTCTGGGACGAACGGGGCCCCCAGATACGGCATGAGAATGTCACCCACGAAAAGCACGCCCTCGTCCGGCATGTACACGAGTAAAGCATCGGTGGTCTCCCCACCGCTGGTCGGTGTCAAACGAAAGTGAGTCTCGCCGATCACCACATCACGTGGGCCATCGATCAGGACATCGGGTTTGTAGGTGAGCACGTCATTGAGTTGGAATTTCTCGCCGAAGAAACGCTGCAGCATCGTAGGATCGCCTAACGCGTCATACGAGAGCTCTTCTTGATAGTTGCTTCGACCATAGAAGCGCACAGCTGGATTGAGGCTGCGGAAATACCGATGCCCGCCCACGTGGTCCCAGTGTGCGTGAGTGACGAAGACCGTGGTCAGAGGAGGGAGTGATGGAACTTGGTTTCGTAGCGCTTCATAGGCTGCACGCGCGGTGTCGGGACGTGTTCCGGCATCAATGGCGATCAATTCCTGTCGATCCATCGAGACCACAAAGTAGTATTCCGTGAACTCGAAGCCGGACAGGCAATACACTGTGCCGGGAATGACTTCTCGTATGGAACGTGACATGAACGTGTGGCCATTGGACGGATCTTCGGCGAAGGGGGTGGTGAACACCGGACCATTGTACTCAGCGCTGACACCACTCAGGGTTTGGTACCGTTCCGCCTCTGTGTTGTCGCCGCGTTGGCGAGCCAATGCGGCCAATTGCGCATAGACCTCGCGCAACCAGTTTCGGTGCGGGGCGGCGTCCATGTGTTCTACACACCAGAGCAGGTCGGCCAGTGCGGTATCGCGCTCACCAAAGAAGTCGGGAATCCTCGCCCTGACCACGCCGGACATCCATCGCGCGATGAACAACTCGCTCTTAGTGAGTCGCTTCGCTTCGTCAAGCAGAGCCAGTGTGTCGCGCACCCAGCCGAATCGTTTGAATAGAAAGACATCGTGAGCATGACCGGCGCGAAGGAAGGCTATTGCTACAAGGTATTGAGCCTTTTGGTTATCGGTCAGCCTGGAGGCAAAGCGATTCAAGACGTCTTCAAAATATGCGATGCCTTCGACATGGCGTCCGGTATTGGCGAACTGCTGCATCAAAAGGAACAGTAATTGAGGATCGGAAGGTGGCCGCCATTGATTGACCTGTTTCAAATAGGCCAGTTCGGGATGGACGGTATCAGCCGGTAGGTGCGATTGGGCACCCGATGAGGGAGCGCGAACGATGGCGACGGAGCCTAAAACTAAGGTGCCCAGAAGGGCTAATATCACAATGGAGCGGTTCATGGGACTCTCCTTTTTGTCCTAGACATAGCACCCTCTAGAACTCGCGATCACAATTGAGGAGCGCGCCTATTTAAAATAGTCGAGGATTGAGTGAGTCTCCCTCCCGTTGTCACTTAGTTTGATCAAGCGGCAACCGTTTGGTCTTCAGGCCTTCCAATGAGCTCGCTGTGCTCAACCAGGACGGCGTGCTAGGCCTCGATCCCGCCGGCGAGCGTTTTGCGATGCTCTTAAGGCATGGCAATGATCGTTCCAAGGAACAAGCATTGAGGTTGCGTACCTCTAAGTGCAGAACAAATATGTGAGTCCGGATGAATTAGAGGGAAGCAGTTGAAAGGAGCGAGCCGCTTGTGACGAGAGACACCTGTCGATATCTCGGCATTTGCCGAAAGGTCAGCATCAGCGAGGGCGGGCAATCCCGAGCTTCTGCATCTTGGATTGGAGGGTGGTCCGTTTCATGCCGAGCTTTGCTGCGGCACCTGTCGTCCCACCGATGATCCAGCTCGACTCGCGCAGGGTCCTGAGAATATGCTCGCGCTCGGCCTGTTCGAGGGTGATCGCCGCGGAATTCTCCACGTGGCTCGGCGTCGGCTTCAATTCAGCCAGCGATATGTAGAGATCCGATCCATGCGTCAGGATGACGGCGCGCTCGACGAAGTTTTCCAGTTCACGTACGTTGCCCGGCCAGGAATAATTCTGGAGCGCCTTCATGGCCTCGGATGGAATCGTCTCAACGTGTTTCTTCATCCGTTGGGCGAATTTCTGCGCGAAGTGTCGGACCAACAACGGAATGTCATCCCGACGCTCCCGAAGCGGCGGAACGGTGACCGGGAAGACCTTGAGCCGGTAGTAGAGATCGCTGCGAAACTTCTGTTCTTCTACCATTTGGGCGAGGTCGCGATTCGTGGCCGCGACGACCCGCACATTCGTGCGAATGGTGCGAGTGCCACCCAGCCGTTCGAATTCCTGCTCCTGAAGCACCCGGAGAAGCTTGACCTGAAGTTCTAGGGGAATTTCTCCAACCTCGTCGAGGAAAAGCGTTCCCCGGTCGGCCAATTCAAACCGGCCGACCTTGGTCGCAATCGCACCGGTAAAGGCCCCTTTTTCGTGCCCGAATAATTCGCTTTCGAGTAGGCCGGTCGGGATCGCGGCGCAATTCAGTTTCACGAACGTGCGTTCTCGCCGGGTGCTCAGATTGTGGAGCGCGCGGGCGACGAGCTCTTTCCCGCAGCCTGTTTCACCAAGAATCAGGACGGTGGAATCCGTGGAGGCGACCGTTTGGACTTGTTTGAGAACCTGCTTGAGGGCACGGCTCTCGCCGACAATTTCCTCAAAGTTGTAATCCGTCTGAATTTCTTCTTCAAGGTACAGTTTTTCTTCCGTTAACTTGTCCTTCAACTGGGCGATTTGTTTATACGCCAAGGCGTTCTCGACTGCGATGGAGACTTGCTGAGCGACCTGGCTGAGCAACTCGACGTCCTCCGATGTAAAGCCGTCATCCCTTCGTCGCCCCACGTTCAATGCCCCGAGCGTGCGTTTGTGCGCAAGGAGCGGCAGGGAGCAGAACGATTTCACCCCGCGATCAAGCAGGTCTTGCGCGCAAGGTGAAGAGGTCGCCATTTCTTTCAGGTCCTGTTCCCTAAATAACGCGGCTTTACCAGTGTTAATGGCGAGGCAGGACGGGGATTCCGGACTCTCCTCAATGGTTCCTTCCTCGACGAAACTTTCATTCTTCTGAAAATCCAACACATGGATACGCCATTCGCCGGTCTCCTCGTCGCAAAGCAGCAGGCTGGACCCGTCGTGCTGAATCACTTTTCTCAAGCAGGTACTGACGGCCACGAAGAGGGCGTCGAGGTCCAGATGTGCGACCACGGCATTGTTCACTTCCAACAGCAGCCGTTGCCGGTCGCGTTCATGCTCCAACTGCTGCTGAGAGGACAGAGCACTTTCCTCGTGCAGCACATTGTCTACGGCGACGGCTACCTGGTTTGCCACTTGCTGCATAAAGGTGATCTCGGGTTCTTGGTAGGCTTTCTTCTGCAAGCTTCCAAATCCCATGGCGCCTAGACGCCGCTGTGCCGTCGTGAGCGGTACCACACAAAAGGACTGGACGCCGTTCTCTCGGAACATTGCCATTAACTTCGGGAAACGGTGCTCTTGCGCGATGTCGTCCACCGTTAGCGGCTGTTGGGTTTTCCACACCAATCCGCCGGGAGATTCGTCGACAGGAATCTCGATTCCGGGGCTGATCGAGCTCGGTATCGAGGTCACCAGAAGCCAGAGGCGCATAAGATCGCGCGCGGATTCGTGCAAGACAGCGTTGATAAAATCGAAGGGAACGACCTGAGGGAGCCGCTGCGCGAGATCGTGGAAGAGTTCTCCCAGGTCGCGATGTGACGCAATGGATTTCGTCACTTCCAGGAGAAGTCGCAACCGGTCGCGTTCGTGGGCCAATTGCTGCTGGGACGTCTGTGCTTCTTGATAATTTAAGACATCGTCAACTGCCACCGCGACCAGTTTGGCCACCTGGTTCAAGAATTCAAGTTCTGAGTCCCCGAAGGCGTGCGGGGTCATACTTCCGAATCCGATCACTCCTAATCTGCGTACCGCCGTCGTCAGCGGCAGAAAACAGCCGGATTGTACGTTCAGTTCTCGCAAGAACGCGACGACTTTGGGGAAACGGGTTTCTTCCTCTAGACATGGCATCACCAGATGCTGCTGGTTTCTGAGTACCCAGGCTGAGGCGGATTCCTCCACCGGCAGCTCAAGGCCGTCCTGGACCGGCTCAGGCTGGTTAGTTTCGAGAATGTGACTTCTCATCACATTACGCAACGGGTCGTGCAAAATGAGTCCAATATATTCGAATGATACGACGCGAGGTAGTCGTTGAGCCAGGTCGCGAAAGAGTTCTTTCAGGTCACGATGCACGGAAATCGCTTCCGCCACCTCAAGCAAGGTGCGATAGCGTTCTTCCATCGTTTCGCATGGTGATACAGATGATGCACCCATGGTTATCTAGTATGGCGTATTGACTGGGACGGCTCAAGGGGGTGGTCCGACGTCACTCTTCACCCCCTCGCCATCGCGCCGACGATTAACAATGGTTCTGCCCTTGCCACGAGTGCCTCGGGGAGGGGAGTATCCGGTAGTTCATCTGATCGGTCTTGTTCACATGCGGAAAAACGGATGAATGGTCGTCGCTGTTTCGTCACGTGGTTGCGGATGGTTCCTCGCAACATCGGGTAGCTGGCTTCAAGCGTATCGAGGACCGTCCGTTGCGGCACCGGACCATCGATATCCAACCTGACCTTGCTGTCCACTCGGGTGAGCGTGCGCAAGTGCGCCGGCAGTACGACCCGAATCATCTCGTCCCTCGTCCTTCGTAACGCTTTAATGCGGTATTGTCTTCCGACTCAGCACTCAGTCCTCAGCACGCAGCACTCCTTATGGGAGTGTCTGCACCTCTACGGAAAGCACCGCCGGCAAGTCCCTCACGATCGGCTCCCAACTGTCGCCGCCATCGGCCGAGCCATAGACCTGTCCGCCAGTCGTGCCGAAATAGATACCGCAGGGATCGATCTCATCGACGGCCATTGCATCGCGTAAGACATTGACGTAGCAATCCTGTTGCGGCAGGCCCTTGGTGAGTGCTTCCCAGTCGTTTCCGCCCGTCTTGCTCCGGTATACACGTAACTTCCCTTCCGGCGGATAATGTTCGGAGTCGCTCTTGATCGGCACGACATAGACCGTGTCGGGCTCGTGAGCATGGACGGCGATGGGAAACCCGAAATCGCTCGGCAGGTCGCCGCTGATTTCCTGCCACGACTCGCCGGCGTCGTCGCTCCGCAGCACATCCCAGTGTTTTTGCATGAACAGGACCTGTGGTCGCTCAGGATGGATCGCGATGCAGTGTACACAGTGACCGACCTCAGCATCCGGATCGGGCAGCTCGTACTTCGACCGTAGGCCTTTGTTGGTGGGCCGCCACGTCTGCCCCGCGTCGTCGCTACGAAAGACGCCTGCGGCCGAGATCGCGACGAACATGCGGTCCGGCTGTCCTGTATTCAGCAAGATGGTGTGCAGACACATGCCGCCGGCACCCGGTTGCCAGAGCTGCCCCTTGGTGCTGCGCAGCCCGGCCAGTTCCAGCCAGGTCTTGCCGCCGTCCGTGGACTTGAAGAGCGCCGCGTCCTCCACACCGGCGTACAGGGTGTCGGGATCAGTCATGGACGGTTCAAGGTGCCAGACCCGTTTGAATTCCCAAGGACGCTGCGTGCCGTCGTACCATTGGTGCGTCGTGAGCGGTTGACCGGTTTCCGTAGAGCCGTCGTAGAGAAACATATTGCTTGCGCCTTTTGGCGCGCCATCCGATCCCATGAGGTCCTCTGGTTTGGTGCCTGGTGGGTTCCAGGTCTTGCCGCCGTCGTCCGACCGCTGGATCACCTGGCCGAACCAACTGCTGGTTTGGGAGGCATAGATGCGATCCGGATCGGCCGGCGAGGCGTTCAGGTGGTACAGCTCCCATCCGCCGAAGTGAGGGCCTTGCACCTCCCATCGTTTGCGCGTGCCGTCCGATGTCAGAATGAACGCCCCCTTTTTGGTGCCGACCAGCAGTCGTACGCTGCTCATGGTGTGATCCCTTTCTCGTGATGACCGGTTTTCGGCGGTCAGCCGTCAGCCGCTTCGTCAAGTTGTCGTCCGATTACGGTTTCCTGCTGTAGATGATCTCCAGAAATTTCGTTTCTTTTTGCTTTCCGTGGGCACCGTACATCTCGAACGTAGGGTTGTTGGCGTCGGCAATTTTCCAGACCGCACGATGCGTCATCTTGCCGCCGCCCGGCTCAGGATGTGAGCCTCGCAGCGTAATGGTCTTACCGTCGGGGCTCGCCGTGCCTTCCATGAAGAAAATGCCGGTCCCCATGGTATCGATCCAGGCGGTCACGTATTTCTTGGTCAGATTATCGTACCCATCGATCCCGATCCCAGAGAAGGGCTGCCCCATCATTTGGGCGTTGTACTCTTGATAGAGAAATCGCCCATCGAGCAACATTTTCATCTCCGCCGTGCCGGTGGATTCCGTCGGAGGTTTGCCCGGCTCCATCCACTCCTTGGTCTGGGTCGTCCAACTGCCGGCCAATGTCGCGAACAGCTTGTGCGGCTCACCGGGCTGCGCCAATTGCTTCCAGATCTCCATCATCTGCTGTGGGTCCATCGCTCTTTCATGCTTCTTCTCTTTGGCGAAAACCGGCCAGCCGGTCAGCATGATGCACAATGTGGTCACTGCCAAGGGTTTCAACTGCATGGTGGCCTCCTGTTGATGTGATCTCAGTTATCGATTGTGATGATAAACAATTATGCAACCTTTGTCTTGTCGTCGAACAGGCCGATCATCCAGGCCACGCCAAAACGATCCGTGAGCATACCGAATCGAGGGGACCAAAATGTTTCGCTGAGCGGCATATCCACCTTGCCTCCGTCGGCCAACGCTGTGAAGCATTTGTCGGCCTCCGCGACCGTACCGACGGATAGAGAGAGCGAAAACCCGTGAAAGCCCAACGGTTCCTGGCTACAACCGTCCGAAGCCATCACCTGCGTATCACCGATGCGAACATTGGCATGCATCACTTTGTCGCTCCAGCTTTTCGGAGTCATGTCGGTGGGGGAGCCTTCAGGACTATCCTTGAAGCGCATCAGCGTGGTGACTTCGGCGCCGACCGCCTGAGTATAGAAATGGAGCGCCTCCTCCGCCCGTCCGTTGAAAAACAGATAAGGTTGAATGTGCATGATGTTCTCCTCTCTTATGTTGTGAATGCGTCTCTTTTCCCGTCAGATTGATTCTGGACACAAGCGGTTTTCTGGGGCACGCACAGGCGCGCCCTTCGAACTTGGTTGAAGCCCTTCGCCCGCGAGCATCACGCCCGCGTTCACCAATCCTTCGTTGTATTCGCCCATCTCCGTCAACAACTGCGCGTTCTGTATCACCCCGGCTTCCGACTCCTTCGTAGCTTTGACAATGATCATGAATCGCATTGCAGCGCCTCTTGTTTAGGGGTGTAGCCTTGAAAAAGGTCTCTCTATCCATTAGTCGAATCAGTGGGCCTCAAATCGACAGCGATTCACAAATTGCTTGTCTGCTTTGGCGGCGGCCTCAAGCAGGCGCAGCACTTGGCCCTTTGAGATTGGGGCTCGACACCGCCGAAGATGCGGATCTCTTTGACCTCGACCGAACTGGAGTATCCACCAGGAACGTCCGCCAGGGCCGGCCTGGTAGTATGTTCGTGACGCGCTCGTAGATGTGCGATTTCAGCTGGGAGTGGAGGGCGAAATATGAATATGAATAACCGTCCAGAGATTCGACCTTTACAAACGGTGACCTTCGCCTTCCTAGGTGCCGAGCGCGCTCGGCTTTCCCCCCTGTGCCGCTTTCCTTCCTCCAGGCCGCTCGCCTACCCCGAGGGTTCAAACCATGGTGAACTGCCAGTGCGGTCTGAGCAGCATGTGCCGTCGTCCATGGAAACGATGTGTCGGATTCAAGCTCGATCGATGCTGCAGTCCCTGCCCTGTGTCTCGTGCGGCCGAGGCAGATCACACACGATAGTTTTGTGACACAGTAGTACTAGACGGTCCGCAAAAGCAAAGGGCCTCCCGGACCGGCGGGTCGACATCACAAGCGAAACCGTTCCCGGTAGGCGGCATACCTCTTTTCTTCCTCCTGAAGATCCAAACCAAAGTCATGGAGGGTATACCGGTGTGTCCCAAAACGGTTCCTTGGGTTCCTGTTCACGAATTCCCGAACCTTGTCCCGAAGTCCGTCGGACAAGGGCAGGTCAAAATGTCCATAGACTCTTTCCACAGCTGCCACCGGGTCAGCGACCAGGTCAGTGTAGTAGAGATCGAGGAAGCGCTCCGAGGGAACGCAGCCGCGGTCGCGCGAACGCAGAGCTCTGCGGAGAGCTTCGGACCATCTTCGACTGCACTCTCGTCCCACTTCAACAGGATCAACATCGTCGCTGAAGGCAGATTTGAGGGTTGCCGTCAGACTGGCGTTGGAGGCGATCACCTCTATGGGGTCGCGGTGTGTCATCACGACACAGGCGTCAGGGTAGGTCTCGAACATCGCCTCGAAATCGAACATGTGAGCCGGCGTCTTCAACACCCAACGCTCCCCCGGACACCGCCACTGCAAGTGCTGCAAGAATCTACGGTGCATCTCGTATGAGGGGCGGAGGTCCTGAGATTCAAGCCAGTCAAGATAGGACGGCAGCCGGTGGCTCGCCACGAACAGGTAGCTCATGAAAGAATGGCCAAGGAGCACGAGACACTCCTCGGGAAGCTCTGCACTGACGGGATGCACACGGTTGACGTCCTGAACCATTCGATGGAACCAGCGGAGCTGACGATCAACCAGGGCAATGCGCCGGTCAACGTGGTACGTCTCTGTCTCCGGCGGCGGGCTGGGGTACAGGGTTTCCCAGGTGCGTGGAACCCGGTTGGCTGGGTCAAGGGCCAGCAGGCCATGGAGAAACGTCGTCCCGGTGCGGGGCAGGCCCGTGATGATGATCGGTCGTCGAATGTGCTGCTCAACGATACCGGGATGACGCCTGCGATCTTCCTGCAGCCGCAAGCGGTTCACCAGGAGCATGGTCAGTTGGGAACGAACGGTCAGTCGCCCTAAAGGGTGAAGATGGGCTTCCGCCTGAAAAGACGAAACGAGGCGGCGGAGGGGTTCTCGAAAGGATGAGTCACCAAAGTCGTCATGGCCAGCCCGGCGGCGTGCCGCCTTTATGAGTTCCTCTTCCTCAAGGCTTGCCAATGTTGCCTGACCGACAGTGCCGCCCAGCGCGTTGATTGTGTGGACGAGGAAGGAGCGTCTCACCGTCCAGCGCTGCCGGGTGGATACCGGCAGACCGCCCCCTGCAGGGGGGAGGACGGTGGGTCTCAGAGGATGAGCGGCGACTTCTTTTCCCTGAATCTCAGCCATTAATGAGAACTGTTGAGGCGCCGGACGTTGCTCACGGCCCTTTTGTAACACGTTCCCTAGGGATTTCGCTAGGGCCAGTGTTCCCTAGCGGACAGGTCGGTGACTCAGATCACACAGCTCTTGTACCCGTTCCTAGCCTGCCGGTCCTCGGGCTGGTACGGACGGCTCATGCCCGTTACTCAAGCCGCACGTTGAGCAGCACCATCAATGACGGCAGGAAGAGCAGCGTCGAAAGAATGAGGAACGCGAGACAGATGCTCAGGAGGATCCCGATGCTCGCAATCCCCTGGTGTGGAGAGAAGGCGAGGCTTGCCGTACTGATCATCGTGGCCAGATTGCTGAACAGCGTGGCGCGGGCCATACTGGATTTCAGCAGGTTGTCCTCCCGTTTCGGGTCTTTCCAGTCGCGGACAATGAATATGACGCCGCTGTGGACCCCGATCCCGAGAATTAGCGGCACAACGATGACGTTGGCGAAATTGAGCGGGACGCCGAGCAACACCGAGGCAGCGGCCGTGAGCAGGAAGGCGAGCGCCATGGGGGTGAGGATCAGCAGGGCCTTGGACCTGCTTCTGAGACCGAGGAGCACAACGGCGCAGATGATGATCACCGCGTACAGCGAGGCCTCCCTGAACGAGGCTGCTATGGCCCTGCCTGCTTCGTACACCGACACAGGGGTGTCGGTCGCGTTCGGCGCCACGGACCTGACCGCACGGACAAATTCTTCCAGACTGGCCAGGTGCGTGATGTTGTCGCGCGGGAACACCTGAATACGGAAGCGGCCGTCCGCGGAGACGTACTGGCTCCGCAATGCTCGAGGAAGGGAGGATGGTCCCTCTACCAGGCTTGGCTGCAGCGATGTCCCAAGTCTCTCAAGCAGCATGGAAAGCCCGGGCGTCAAACTCTCGTCGAGCAGGACCAGGGCGGACAAGCCGCGCCGGCTGTCTTCAAGAAGGCCCCTGAATCTTCTGAGGCTGTCATACAGCTTCTGCGCCGACGCTCTGGTGGAATGCCGGAGTCCGTTGAGATGGCTCTCGAGAGACCGCTCCAGGCGTGCAAGCGCGTGAATGTTTTGCTCATAGGTGGGGCGCGTGACGTGAGGCCGCTCGAGCTCGGGTGACATGAACAGCGCGATGTCGGAAATAAGCTGGATCTTGTCCTGCTGATTGCTCGGGATGAAATCATGTATCGTGACGGCCGTTCTGACTTCCTTCAGGCTCTTCAGCTGCTCGGCGAGACGAAGGGCTTCGTCCTCACCGTCCACAAGCACCGAAATGGTCCAGGGCTGACCCTGAGGGTCATTGAAGAGTTCCTGCATGGTTGCCACAGACTCTGATGACTTGTCGTGGAGGTTGAGGGGGT
This sequence comes from Nitrospira sp., assembly GCA_029194675.1. Taxonomy (NCBI): domain Bacteria; kingdom Pseudomonadati; phylum Nitrospirota; class Nitrospiria; order Nitrospirales; family Nitrospiraceae; genus Nitrospira; species Nitrospira sp. Next base: position 895,488 of record JARFXP010000001.1, on the reverse strand, counting down.
TGTAGTCGAAGAAGACTCGTGGAACGGCCAAGAGCGAGACCAACGCCCCCAGTGCACCGACGGCGACGACGCCGCGCGGATACCGGTACGGCAGATCGACGAGCCAGGGCCAGGAGGGGTCCCACCGCCGGCACTCCTTCACGGGGAGGACGGTCAGCAGAGCGGGCAGCACGGTTATGTTTCCGAAGAAGCTGATGAACATACTCGACCCTGAGATGAAGCCCAGTTCAGCCACGCCTGCATAGGCAGTGGGAACGAAGGCGTAGAAGCCGAGGGCCGTGGTTGCAGCGCTGAAGAAGAGACTTCTGCCGACACTGGTGGCTGTCGACGTGAGGCTGGTCTGCTGATGGCCGCTTTGCAGCAGCAGCTCCCGATGTCTGAGGCAGAACTGTATGCTGTAGTCGATGCCCAGTCCGATGAACAGCACGGCGAAGGTGACGGAGATCATGTTGAGACTGCCCACGGTGGCAAGCGCGAATGCGGTGGACCAGAGGAGCCCCGTGATCAATGTGACCAGGCTGCAAACGATGAGGCGCCCTGAGAAGTAGAGACCCACAGAAAGGACCAGCGCCACAAGAAGGAGCGACGCGACGGTCGCAATGCCGGTGCTGTTGCGGACTTCGAGGAGGTTCTCGTACGCAAGGGCGAAATCTCCGGTGATCCGCACGCGTGCGGTTCCGGTCTGATTGTAGCCGAACTGCCCGGCAACCCGGCGAATGGTCTCGAGGTGGACGCTTCCCGCAGACAGAGATGCCTCCGCGACTCGTGGCTTCAGGATGATGAACTGGCGGCATTGCCCCGCCGTCTGCTCTGCGCCGAGCGCCAGGCCCTCCCATGACATCTGGTAGACCGTTCCGTGAACCGCGCCGGCGAAGGCGTTGTTCATCCCGTCGAGTAGGAGGACAAGGGTGCGGTCTTGGGCCTCACTGAGATCTTCTTGCTCCAAGGCCTTTTCAACGACCTCGAACAGCCCGCGGAGGCTGAGGTCCTTGGAGAGCAGCGCCAGAAGGGGTTGGGCTGCCGAGAGTCGGTCTCCGAGTCTCTCCAGTTCTTCGGTGTTCAGGTACAGGAGGCCGTTCTGTTGAAAGAACGCTCCGGCCCCTGGTTCATAGACGTCGGCGAAGATCGCCTGTTCGTTCCTCAGTTGCTCGGCTAGAGTTTTCCGTGCTGCCTCTGCCTGTTCCGTGGTGATGCCGTCGATGACAACGACGACGGTGTCGCTCTGTTGTGGAAAGGCCTTGGAGAATTCCTTGTACAATCCGCGGTAGGACAGCTTATCAGACATCATGGCATGGATGTCGGCGTTGAGCTTGAAATGGGCGGCGGAGTAATAGAGGGTCCCAAGCGTCAGCAGGACAGTGCCCACGAGCACGGCGACGGCATGATGCTGAATGAGGAGAACCCAGGCACTCAGCAGGCGCTGTGTGCGGGTAAGGGTAGGCTCGGTGAGCATGGGTGATTCGGATCGGTGTGAGTGTTGGCCCTTCAGCGTATCTCAGTCAGTCAGTGGGTTTTGTCTCATTGGCCATCGCTCCGGGAGAACTCCCGAATCTTTCGCTTGAGCGACGCCACGAGCTCGTCGAAGCCATTTTTATCAAGGACGCTCACAAATTGAGCGCGCGTATTGGCAAGCTGACTCACGCCCGAAATGCGTATGTCCACAATGTGCCAGGCATCCTCCGTCAGTCGCAGACGGTAGTCGAACTCGGTTGCTTTGCCTTGCGCGTTCAGAAGTTTGCTCAGGACTGCAGCGCCGCTTGCCGTCTGGGACTGTTTCGTGATCTCGAAGCGCTCTCCTGCGTAGGCGTGAAAATTCTTCGCATAGTTCGCAATCAACCATTCGGCATAGATTGCTTCAAACTGCCGCTGCTGCTCCTCCGTGAGCGTCTTCCAGTGTCTGCCGACAGAGACGCTCGCCATGTACGGAGGCAAGAAGGTCTCGGTCACGACCGGCTCAAGCAGGCGATAGCGTCCGCTGAACCCCAATTCCTTCCCACCCCTCATGGCTTCGATCAGTGCCTCGTTGAAGCGTGCTATGACTGGGGCGGGCCCTGGCGTCTCACCCCTGATGTGCACAGGCAGAACCATCACCGTGCAGAACACCAGAAGAGAGAAGCCGGCGCTGGCAGGCGTCTTGAGCCACATGAACAGACCTCCTTGCGACACATGTCTCGATACACTCAGAGGGCGGGATGTCCCGCTACTCCATGACATTATCCTGAATCCGGCGTGAAAAATGATCGTTTCCTGGCTTCAGTCTCTCAATTTGCCGCAAGGCCTACCGCCAAAGCAACAATCGGCGACGCGTGGTGGATCGGGATACCTGGGCAGGCCGGTGAGGCGCTGAAACATCCCGTTCTGTCGGAGCAAGCGGGTAATCTCGATCCGGCCGAGTCCGAGAATCATCGGGTATGGCAGCGCCGACACTGTAGCGGTTGTTTCGCTGAGTCGCTCGAATCTGGATGGCCGGTGCGTCTTTGAAGCCGATCCGCGATAAGAATCGATGAAGCAGATGGATGCCCCTGTAATGTGTCAGAGTGGCGGCGCCAAACCTGATCGCAAGCTCCTGAGGTCCCCGAGGCATCGCAGCCAACGCTACCGCATCGGTAGCCTTCGCTGCAAGAGCCCACACTCCGTAGCGGAGGCGTATAATTGGCCGACCAACAACGCTCCATCGCCCCGCTATCCCCTTGGTCACCATGTTCCTGTCTTCGTGTCCGACTTCTCCGCGCGGCGCCTGCTGCTCGCCGGCTCGCCGGTCGTTCTTCGGCTGCCACGCCGACCGCTATTTCGTCCGAGCGTATCCGCGGATTCGGGCGATGGTGTGTTGCATCAACGTGCAGCCTCTGGAGCGAATTATCTTTCTGATCTTTCACCGAGTGAACGTGGAACGGCGTTAGCGCATCCTTCGCCAATGTACAGCGGTGGCGGGATGTTACCGCCTCGTGCAGCAGAGTGACCCCGGATTCCGCAGTGCTCAGTGAAAAAACCTAGCTTAAGAAACATATTAATATTCAATGTCTTAAATTGCCGGTCATTTGTATTGATTCATAATTAAGTATTTCGACGGAATATCGGTTGACAGACCCGCGCAATTAGGAGTATTTAAAAAAATAGCTCACTCTCCACGCGCGGCATCACGACATCAAGGGTGGCGAAATGTTTCCCACTGGCACGTCGGCAACCTCGTCAAACTTTGCGAAGCGAGATTTTACAATGGGACGACGTTCCACCGCACGCGATCCGTTGTTCTTCTTGCTCCATTGCAATGTCGATCGGCTCTGGGCGAGATGGCAACGACAGAACAATCGCTTCAATCCGGCTCAGGCGGCCTCCTAATGACAGCGCCGCCGCGACCCGCATCGGCCATCGCCTGCCTGACACCGACGAGCCCGTGTCATTCGAACAGTACGGTGAGTACGCGGTCTCCCCCACGGGCACGAGTCCGGTTCGTGAATTGCTCGCGACGTTGGTGTGGCTCGGCCCGCACGCGCGCAGCGTTCTGCCTGAAGTGGAGGCGCTGCGCACGCCACAGGGCGGGCTCCCCAGCAAATTGTGGAGCGAGGTGGGCCAAGCCGTGGGGGCGATCCGCGGCGAGGGACACGTCGAGCAGCTCGGCCCCAAGACCTGTTGCACGCGACAGGGCGACTTCGGTAACGCGGTGTCGTGGGCGCTCGATTCCCGGCGAGGCTGCGAGCCGGTTGAGTCCATCGTCTTTGAGGATCATGCGGGCGTTTCGCTCACGTTCAAGGACTTCTTCCGGGGGCACCCCTCCATCGTCGTCTTTTTCTACACGCGCTGCGACAACCCGCTGAAGTGCTCGCTCACGGTCACGAAACTCGCGCGGGTCCAGAAATTGTTGGAGGAGCGGGGGCTCGTCGATCACATCCATACGGCGGCGATTACCTACGATCCCGCGTTTGATCTCCCCCACCGGCTGCGTGGCTACGGGCAGAACCGTGGGGTGCGCCTGGATGCCCGCCATCGCATGTTGCGGACGCCCGACGGGCTCGACGCCCTCCGCGCCCACTTCCAGCTCGGGGTCAACTTCGTGGAGTCGCTGGTGAACCGGCACCGCGTCGAAGCGTACATCCTTGATGCCGAAGGCCGGATCGCTGCTTCCTTCGAACGCACCTGCTGGGATGAGCGGCTAGTGGTGGATCGCACACTCCAGGTGCTGAAGGAGAAGTGAGGAGGCGAAATCTGAGCGGTCGTTGAATCCAACCGGTCCGGCGAGCCATCCTCCCCTCGGTATCGATAGCCAGTAATCGGCGAGAGCAGTCGACAGTTCAGCGAACATCCAGTCGGACAATGAGCCATAAACGCTGGTGGCTCATTTCTCCAAAGGCTTAGTCAAGTACCAAACCTTCCATCTCATCTCCATAAGGTCCTTCCCGGCGGGCGAAGTATGGCGATTTACAACCACGCTTTTCATACGATCTCTCCTGTCGAGCCTGATGAGGTGGGCGGGCGCCGTGCAGCTCATGGCGAAAGGAAGCTGGCTCATGGTCGTTTCTCTTCTCCCGGCAAGCCGGTGACTTCCCTTAACGGCCTAACCTCCACTGTCCCAATGCGAGCACCTGGTACCAGCCTGGCGATACGAACGGCATCATCACGATCCTGAGCTTCGATGAGAAAGTAGCCGGCGAGCTGCTCTTTTGTCTCAGCGAACGGTCCATCGGTTACCGTTGCCTTTCCCTTGCGTACCCGAACGACGATTCCTGTCGCCTCAGGTTGCAGAGGCGAGGCATGGACGTATTGCCCTTTCCCGTCGAGCTGGTGACAGAGCCGGATGGATTCGGCGAGCATGTCCTTCCGCTCGGCTTCCGGGATCTTGTTAAAGGCGTCCTCGTTGTGGTGAACCAGCAACAGATATTTCATGAGTTACCTCTCCCGTGACATAACGTAACATAGTGAGATGAGCTGAAAATCGACAGCTGATTTTCAGGGTTAGACAACCGGCGTCCTTAAGATTGGATTTTCGAGAGCGGCGTTTATGGTTCGCTTCTCAGCAGTTATTGACGAGTTCCAAAGTCGTTTTCCAAAGATTACGAAAGATTACGCTTGATCTTTGAGCGAAATCGAGTAAAGAAATCGCCGAATATGTAAAAGATGGGCGTTTTGATGTGGGCTTTGTGGAAGGAGTGACCTCGGCTGCCGAACTCGAAAGCCATGAGGTGGATTCCAAAGAGTTGGGAGTGCTTCTTCCCCAAAAGCATCCACTATCAACACGAAAGGAGATTCAGTTTCCCGACCAAAGCACGAACGTTTGTGAGCTTCATCGGAAAGCAGAGTGCCTTGTGTTGTCGAACGAAAAAAGTGTTGGACCTGACTGCTGATTTCAAAGGAGACATGTCATGCAAATTCCGAAATCGGTGTCCCGCCGTGAGTTCATACGGCTTTCCGGACTAGCAGCTGGCGCAGCCGGCCTCGCCATTTCGACGATGGGGCGGGCGGCCGACCCACCGAGGGGCGGGCGGGACGCGGATATGGTGCTGACTCAATTGCTTGAGGGCAACAAGCGGTTTATGAAGGGAGATCTTGCTCATCCGCGCCGGAAGCCAGAGGACTTCGTGCCGCTTGCAGAGGGCCAGGCTCCACTTACCGTTATTGTATGCTGTGCGGACTCACGGGTTGCACCTGAGTTGATCTTCGATCAGGGTGTAGGAGATCTATTCGTGGTCCGTGTAGCCGGGAACGTGATCTCCGGTGCGGGCGCTTCTGTGAAGGGAAGCATAGAATATGCCGTTGCGGAACTCAGCGTACGGTTGATCATCGTGCTGGGTCATAGCCAGTGCGGTGCCGTCAAGGCTGCCATCAAGCACATTGATGATAAGGATGCCCTGCCAGGTTCCATCGGCAATCTTGTAGATCTGATCAGACCGGCAGTCGCGATGGTGAAGGATAAACAGGGTGACATACTCGAGAACGCCATTAAGGCCAACGTTGAGCAGGGTGTTCAGCGGCTCAAGCATCTGGAGCCGATCCTGGCCGATTCGGTAAAGAAGGAAAGACTGAAGGTCGTCGGCGCCGTCTACGACTTACACAGCGGTAAGGTCACAGCGTTCGGATGATGAGTTGGTGGGGACATTAGATTCAGATACATCAATGTGCTTAATGAATAGCCTGGGTGTCTCAGTGGCGTACCTCACACAAGAACGAGCTGATCAACTTGCTCGCGAGTGGTTGGAGTCATGGAATTCCCATAACCTGGGTCGCATTATGGGGCACTACAATGAGCAGATCGAGTTTGTCAGCCCTTTCGTCGTGAAACTTCTCAATGATCGGACCGGAACTGTCAGGGGCAAAGAGGCCTTAATAGATTACTTCTCAAAGGGCTTGGCAAAATATCCAAACCTCACATTCCATCTTCACAAAGTCTTTCTCGGCGTACGAAGCCTTACGGTCTATTATGAGAGCGTGAACAACCTCATGGCTGCCGAGACGATGGAGCTCGATGATCGAGGACTCATTACTCGTGTGCTGGCCCATTATGCGCCCAAGTAATCTGGGAACCTGACCAAGCAAGTGCATCGACATCACAGATGCTGCCTGAGAAGTCTGTCCGCTTGCCCATCGCTATTAGCCCAAAGCCTACGTTAGCATGGAGCGGAGTTTTGAAGATCCGATCGGGCGGACTGCGGAGTGCCAGTGCTATGCGACCTATGGAGGTTATCACGATGGGTTTTGGAAAAACGAAACCGATCCTTCGGATATTCGACGAAGAGAAAGCGAAGGAGTTCTACATCAATTTCCTGGGCTTCAGAATCGATTGGGAACATCGTTTTGAGGAAGGCTTACCGCTCTATCTGCAAATCTCAAAGGATGACTGCATCCTTCATTTATCAGAGCATCATGGAGACTGTTGCCCCGGCGCCGCGATGAGGATTGAAACGAACGAACTGGAGGCATTCCAAAAGGCTCTCCTCGCAAAGAACCACAAGTACGCCGGACCGAGAATAGAAGAGATGCCGTGGGGCAGGGATATGTCGGTGACTGATCCCTTTGGGAACAGATTGACGTTTACCAGTGGTGTCAGCTCTTAACCGAACCGGGACGCTTATCGTAATACTGCATCATCGGAATTTCATCACCCCTGATGACAACCTTTGGCCGAGACTTGATCGACCACCAGCGACGCCTATCATATACCTTCCAACGGTTTTTTGATTCGGAGAAATCCGGCGGAATTCTGCTGCTGATCTGCACAGCGATGTCGCTTCTGGTTGCGAATTCCTCAATCGGCGCAGGCTATATGAATCTGTGGCAGACGAATATCGGAGGTCTGAGTCTTGAGCATTGGGTAAACGATGGGCTGATGGCGATTTTCTTTTTGCTCATTGGGTTGGAACTCGAACGCGAACTATACAGCGGTGAACTGTCAGACTTTCGGACCGCCCTGCTTCCGATTGTTGCGGCCGCTGGCGGAATGGCCGCACCAGCCATGATTCATTTCTCCCTTAACTGGGGGACGCCGACGCAAGCCGGTATCGGGATCCCGATGGCTACGGACATCGCCTTCGCTCTCGGCGTTCTGGCCATGCTCGGAAACCGCATTCCCGCTTCGCTGAAAGTATTTGTCGTGGCCTTCGCCGTCATCGACGATCTGGGCGCGATCGTCATCATCGCGACGTTCTATACCGAGGATGTTTCGGTTTGGTTTTTGGCGGGTGCTGTCGCACTGTGGGCCCTGCTTCTGGCGTTGAATCGTCTCTTCCGGACCATGTCCCTCGCACCGTATGTGTGTGGCGGCGCAGTGATGTGGTTTCTCATGCTGAAGTCGGGCGTTCATGCGACGATGGCCGGGGTGATGCTGGCTTTCGCCGTCCCCTTCTCCGCAAAAGACGACGACGAAGAATCGCCCTCGCACAGACTCGAGCATGCATTGCACAAACCAGTTGCCTTCATCATCTTGCCGATTTTCGCGCTTGCCAATACGGGCGTGCCTGTCGGGGAGGATTGGCTGTACGGGTTGACCGGTCCCAACAGCATTGGCATCATTGTCGGTTTGATTGTAGGAAAACCGTTGGGGGTGACATGCCTGTGTATTGTAGCCGTAACAAGCGGCCTATGCCGATTGCCGCTCGGCATGCATTGGCGACATATTGTTGGTGCCGGGATGCTTGGCGGTATCGGATTTACCATGTCCATCTTCATTACCAACCTCGCCTTTGCTGGTAACGCCGAAATCATCAGCGCTTCGAAGATGGCCACTCTTTTGACTTCCTTGATGGCAGGAGCCATCGGGTTTTTGTGGCTGAAACTCTTGAGCAAACCTGGGTGACGGACATGCCGGGCTAGCGAATTGTCATGTCCGAAAATGGCGAGCAGGTGCCGCCCGCTCTGTCTATAATGGCACCCATGACGATTGATCCCGCCACTTGTTACCGCGCATTACGTGCACGCGACACGCGCTTCGACGGACGCTTCTTTGTCGCGGTCTCGTCGACGCGCATCTATTGTCGGCCGGTCTGCACAGTAAAGCCACCCAGATTCGAGAACTGCCGCTTCTATCCGACCGCCGCTGCGGCCGAAGTAGCCGGCTACCGACCTTGTCTGCGTTGCCGTCCCGAGCTCGCGCCGGGCAATGCAAGCGTGGATGCGACAACGCGCGTGGCGCAGGCAGCGGCGGGCCTGATCGAGGATCGTGCGCTCGATACGGACGGATTGGCAGGCGTCGCAACGAGCCTGGGTATCACCGACCGGCATCTGCGCCGTACGTTCAGCGCCGAGTTCGGCGTCTCACCTGTGGAGTTCGCTCAGACACAGCGTCTGCTTCTCGCCAAACGCCTGCTCACCGATACCAGCTTGCCGGTCACTGAAGTGGCGTTCGCGAGCGGTTTTGGGAGCCTGCGGCGCTTCAATGCACTCTTTAGACAACGCTATCATCTGCAACCTGGACAGTTGCGTCGGCGCGTGAACGGCAAGGCAATGCCGATCGCCGATGCTTTGAACTTCGAGCTAAGTTTCCGCCCGCCCTACGACTGGTCGGCGATGAGGGCGTTTCTCCGTGCACGGGCGATTGCCGGTGTCGAGATGCTCGACGGCTTTTGTTACCGTCGCACTGTGCGTGTGACAGCAGAGGGCAAGGACCATTTGGGATGGATCGAGATCGGATTGTCGCCGAAAAAGCCGGCGCTCCATGTCGTTGTCTCTTCTTCGCTGGCCCGGGTTTTACCTCCACTGCTTGGGCGTATCAAGGCGCTCATGGATCTGTCCTGCAATCCGACAGAAATCGCAGGAGTGTTGGGCGAATTGGCGCAGCGTCGTCCCGGCATACGGGTTCCCGGCGCCTTCGACGGATTCGAAGTTGCGGTACGTGCGATTATCGGGCAACAAGTGGCCGTTGCTGCGGCACGGACCATCGCGGGCCGCCTTGCCGCGGCGCTCGGGGATCCGATCGAGACGCCGTTTGCGACACTGACGACGGTATTCCCTTCCGCTGCACGTGTGGCGAGCGTGGCGGTCGACCTTATCGCACGACTGGGCATGCCGGCGGCGCGTGCACGCACAGTGATCGCGCTTGCGTGTGCCGTAGCGGACGGCGATTTGATCCTGACGCCTCACGCAGATCTCGACGCGACGATGGAACGGCTGCGTGCGCTGCCTGGCGTAGGGGAGTGGACGGCGCAGTACATCGCCATGCGGGCGCTTGCATGGCCGGATGCGTTTCCTCATACCGATCTCGGCATCATGAAGGCGCTGAAGGAGAAAGATGCGCGCCGCGTGCTCGAAGCCGGTGAAGCCTGGCGGCCGTGGCGCGCGTATGCCGTGATGCAGCTCTGGCATTCACTGATCAAGGAGTAATCATGTTGTGCTACGACTATTATCAAAGTCCCCGTGGACGCATATTGCTGGTTGCCGATGACCAAGCGTTGACGGGTGTCTATTTCGCCGGTCAGAAATATCATCCCCGCATCGACAAGAAGTGGAAACGAGCCGATAAGCATGAGCCGCTACGGCAGGCCAAGCGCGAGCTGTCGGAGTATTTCGCCGGCAAGCGGACGCAGTTTTCAGTCAAAGTCGCGCCGCAGGGCACGCCGTTCCAGCGCGCGGTATGGAAGGCGATTGCAGGCGTCCGGTTCGGTCAAACCATCGCGTATGGCGAACTGGCACGGCGAGCTGGACGGCCGGGTAGTGCACGAGCGGCCGGTGCCGCCACCGGCCGCAACCCGATCAGCATCATCGTGCCTTGCCACCGCATCGTCGGCTCGAACGGTTCACTCACCGGCTACGCCGGAGGGTTGGCGAAAAAGCTCGCTCTCCTGGCGTTGGAAGGGTGCGTCTAGGCTTTGCAGCGACGGCTAGCCAGCGGGTCTGAGCCTTGGTCATTGGCATGATAAAGAGATAGCCACATGAACGCTTTACTTTCTTGCCGTGCAGCGTCAAAGGCCGATCTCCCTGAAATACTCCGGCTCTATGCACAACCGGATTTAGATGATGGGAAGGTGCTTCCTCTATCCGAGGCCGAGCGCATCTTCGAACGTATGGCGCGCTACCCCGACTACACGATTTATGTCGCGGTTTGCAACGACCAAACCGTGGGCACGTTCGCTCTGCTGATCATGGACAATCTGGGCCATTGGGGAACGCCGTCGGCCGTCATCGATGACGTAGCGGTCGATCCGGCTTGGCAGGGACATGGCGTCGGAAAGATGATGATCCACTATGCACTTGAAGTAGCTCGTGAAAAGGGTTGCTATAAGGCCGCGCTTTCCTCGAACCTGAAGCGTGAGCGGGCGCACGCTTTCTACGAATCATTGGGCTTCGAACGTCACGGGTACAGTTTTCGTGTCAGCCTCCAACGCTCAGGCGACCAATGAGCATATGAGAAACGATTTCGGCAACTTCTATAAGCCTGAATAGAGATGCCGCACCCATCCACATTTTTCCATGGAGACCAGAGGATGAATAAGCCCATGTCCGAACGACCCGATCAGCAAGTTTCGCATGTGGCAGCCCATGGCTGTCCAGCCAGCTCGGATCACGACCGAGAAGTCCCGGAGATCGATCTGCTCAGCAGGCTGACGATCAGAGGGATTACGCTTCGAAACCGGATCGTGATGTCCCCCATGTGCCAGTATGTCGCGATGGATGGATTAGCAAGCGATTGGCATCTGGTCCATCTCGGCAGCCGTGCCGTCGGCGGGGCGGCGCTGGTGATGGTCGAGGCCACTGCCGTTAGCCCGGATGGCAGGATTTCGCCAGGAGATATGGGGATCTGGGGGGATCAACATATCGAGCCGCTCGCGCGCATTGCGCGATTTATTCACTCCCAAGGGGCGGTTGCTGGCATTCAGTTGGGCCACGCCGGGCGAAAGGCCAGTTGTGAGCCGCCTTGGAAGGGAGGAGCGAGCCTCAAGATGCCTGCAGTGGGTGGCTGGACCGTCCTCGGTCCTAGCCCGATTCCGTTCAATGACGGCGACCCGAAGCCGATGCCCCTTGATGAAGCCGGTATCGATGAAATTGTCGCCGCGTTCGAGGCCGCCGCCCGTCGAGCCATCATGGCCGGATTTCGGGTGATCGAGATCCACGCGGCCCACGGGTATCTGTTGCACGAGTTCCTGTCACCCTTGAGTAATCACCGAACGGACCGTTACGGGGAAAGCCTGGAAAACCGGATGCGGTTTCTGCTCCGAATCGCCGAGAGCCTGCGTCAACTATTGCCAGCGGAACTTCCTCTCTTTGTACGGATTTCAGCCACTGATTGGGTAGAGGGCGGCTGGGATGCCGAGCAATCGGTGGTCCTCGCCAAGCATTTGAAAGATCTCGGTGTTGATCTGATCGATGTCTCTTCCGGGGGGTTGGTGCCCAAGGCACGTATCCCGGTGGCCAAGGGGTACCAAGTTCCGTTCGCTCGGAAGATCCGGGACGAGGCAGCAATCATGACTGGTGCGGTTGGGATGATCACCGAGTCTCACCATGCCGATGAGATCGTGACCGGCGGGGATGCCGATGTGGTGTTCATTGCTCGAGAACTGCTCCGGGAGCCGTACTGGGCGCTCAAGGCGCAGCAAGAACTTGGCTCGGAACCTTCATGGCCTATCCCCTATGGGTATGCCGTCAAGCGGCGAGCGAAGTAACATTGGATACCGGCGATGTTCTTGGTGAGCGTCGGGCCGTGGCTGTTTGTAAATTGGTTGACGCGTGACTCAGGTTTTACTTCAAGATGACTAGCCCTATTGGCGAAAGCCTAACTACACCAGAAGTTTATCTGTGTGAACTCGTGCCTCTCCTGCGGCAGATCAGTGTGGGGCCTTGTGGCATGGCGATCGGTGGCTCCTACGCCAAGGGAGACGCTGATGCACTATCCGACATCGACGTATACCTTTTTGCAGAGCAAGTTCACTCGGGTCCGCAGAGAAGCGAATTGATCGCGAAGACTGTCGGTGCCGACTCCCAAGTTGATTCGTGGGGGCAAGATGCTCCATTTGTCGAATGCGGTACCGATTTCTGGTATCGAAATCGCCGCGTGGAGTGTTGGTTGCGGAATTCGCAGGAGGTCGAGCGTACGATCACATTGTGCCAACAGGGGAAAATTCGGCGGGACTATGTGGGTTGGACCGTCATGGGGTTCTTCAACTACGTTCTTCTCGCCGATATTCGAACGATGCAGATCATCGAAGATCCGTATGCGACACTGGCGCGTTGGAAAACAGATGTGGCGACTTATCCGGAACCGATGCGGCAATCGATCCTTCATCGGTTTATGCGTGAGGCCATGTTCTGGCCGGAGAATTTCCACTATCGAACTGCCGTCGAGCGAGCCGACATTATTTACACGAGCGCTCTTGTGCAGCGGGTCGTGCAAGCTGTTATTCAGGTGATTTTCGCGCTCAACCGCGAATACTTCCAGGGGGAAAAGAGACTCGCACAAGCATTGGTAAAATTGCCGCTGCTGCCAAAAGCATTCCCGGTCCGTTTACAAGCACTTGTCTCTCCAGCTACCGGTTCTGGTGTTGAGCAGTTGCGGGAACAGCGGAGAGAATTATGTGCGCTTGTGGCTGAGGTTCAGAGCCTGGTTTTAGCTCAGGGCGGAACAGCCGAAGATTAGGGTCACCCCAACTGTAGAGGGCCGTCAGGCCAGTAGGAGAGTCGAGCAATTAGGAGAAGACCAATATGAAGGTTACGGACATCGCATTTACCGTCTATCCCGTCACTGACTTGAAACGTGCCCGCCAATTCTATGAGACGACCTTGGGACTTACGGAGTCGCGGTTCTTCGGGAACGAGAAGCAGGGTTTTGTCGAATACGACATCGGGCCGGGGACGCTCGCGATCGGTATTGGAGCGCCGGAGTGGAAGCCCTCACGTGGCGGAGGGTCTGTGGCACTTGAAGTAGACGATTTTAATGGAGCGATCAGCCGGCTTCGAGAGTGCAGCTGCACATTTACGCTTGAGCCGATGGAGACTCCCGTCTGTCACATGGCGGTAGTCTTAGATCCCGATGGGAATTCTGTGATGATTCATCAGAGAAAAACGGGATGAATACGTTGCTTTTTGGGGTACCAATCGCACGGGAGAAAGCGCGGTCTAACCGGATCGCGAAATGTAAGATGTAACCTTATATCCTTTTCTGTGCAATGTAGAACTTTCCCGAGCTGTACTAATATGAATTGAGACCTAAGTTGATCTTGTAGTCGTCTCGGTAGTGAAAACGGACACCACGCAGATCATCCTTGCGCTGTATCCAGGAATGACCGCGCTTCCGCGACCACAGCACTCAGTTCCTGGCCGCTTGACAAATGGGGAGCACTACAGGACATTGAGTGGGAACAAGCTGAGAAGCGCAGCCTGATTGCGCATCAGAGGGCAACCTGTGGAACCAAGATAGAGAGTTTTCTAGCGAGTAAGCGACAACGTTCTGGAAGTATCGCAGTATCAGTGTTCATGAATAATGTGGGTGAGGGTTGACACATACCGCAGAGTTCCAGCTAGAGTCACCGCGAGCTGATCATGAATCATAAGAACGGGTCTTCAAATCGGCATAGATAGTGACTTATACCTCATATGACCCAACAGGCTGCGCATAACATCGTCGATTCCACGTTTGCATTCATTGGATGCAGTGAGGTGCAGGAAAGCCTTGGGCAACAGGCGGATGACGAGAAAGAACTTGCCGAACTCGTCGAAGAGGTCCCGCTCGATTCAATTCATTTCCATACCCATAGCTATTTTCTCAGGCATCGCTTCATCGAGCGGGCCTATCCGAATGATTTTTCCCAATGGGTCGTGATGCAGGTCGGAGATCATGTGCTGGGCGAACGGCTTGCCGTGGTCGATCCATTCGACTATCCGAACCTGGAGGATCTGCGGGAAGAGATTATTTCGATCATCGACGATCATCTGTCGCGAATGTCCATTATTCCCCGTGTGGTGTTCGGCGAGCCGTTCCATTTCAAGCGCTCCCGGATTCTGGAAGTGCCGATCGGCCTGGAAGCGAGGTCCCTAGCGGAATTTCGACAGGTGGTGGCCGAAGTCGATGTCAGCGCGATCTATTTCCACATGTTCGAAGCGCATTTCCGGTTGGGGCGAGAAGAAAGCGACTTCTCGGCCTGGATCCGAACGGGCCTCGGCTTGCATGAACTGGCTGATCGTATCCGCTCCATCAACCCGTACTTGGGAAGCCTTGAGCGCCTACGGTCGAGTCTCATCACGGCGTGCGATGAGTTTCTAGGGAAACCATAGTGAAGAATCTCTTGATCTGATGATCTGTCGAATTGAAGAACGGATTAACTCTCAGCAGATCAACAGATCGACAGATTCGGTAGTTTGGCCATGCTGAACCAAGATCCCCTCTGGTACAAGGACGCCGTGTTCTATGAGCTGCACGTACGGGCCTTCTACGACAGCAATGACGACGGCATCGGGGATTTCGCCGGCCTGATCGAAAAGCTTGATTATCTCGAGTGGCTCGGAGTGGACTGCCTCTGGTTGCTGCCGTTTTATCCGTCGCCGTTGCGCGACGATGGCTACGATGTTGCTGATTTCACCGCTATCGCGCCTTCGTACGGCTCCACCGAGGTGTTCCGCCGTCTGCTCGATGCGGCCCATCAGCGCGGCATGCGCGTCATCGTCGATTTGGTGTTGAATCACACGTCCGATCAGCATGCGTGGTTTCAGGAGGCCCGCCGGTCGCCGCAGGCTCCGACACGGGATTACTATGTCTGGAGCGAGACGGATCAGAAATATACAAAGGCACGCATTATCTTCGTGGATACGGAAAAATCCAATTGGACCTGGGATCCCGAGGCGCACGCGTACTATTGGCACCGGTTCTTCAGCCATCAACCGGACTTGAACTACGACAATCCCGCGGTCAAGCAAGCCATGATGGAAGTCATGGAGTTCTGGCTGGATCAGGGGCTCGACGGATTCCGCTGCGACGCAGTGCCCTACCTGTTCGAGCGCGAAGGCACGATCTGCGAGAACCTGCCCGAGACTCATGCCTATCTGAAGGAGATTCGGAAACGGATCGACGACCGGTACAGCACCAGAATCCTCCTGGCGGAGGCCAACCAGTGGCCGAGCGACGTGCGTCCTTATTTCGGGAACGGTGATGAATTTCACATGGCCTTTCATTTCCCGCTCATGCCGCGCCTGTTCATGGGACTGCGCAGCGAGGACCGCCGGCCCATCCTCGATATGTTCAAACATACGCCGCCGATTCCATCGAATTGTCAGTGGTGCCTTTTTCTGCGCAATCACGACGAGTTGACGTTGGAAATGTGCACCGGCGAAGAGCGGGATTACATGTATTATGCCTATGCCCGCGATCCCCAGGCGCGCCGCAACGTCGGCATCGCGCGCCGTCTCGCGCCGTTGCTCGAGAATGATCGGCGCAAGATCGAGCTGCTGAACAGTATTGTGTTCACCTTGCCCGGCACGCCGATCATCTATTACGGCGATGAAATCGGCATGGGAGACAACATTCATCTGGGCGACCGTAACGGTGTGCGGACGCCGATGCATTGGACCGCGGACCGGAACGCCGGCTTCTCCAAAGCGGATCCCGCGAAGTTGTTTCTTCCGCTCGTCACCGACCCCGTCTACGGCTACCAATCGATCAATGTGGATACACAAAAGCAGACGCCGCATTCGCTGCTCCATTGGATGCGCCGCATGATCGCGATCCGCAAGCGGCACAGGGTCTTCGGACGGGGTACGTTGGAATTCTTGACACCGTCGAACGAAAAGATCCTGGCTTATCTGCGGACCTACGAGGGGGAGACGGTGCTTCTGGTCCACAATCTGGCGGAGTCGGCGCAGGCCGTGGAGCTGAACCTGACGCGGTTCAAGGGTATCGTTCCGGTCGAGTTGTTCGGCGATTCGCGATTTCCGCGGATCGGGGATCATCCATATGCGCTTAGCCTAGGCCCTTATGGCTTCTATTGGTTCAGCCTGCCGACGGTGCGATCCTGGGAGAGCACCTATAACCTCGAATGGAGCGCGATTTGACATCAGCGGAACAGAATAGACCGGAGAAAGAAGACAGTGCTATGACCACCGCGCTCGATGACTACCGGGAAGTATCGCCGAAGGGAACGGTCGACTTCCTCTACCGGCTGAGTGACTTGGTCAAGGGGCGAAGCGTCGTGCATGTGAGCGCGGTCCGCTATGGTGGAGGGGCGGCGGAGGTCTTGCGACGCGTGGTGCCGATGCTGACGGCGTTGGGCGTGGAGGCACGTTGGGAAGTCATTGCGGGGACGCAGGAGTTCTTTGCGGTCGTCAAACGGCTCACCGACGCCTTGCAAGGACGAGACGAGAAGATCACCGAGGACATGTATCAGACCTTCCGGGAGATCAATGAGCGGAACGCGAAAGCGCTGAACCTCGAAGCGGACATGATCATGATCCACGACCATCAGCCGGCCGGCATGGTTGAGTATCGGGCGAGCGGGGCTTGGCTGTGGCGCTGCCACCTGGATCTGTCTCAGCCACAACGGCGCGCCTGGACGTTTTTGCGGCGGTATGCAGTGAAGTACGATGCGGCTATTTTTTCATTGTCCGGCTTTGCGCAACGGCTGCCGATCCCGAAGTTTCTCATGTATCCCTCGATCGATCCGCTGAGCCCGAAAAATCGAGAGATGAGCAGATCCGAAATCAATCAGATCGTGGATCGGCTGGGTATTCCGCGAACCAAACCGATCATCCTGCAGGTGGCAAAGTTCGAGCGGTTTAAGGATCCGCTCGGCGCTATCCAAGCGTATCGCATTGTGAAGAAGCATCATGATTGCCGATTGGTGCTTGCGGGGGCCGGGGTCATGCACGACCCGGAGGGCGAAGCGGTGTTGGCCGAAGCGCGTGAGGCGGCGGGACGGGATCCTGATATTCATCTGGTGCAGCTGCCGCCCGAGGCGGATCTGGAGATCAACGCTTTGCAACGAACGGCTACGGTCGTGATGCAGAAGTCCATCAGGGAAGGATTCGGCGTGACGGTCTCCGAAGCGATGTGGAAAGGGAAGCCGGTGGTCGGAGGAAACGCCGAAGGGATCGCGGCGCAAATCATCGACGAGGTGACGGGATATGTCGTCCATTCCGCCGAAGGGGCCGGATTCCGCCTGCGGCATTTATTGAATAATCCTGGATTGATCGCCCGCATGGGAGCAGCGGGGCGGGAACACGTGCGCCGGAATTTCTTCATCACCAGGCAATTGGGCGATTTCCTTACTTTGTTGAAGATCATGCCGCTGCAGTGACGAAGGAAGTTCTGAGTCATGAGTGCCGAGTGCTGAGGTGCAAAGATGCCCAATCAGCGCTTCACGCTCGCTCGCCTCGCCGCGAAGCCGAGGGCCTCGCACGCTTCGCGAAGTCGGCGAAGCGGGCTTCACGGTTGTACCGATGACCGACCAGTCAGTCATGAATGAACCAGCCGAGGACCTCTCCAACCAGGCCGTGACTGCCGATGTCGTCGTGGGCCTGTTGACCTTGAACAACGCCGGGACGATCGAGCAGGTGGTGAAGAGCATCATCGAAGGGCTGCAGCGATTCTTCGGCGGCACCTCGGCGATGATCGTGAATTATGACGGCGGGTCTCAAGACGGCACGCCGGAGATCGTCGAACGGCTTGCCGCAGGGCAGGTCGCCACCCGCATCGTTCCCGGTGCGGCGGGACATTATGCAAGCCTTGGGACGGATTCCGGTCTCTCGGGACGAGCCAACGATGTCCGCCGTCTGTGTGAGACGGCGCAGTCGCTCCAAGCAAAAGTGTGTCTCATCATCGAGGGCAATCTGCGCTCGTTGTCTCCTCAGTGGATTGAGCTGCTGGGTCGTCCCGTCTATGACGATGGCATGGATTTCGTCGTTCCGCTGTTCCGGCGGCACCGGTATGAAGGAACATTGGTGAACAATCTACTCTATCCGTTGATGCGGGCGTTGTATGGAAAGCGGCTGCGGTATCCCAGCGGCGGCGGCTACGGCCTTTCCGGCCGCCTCGCGCGGGAGTTGATAAAGAACCCGTTCTGGTCACAGGAGGCCACCCGCATCAGTTTCGACGGATGGATGACAACCGTCGCGCTCGCCGAGGGCTATCAAGTGTGCCATGCGTTTCTCGGTGTCAAGGACCAGGATTCCAAATTGGGAACAGCCGATCTGGCCCATGTGCTGGCGGCTGCCGTCGGGGCGATCTTTCATTCGATGGAGGATTACGAGTCGGGGTGGGAACGCACCCATGAGTCGACCGATGTGCCGCTGTATGGCGAGGTCGACTATGCGCCGCTCACCGGCCCGATCAACATCGCCCGCATGGTCAGCGGAATGCGACAGGGGGTGCGCGATCTGTTGCCGCTGTGGGAAGTCATCCTCTCGCCGGAAACACTAAGCCAAATCCTCACGCTTGGAATCCAGGAGTCCGACGAATTTCATTTTCCCGAAAACCTCTGGGTGCAGGTCGTCTATGAGTTTGCACTGGCGTATCATGACCAAGTGCTGCACCGGGAACATTTGCTGAAATCGCTGACCCCATTATATCTCGGGCAGACCGCTTCCTTTGTCCTTGACACGCAACGCGGCGGCGCCGGGCAGGTGGAAGCGTCTGTGGAGTCGCTCTGCCGGCGGTTCGAGGTGATGAAGCCTTATCTTACGGATCGATGGAGGTGGCGGGATGAGTGACCTCTGGCGCGACACAATGATAGCAGGATTTCGTGACGCCGTAATGCAGATCCTGTTGGTATTGCCGAGACTTCTGGCGCTCGCCACGTTCCTTTTGGTCGGATTGGCCATGGCGTGGCTGGTCAGAGCGCTGACGGTGCGCGTCCTCACGGCCTTTCGGTTCGATCGTCTCTGCGAGCGGTTCGGACTCAATCAGCCGTTGGCCCAAGCAGGCATCAAACAACCGGCGTCGGTCGTCCTGAGTCGCATCTTGTTTTGGACGGTGTTTCTGCTCTTTGCGTTCATGGGCGTGGATGCGGTGAATCTGCCGGCCACGGCTAATCTCATCAGCCAGATTGTGGGCTTTTTGCCCCATGTACTGGCGGCTGCGTTGGTATTGCTGATCGGCGTACTGTCCGCAAATTTCTTCGCGGAGGCCGCGTTGATCGCGGCAGTGAATGCGCAACTGCATGAGGCACGCATCGTGGCGAGCCTGGTTCGGTGGGGGATTCTGTTATTCACATTTGCCATGGTGCTGACGCAGTTGGGCATCGCCAAAGAGATCGTCATCTCGGCGTTTTCTATCACGTTCGGCGGCGTCGTCTTCTCGCTCGCACTTGGCGTGGGTCTCGGAATCCGGCATCTGATGCGTGAGACTATTGAGCGACGCCTGGGAAAGAGAAAGGAAAAGGAAGAGAAGATCGACGAGCTGTCGCATCTGTAGCCGTGAGGCGTGACTCGGGAGGAGCGCACGCCTCGGGCAATCGGTTGCAAAGCAACCAGGGGATGTGGTGGGTGCGAAGGATGCGCGGGGTGGGTGGGTGAGATAGAAAGCGTGAAGCGTTGAATCTGGCGATCTGATGGTCTGTTGATCTGATAATTTCCTGATAACTCAACAGATCAACAGATTCTGAAATTGTCCGACGAATATGTACGGCGAGATACGAGCAGTAAGATATGAAACATCATAAAAAGGCGGAACGGCCACAGGCAGCCAACATCGTAGGCATTCCCGGCATCGAGGGGCGCCGCCGTGTCGTGATCGAGGGAGTGCGGCCGGAAATTGACGGTGGGCGGTTCCCGATCAAGCGGGTAGTGGGGCAGTCGGTCGTGGTGGAGGCGGACCTGTTTGCCGACGGCCATGACGAGATTGCCGGGGTGATCAGGTACCGCCATGCGCGAGAAGCCGATTGGACCGACGTGCCCTTGACCTTCGTGGAGAACGATCGGTGGCAAGCGTCTTTCAATGTTCCGGAGCAGGGCATCTATTACTACACCGTGACCTCGTGGATCGACCATTTCCGATCCTGGCAGCGGGATATGCGAAAGCGCATCGCTGCCGGTCAGGACGTGACGGTGGATTTGTTGATCGGCCGGGACCATATTAAGGCTGCTGCTCTGCGTGCCGGTGGCGCAGACGGGGAGCGGCTCAACGAGATCGCAGCAACAATGGGACATGGCGAAGAGCGTGAGCAGACGCTGAAGATGGTTCTGGAACAAGAACTGACTGATCTCATGACACGGAATGCGGATCATCCTTGGCCGACCATCTATGACAAGGAATTAGTGGTCGTCGTGGACCGAGACAAGGCCGGGTTCAGCGCCTGGTATGAAGTATTTCCCCGCTCCTGCGCATCCGACCCCGGACGCCATGGCACGTTCAAGGATTGCGAGGCCCGCTTACCCTACATTGCCGGTATGGGCTTCGATGTCTTGTACCTTCCTCCGATTCATCCCATCGGGCGGACATTCAGAAAGGGCAAGAACAACGATCCGAATGGAAGCCCCGATTCGGTGGGAAGCCCCTGGGCGATCGGCGCCGCTGAGGGAGGGCATACTGCCATTCATCCTGATTTGGGGACGGAGGAAGACTTTAAGCGACTTGTCGGCAAAAGCAAGGAGCACGGATTGGAAATCGCGTTGGATCTGGCTTTGCAATGCTCGCCCGATCATCCCTATGTCAAGCACCATACTGAATGGTTCGTACAGCGCCCGGACGGCACCATTCAATATGCCGAGAATCCGCCGAAGAAGTATCAGGACATCTATCCGTTGAATTTTGAGAGCGACCAGTGGGCGGCGTTATGGCGGGAAATGAAGGACGTCGTGGTTCACTGGATCGAGCAGGGTGTCCGGATTTTCCGGGTCGATAATCCCCACACCAAGCCGTTTGCGTTTTGGCAGTGGCTGATCGCAGAGGTGAAGCGCGAGCACCCCGACGTGCTGTTTCTCTCAGAAGCCTTCACCAGACCCAAAATTATGTACCGCTTGGCGAAGTTGGGGTTCACCCAGTCCTATACGTACTTCGCCTGGCGGCAGACCAAGTGGGAATTGACCCAGTACTTCACGGAATTGACCAAGACAGATGTGCGGGAATACTTCCGGCCCAATCTCTGGCCCAATACCCCGGATATCTTGACGGAGCAATTGCAGCACGGCGGCCGTCCCGCCTTTATGTCCCGGTTGATCTTGGCCGCCACGTTGGGAGCGAATTACGGCATCTATGGGCCGGCATTCGAGCTGATGGAATCACGCCCGCAAAAGCAGGGCAGCGAGGAATATCTCGATTCGGAAAAGTATGAAATCCGCGCGTGGGATCTGGACCGGTCAGACAGTTTGCAAGAATTCATCGGCCGGGTGAATCGGATCCGACGCGACCACCGCGCCTTTCGACACGACCACAGCCTGGTCTTTCATCAAGTGGACAACGAGGAGTTGCTCGCGTACAGCAAACGTTCAGTCGATGGAGAGAATGTGGTGCTGATGGTGGTGAATCTTAGCCCTCACTATGTCCATTCCGGTTGGGTGCATTTGGATCTCGATGCGCTCGGGGTGCAAGCGGATAAGCCGTTCCAGGTCGTGGATTTGCTCACCGACGCGTTCTACACCTGGGCGGGACCACGGAATTATGTGCGGCTCGATCCGCATTCGCTGCCGGCCCATGTATTTCTCGTCAGGTGTGATCTTTGAGCGGAGCATGACTTCGATTACTTCATGTAGAAAGACAAGAGCCGATAGCGGATAGCTGATGGCAAGAGCAAAGAGCTGACAGCCATCGACTCTTCATTTCATGATGTTGACCGTCAAAGACAATTGGGTGCGGCTGTTTGATCGGGATACCGTCGGCGTGATTGAGGCTCTGCTGCCGTCCGTCCTCTTGTCCGCTCGATGGTACGGAGGCAAGGCAAGGACGATTGTTGCGGTTCGCATCAAAGAGACGATTCCGCTTCTAACAGACATCAAGTCCATGGTTATGGTTTTCATCGACGTCTCCTATGAAGACAACGGCCATGATATCTATATGATGGTCCTCACCGCTTCGGTGGGCGAACGAGCATTGCAGATGCGGCAAGCCCATCCGGAGGCTGTGTTGGCAGAGGTGACCATTGCCGGCCAAAACGGGGAGCGAGTCGGATTGTTGCACGATGCCCTGTGGGATCATGACTCTGCCCAGGCGTTGCTGCAGGCGGTCCGGCAGGAGGAGAGATTTCAAGGCGAGGAGGGAACGCTCCATGCCTCCTCCACGCAAGCCTTCTCACAGGTAGTTTTAGAGGCGACATCGGCTGAATCGTCCGTCATGCAAGGAGAGCAAAGCAATACCTCCGTGAGGATCGGTCGGTACGTTATGTTGAAGCTCTATCGGCGTTTCGAAGCGGGAATTAATCCTGATCTGGAGATCGGCCGAGTATTAACGGCGCGCGGGTATACTCACAGTCCTTCAGTGCTTGGTTCATTGGAATATGCAGGATCCAACCAACAGCCCGGCACTGTTGCGATTGTACAGGCGTTCGTCGAAAATCAAGGCGATGCTTGGCGATACACATTGAGCGAGTTGGAAGCAGAACTGGCGAACAGCTCAGCCTCGGCCATGCCTGCAACCAGTGCCTATACCGATGCTGTAGCCTTGCTCGGGCGGCGGACGGCCGAATTACACCTCGCCTTGGCGCAGCACACCGCCGATCCAGCGTTCGCGCCGGAGCCTTGCACGTCGGGCTATTGGCAATCGTTGCGTGATCGAATGACACGTACTGCCGAAGACTCGCTGACATTGCTTGGTCGCCGCATCCAAGACCTTCATGGACCGAATCGGCGACTGGCGACCCTCGTGCTCGAATCGAAAGCTGTGTTGTTGTCTCGTCTGGAAGCTCCGGCCAAGCGGAATCCTCAGGCAGTCAGAATTCGATGCCACGGTGATTTTCACTTGGGCCAGGTCTTGTATACCGGTCGCGATTTCGTAATTATTGATTTTGAGGGAGAGCCGGCGAGGCCATTGGCGGAGCGGCGCGCGAAACATGTTCCGGTCGTCGATGTGGCGGGGATGATCCGCTCATTCCACTATGCTGCTTCTGCCGCGCTCGATCGGATGGGAAGCCGGCCGGATGCCGATGAATGGCGATCGGAGATGGAACAGCGGACGAGGCGATGGTATCGGTCGGCGGCGGATGCATTTTTGTTCGGCTATACAGAGACAACGGGCAAGGCTCCATTCCTCCCGGAGCAGGCCGAAGACCGCGCCCTGCTGCTGGATGCCTATTTGATCGAGAAGGCCTGCTATGAATTGAGTTACGAGCTGAATAACCGGCCTTCGTGGGCAGGGATTCCGATGGGCGGGCTACTTCAACTCACACAAGCTGAATCGTAAATGGTAAACTGTTCATGATCCAAGCTCACCGCTCGACCTGCAACATTGCACAGTTCAACCTTCCAACTGCGGAGTAGGCGGATGACACAGCACACGACGATGAGCGTTGATGAACCGACGAGACTGACGCGCGACGACCTCTATCTCTTCAATGAGGGATCATTGGTCAATCTGTACGACAAATTGGGCGCGCATCCGGGGCACGTGAACGGCCGGGATGGAACTTTTTTCGCCGTGTGGGCTCCGGATGCCGAACGGGTCTCCGTGATCGGCTCGTTCAATGACTGGAAGCAGGACACGCATCCTCTGTCTCCCCGCGGGCACAGCGGGATTTGGGAAGGATTTGTGCCCGGCATCGGAGTCGGAACTCTATACAAGTATCACATCCAGTCCCGCTTTCACGGGTATCACGTGGACAAGACCGACCCGCTCTCGTTTTTCAACGAGATTCCCCCAAAGACCGCCTCGATCGTCTGGGACTTGACCTACGAGTGGAACGATGCGGATTGGATGAAGCAACGGCGGGACAGAAATGCACTGACGGCGCCGATGGCGATCTACGAAATGCATGTCGGGTCATGGAGACGGGTGGCAACGGAAGGCCATCGCTCCCTCAGTTATCGAGAGATGGCCGTCCCGCTGGCGGAATATGTCAAGCAAATGGGCTTCACCCATGTGGAGTTTCTTCCGCTGATGGACCATCCCTTCTTCGGCTCATGGGGCTACCAAACCACCGGGTATTTTGCCCCCTCCGGCAACTACGGCACGCCACAAGATCTCATGTATTTGATCGACATCCTGCACCAGCACGGCATCGGGGTCATCCTGGACTGGGTGCCGTCGCATTTTCCCACCGACGAGCATGGACTTGGCTACTTCGACGGGACGCATCTGTATGAGCATGCGCACCCGAAGCAAGGCTTTCATCCGGAATGGAATACCTTCATCTTCAACTACGGCCGTAATGAGGTGCGCAGCTTCTTGATCAGCAGCGCGCTGTTCTGGCTCGAGAAGTATCACATCGATGGACTGCGGGTCGATGCGGTCGCGTCGATGCTGTATTTGGATTATTCGCGCAACGAAGGTGAATGGATTCCAAACCAATATGGCGGACGGGAGAATCTGGATGCCATCAGTTTTTTGCGGCGATTCAACGAAGAAGTCTATACGCGGTATCCGGACGTGCAGACCTCGGCGGAGGAATCCACGGCCTGGCCGGCTGTCTCGCGCCCAGGCTACGTGGGAGGGCTGGGCTTCGGCCTGAAGTGGGATATGGGCTGGATGCATGACACGTTGAAGTACATGCAGACCGATCCGATCTACCGGCACTATCACCATCAGAATCTGACGTTTCGCATGCTCTACGCGTTTCACGAGAATTTCATCTTGCCGCTGTCTCATGACGAAGTGGTGTACGGGAAGCGTTCGCTGCTCGAAAAGATGCCGGGTGACGATTGGCAGAAGTTCGCGAATCTCCGCGTCCTGTTCGGCTACATGTACGCGCAGGCGGCCAAGAAGCTCCTCTTCATGGGTGCAGAGATCGCCCAGCGCGCGGAATGGGCGCATGACGGCCAATTGGAATGGGAGCAACTCCAGCACGCGAGCCACCTGGGTATTCAGCGATGGGTCGCGGACCTCAACCGTGTCTATCGGACCGAACGAGCCCTGCACGAGGACGATGTGACTCCCCATGGATTTGAGTGGATCGACTGCAACGATGCGGAGTCGAGCGTCATCAGCCTGATCCGCAAGGGCCACACGACGCAGGATCTGGTCCTGGTCGTGTGCAATTTCACGCCGGTACCGCGGCTGAATTATCGGGTTGGGGTTCCACGCGGAGGATATTGGCAGGAAATTCTCAACAGTGATTCTTCCTGGTATGGAGGAAGCGACTGGGGCAACGGAGGCGGCGTCGAGGCCGCACCGGTGCCGCTGCACGCGCGGTCCCATTCATTGACCGTGACCGTTCCCGCCCTCGCGGCGTTGTTTTTCAAGAGCCAGGGGTAGGTTTGGAAGTCTGAGTCATAAATGAGCCAGCGATTGAAGCGGGTGGAGTAGAAACCCTGTATGATTGCAAGACCCTCCATCTCGTGCTCGACGGCTCAAGTCAATGCTCACCGCTATGCACAGAAGAAGACTAGACCTCAATTCCCCTTGGGCGGCCTGTGAGGAATCCTTCTACGTGCTTGAATCAAGCGTCGGGGGGCATGATCGAAGCGCAATCCCACTCGATAAAAGCCTCATGATTGATCGTGTCTACGGGACAGGCGGCACCAGATCTGACGATGTCGTCGAAAAGAGGAACAGATATATGTACTCGTTAGAGGAGGCATCGCCCTCGTATGTTGGTGTCGAACTCACAAGCTGCCCGGTTTTCTTATCCAGAAAATCCATCGACAACCGGGCATGCCCTCGTTGTCTGGTCGCCTGGTAGAGAGTCAATTGGGGCAAGGCAAATGGGATCAGCATGCTGGTGAACGCCGGCATACCGAAGAACGTCTGATTGTGAACCGTGCCGAACGCGTCCAACGTCACCCTGACCACCAACGTTTCTTTTCCATCTTTGTCTTTCGGCACATGAAACCCTTCCCGGCTCAGCCATCTCTCAATTAACGCGTTCGCGTACCCCTGATCGGCCGTAAGGCCGATCGTTTCAACCGCGACGGATTGTCCTGAAGGAACGGGAATCACCGCATCGATCAGACTCCTTTTGAACGCCTGGGCCAAGAGTAATTGTTCGGTGGTGGTTCGGGGCGTGTTGGTCGTGCCGTAGGAGACCGAACACCCCACGATTCCCAGCGTCAGGCTCGCTGAACAGAGTATGACCCAGCTCCGCGGTCCGGCCGGCAGCCGCCGCTCTGCGACATTGCGCTTTATTTTTCGATCAGTCGCGTTCATGCGAAGACCTCTCACGCGGTTCATCGGAAGATTGATCGACGATCCGCCTCTCTTGCTCCTGCCTCGTATGAATCGTCCGAGCCAACTCATCGCGAGACCGTGGGGAGAGCTCCCTCAACGGCGCACATCTTCTCAGAAGAGAGGAACCACTTTGTTCCTGCCGGACGGAACCCCCATACCGTCGCGAGTGCCTCACATGTCAGCAGAGCAAGGGCATCCTTCGTGGGACGGGTCTCGAATGTTGCGTACCGGGCGCTGCCGCTCCAGGAGATTCGTCCGGCCTGGACATCTACACCCCGGACGCTGATCATCGGAGCCCGAGCATCGCCTCCGCGATTGATAAATACCACTTCCTGCACTCCCATCTTCTTCGCGGTCTGAAGGATGATCGCTTCATCCTTGAGTGTGTGCATCAGTTCGATGTTCTCTGTCTCCAGGTTCGTGTACAACAGGCTCCGGTCGAGAACAGACAGCCCTCGTTTCTGCAGCCAGGTCGTCGCCATGCCCACGGCGCTCACATCGTCTCCCCAAACGATCGTGAGTGCATCCGTAGCCGGCAGATCGTGTCGAAACCCGTCGGTCACCGGCGCGCATCCGGCGAAGAATACCATCATCCAGCCACACGCGATCGTCAATGTCCTCATGAAGCCCTCCGTACAACTCTCAGGATCCGACCGTGCGATTTCCTCGGTCGCCTCGAGAAAGACCAGACTTCCAATTCCAACAGATCAACGCTTCTCTGTCCGATCCTACACATGACGATGGCTCTGCGCAACCAGAACGTTGTGCCGCTGGGGGTGTGACGACTACTGAGTCTTGCACAATGGAGTGACAAGATGTGGTCTTTCAGGGTGCGATGGGACTTGGCTTTCTTTTTGACTTGTGTGTCACCGCATTCTACGAGGATCAGTAGGATGGGATCTGAGTTGGTCGCACAAAACGAGGTCGCGCACATAAAAGGGTCGGGAATCATTGTTGTGGAAAGTCACTCTCCTACTCTTGCTGGGGCAGGCTCAATGTCTGGTGGAGGATGCGTGGGCTTCAGGTGTTCGCCCCAGCCACCTGCAGAGGTCCGCTCGCGCGGAATGGATCGAATGACACTCGGCTCACCCGTTGCACGGAGGCGCTCGGTAGAGGGTAGTGTCCATGTGCCAGGACCCGTTGACATCGCTTGAGAAACGTAGGTACGGTCTGTGTCACTAGAAAATGAATTGGGATAATCTCTGGTTCTGTGCGCACCAATGAGCGCACAGAGCAAGATCTTGTATTTTGGGTTACGCCGCCGTGAGCCGGCGATTGAAGTGGGCGAAGCAGAAACCTGTATGATTGCAAGACGCTCCATCTCCTGCTCGATTCCGCAAGCCCATGCTCACCGGTATGCACTGAACAAGACTTGACCCCAATTCCCATTTCGCGTGATGTCTCCATAGAAAGCACCAGTCGGTTCATGACATGATGGGCATCCTTGATCGTTATAGATTTTCTCTCCAGAGGCTGCCTTAGCCAGATCTATGAAGAACGGATACTGAGGGGCAGGTGCCTCTAATGACCAACGTGCGACTCGCTCGATTGCCGCGTGATCGAGTGACTGTTCGGTCGCCCCACCAGCCAGGGCTGCGGAGAGATTACGTTCATCAAGCGAACGATTGTTCCCATCCCAGTGCAGCCATGAATGTCTCCGTAGTTCTTGGTTCCAAAGCGATGGTAGATCTACTGTTCCAACAAGGTTGTCCGTTTCTGGATTCATGCCAAAGTGCTGGCGCCAAGGGTTTAACGCATCGGTCCTTCCAGGGCTGTGTTGTGGGCGTGAGTCTCGCCAACGATTGTCGATAGCGGCCCTCTGGAGCGTTTTGATGAGTTTGGGAATAATGTAGAACCGATATACCATTCGATCGAAGAACCCAAAAGGCTCTCCAGTTTTAGAAATCTCTTCAAAGATATTTTCCGATGTGAAACGCGGATCAGTTGACGTCTCTATTATGAAACGCAAGTACCCTTCAAGATCCAGCTTGTTGGCAGGAGCGCCAAGAATAATGTCTGGATTCCCATTGATCGTGGACGTGTGACAGGTCGCACAGTTGAATCCAACCCGTGCAACCCCATACTGACGTACCGATATACCTACAGGGAGGGAACGCTCTGCTTCATATGAAAACCCAAAGGTTTCCCATCCACGAGGTACCCGCTCGGGAAACAAGTTTGGAAGAATTTTCCATATGACGTAGGGGTAGCCATTCACCTCAGCTCCGATCGAGCCGTATTTGAAGTGTTCTATATCATTGCTCGATGATGCTGGCTCCTGGATTGTTCCATGCGAGTGGTAAACGATCCCTCCTGATGCAGCGAACATGAGCGTCACGGCAACGGACAGATGCGCGAGTCTCATTGTTTCCTCAAATATGATGGGTAATGCATAAACACCTGGTGTTAGGCATGACCATTGACTTATGTCTCTAAAGAGTCTTCTGGTACTCCACGAGAGCCCAGCGATCCTCTTCGGTCAACGTGTCTATGCCATCCTTGTTTATGCCATAGACGTGGCCAGTATTGTGGTTCCCCTCGATGGACGTGTCGAGGAGGGTCTCGTTCCCGGTTTCCTGAGTTGTGATGAAGCCCACCTTGACCGGATCAAAGGTTCTGCTGCCGACGTAGAACGTCTTACTCCGTTTGTCAGGTGGCAGGAGCAGTTCATAGAGGTTGGGGACTGATCCGTTGTGCAAGTAAGGGGCGGTCGCCCAGATCCCGTCCAGGGGGCGAGCCTTGTACGCTTCGATATTTTGCTTGATCATGGGCTGCGTGAAAGCCAGAAACTCATGTTTGTCGAGCGTGAAGATCTTGTCAACATCGAACACAGAAGAAAGGGACTCACGTAGCAGCCGGAATTTGACGGAGAAGCACCTGATTTCATTCTTAGTGAGGGCGCTCAGTTGTTCCGCTAGGGTGGTCGTCGCTGTCGAGTCGTCAAGGGTTCCGACTGCGGACCTCAAGGCATTTCTTGCCATAAGCGGATCGGTCCCCGCTGGAGGGAGATCTTTTTTCTGGACTGTGACCGGGACCATTGTGATATTCCCGTCAGAGCGCCACCAGCTATTCCTATCGCCGGCTTGGCTCCGATGGCAACTATAGCAATGTTTCTGAAACAGCCCTTTGCCTTTCTTGGCTTTCTCCTCATCGATCTCGCCGAAGACGGAGGTCGGCCACACCGGGGCCCTGAGTTTCTTCACCTGTTTCTCCAGCAGATGTTGTTCAGACAATCGGAAGCTGGATTCATGGGGGATCTTCCTCTCCTTATCCTCCAACTGGACCCTTCCGAACGACCCGAAGAGTTGGGCGACATTGCGTGCGGTGGGCACTGCGGGAGAGATGCCGTTCCATTGGACCCAATCGTGGAAATGCGTGTCCCACAGGAAGGGATAACTGACCGGTGCGTTAGGTTCGTATATGTTTTGTGGCTGGTTCGGCTTCAGGGTAGCATTGACCGCGTTGAATATCAGCGCAAAGGCATCCAGCCGACCGTAACCGTGCGTCGTCACTTGCCCGTTTACTTTGTAATCGTTTCGCAGATGCCATGCGTGGCGATCTGCCAGGGCCTCCTCCAATTGCTTCAATAGTTGATCTCTCGTCACTCCTGGAAAGTGTCCGGCATAGCGCTCAAATTTGGAACCGTCTCGCGCCCTGCCATCGGGCCGAGGCTCCTTCAGTCCATCCCTGTAAGTTTCTTCGAGTGAAGCGTCCAATTCATTGAGGAAGCCGGTCTTGTCCGCGAGCGTCGGTCCGCCGTCGATGCGGAGCCTCTCCCCACCGTACTGAATCTCGCCTGTGTGGCAGGCTGCGCAGTTCATGCCGATCCACTCCCCTCTCCGTTCTCCTGTTGGGACAGAGTCCCTCACGAAGCCTATGGGCCATTCATACGGTTTGTCACTGCTCGGAATGTATTTCCACTTCTCGATGTTGGCGGGGGTCAGGAAGGGGTCCGCGCTGTCCGGCAGCTCGACATAGGTAGCGATGGCGTACGGAGCGATTTGCGACCCTTGGCTGGTGGTATAGAAAGCGCGTCGCGCCTCTCCGTCCCAGCATTGCGCCAAGTAGAGGCGGGAGCCCACGGTCTTGTTGGCGAAACAGGAATCGTCGGGAAAATCAATCTTGGAAAACAGGGTACAGCCCGAAACGGTTAATGCCACGATCAACCCGGCAATTGGGCTCCACGATTTCATGACATCCTCCTTCTGAGCAAGTAGACAAAGTGACGGTGCTTCTTTGCATCAATAGGCGCAACACGTTGGCTCTCACCGATGCATATTCGGAGCAACGGACTCGATTTCTGTGACGGACGAACAGGTTCCGGGTGTCATATATAAGAAATAGTTAGCCATCGCATAGCGGGGTCTCTTGTCGTGCAGTGGCCGATGATAAATCATCGAATTGGATGAATTGGGGTCACGCCTTGTTCTGGGCGTACCAATACTCTCTCCTTCATCTGGATGTCGAACGAATCAAACTGATGGCCGACGCCTTTTTGAGGGGCGTCCCTTGATGCACCCGCTCTACCGATTCGATGAACAGCAAACAAGATGCCAGCATGGACTCGGCATGCCGATTCCGTTAAGCAATACATAGTCTTAACAATTTCAATGCCGTACGTATGTCGGATCTATCTCCATAAAGAGGACACTTCTCGCACGAGCTCCGTGCGATGTATCGAAATGGATTCAAGAGGTGAATCCAAATGGATTCAAGTTGAGTATGGGGTCAGTGGAAATGGAACGGGGTCAAGAGTCATCGAGCCGAGATAAATTGAGGTCACATCTTGTCCTGGTGGGAATAAGCGCACGAAGACGACGAAGGCACATGGCAAGGATCTGCCCAAAACTTCCATGCATGAAGGGATCGATCGGCTGCGTAGTTCCATCCGAAAACGTAAAACCACCTCATAAGAAGAATCCAGGTGAACCGTGGCGATATGACTCCAATCCGACCGAATCCTGTCCTGCCAGAAGTCTGATTCAGCTCTACCCACCCATATCTTTAGGCGAGGGATGCTGTATCGCAATGGATACGGGACTGTATCGATTTCGATACCTGTGGGTGTAGGGATAAAAGCGCAGTGAATCACTACTAAGAACTGCTGATGCACATTGTCCGCATCCTCCAAGGCTATTGAAGCCCCGACTACTTGCGCAACCCCTCCTCTCGTCACGGTGGCATTCTTGCATAAGTAGAAGGTAACTGTTCGCCTTGACCACGAAAGCAAGATTGTTCCATCGTGCATTGAGGTCGACCTATCGAAACCTGTAGTCTTGCGGGGTGAATGCCATGACAGAGACTCCTCCTGTCCACATGAATCAGATGTCTCGGCTTCCCTCCACCTGGCGCTCTTGCCTCATCCCCCGCAGTGACACCATTCGAGCGTGGCTGACCGCGCCGTGGGTGTTTCGTCTGTTCAACGCGATCTTGAGACGATGGGCGCCGGTGCTGGAGCTGGGCAAACTGGTGATTGTCAGCCGGCATGCCGATGTGGTGGACGGGCTGGCGCATGACAACGAGTTCACGATTGCCGAGATCAACGCGGAGCGCACGAATCGCGACAATGGCCCATTTGTCTTGAGCATGGATCGTTCCCCGCAACATGACCGTGAAAAGGATCTCTTGAACGACGTCATGTATCGCACGGATCTCGAGCGCATCCGCACCATTGTCTCGACCAGGGCCGAGGAATGCATGGAACGCGCGCGCCGGCAGGGGTGGCTGGACGTGGTCGGCGGACTCACCCGTCTCGTCCCGCTGCGCGTACTCGGTGAGTATTTTGGAGTGCCCGGGCCGGATGATGCGGTGATGTTGCGCTGGATGCGGACCCTGTTCAACGATTTGTTCCTGAATCCCCTCGACTGTCCAGAGACCGCGCGCCAGGCGAAGGAATCGTTCGAGCAACTGCGGCCCTATCTCCTCGGGTGGATCGCTCGGCGTAAGGATGAGATCGCCTCCGGCCGTCAGGATGTGCCTGATGACGTGCTCACCCGCATGCTGCGTCGACAGCGCGAACCTGGCATGGAATGGCTGGACGATGACGCAGTGCGCCGGAATATCTCTGGCCTGATTATCGGGGCGCTCGACACGACCAGCGCGTCCGCGGTTCGGGCCATCGACGAACTGTTGCGGCGTCCCGCCGCATGGGCCGCCGCTCGTGAGGCAGCCTTAGCCGGGGACGAGGCGACTGTGTCGCGGTACGTGTTTGAAGCCTTGCGATTCAATCCGCATAATCCGTTCGTGACCCGGTACAGCCAGGAAGGGGCCACCGTCGGTCGCGACAGCCCGCGCGAGCGCCGGCTACCAAAGGGCAGGACCGTCGTCTTCGGCACGTTCTCCGGGATGTTCGACCAAGCGGTGTTTCACGAACCCCGGCAATTTCGGACCGACAGGAGTCCGACACAGTACCTGCACTTTAGTTCGGGCCTCCATGCCTGCCAGGGCCGCTACATCAACGGGGTGCAGATCCCACTGCTGGCGGCTGCCGTGCTGCGACTTGGCAAGGTCTCCCGAGCCTGCGGATGGGACGGACGCATCGCCTGGGATGGGCCTTTTCCGGATCGGTTGCTTCTCACGGTGGCTGGTTGACGTCATGTAGAAACTGGTGAACGACATGGCTGAACAATACGCGTTGACGGTGATCGTGCCGGTACCTGATGAGAAGATCGAAGGGCTTCGAGCGCTGTTGAATGCCGTCGGCCAGAACATTACCAATCCGGGTGAGCCAGGTGCCGGCAGCGTCAAACTGGAAAAAGTTCGTGACCATCTCCCTCCATCGCATGCCATTCAACAGGGTCCAAATTTCATCGAGTTTGGCCGACTGACAACGGTGCACTTCCTTCGTTGGGTGCTCCTCGAACCGGCACGCGATGCGACGGGCGGACCCATTGCGGCCAGCCTGGCCTTCTCGACTGACTATGACGGCCCATTCGAAGAGCACGTGAAGGAACTGGTCTTGGTTGCCGAGCCGGCCTTCCGTACAATCTACTCCTTTTGCGAGCCTCCACCTGGGAGTGAGTCGCTGCAGGTCTACTTGTCGGCGCACATTCGGCCGGAGGCGGCTTTCTATCGAGGACACCCCGGGCGGTCGACTCAGCAAATCCTGACGGCCGACGATCAGAACGAAGAGGAACTACGTCTGATATTGGAGCTGGAGCTCGATCGGGTTCATGCCACGGGGTCGGCAGCTCCGGCCACCATCGTTCAGCGATTACGTGAGGCGACAGGCCGAAGCGGGTGGAAATCGGCGCCTTCAAGCGGACCGCCGCCTGCGATCGCGACAAGAAGGCTTCTCCTTGTGACCCTCACAGGACTCATTCTGTTGGGGATGCTGTATGGAATCGGGACGTATTTCTTCGACACGATTCCGGCTCGGGTGCTGTTCACGTTGTCGGTCCCAATCGCGGCATTCGCGCTCTTCGCCGCCCTGGTGAACCTGCTCGATCGGATCGAGCATGGGCGTGAACGAGGAATATTGCAACGGGAAGGGCCTCCGAAGCAGGTGGATGGGTCGATCGATCCCTATGTGGCCGACCGGAGCGACGTCCGTCTCCGGATGGTGACGGAACTCGAAGACCGTGGCCCCTTGGTGCAAAACCAAATGACGCATGTGGCGAACATCAAGCCCGGCATGGTCAGGCTTGCGCTCTTGCGCGGCCTGTTGGCGACCAGCAGCTTCCTGACCCGCACGCTGTTCGTGCGCGGCACCTTGACAGGGCTCGCAACGATCCATTTTGCCCGCTGGGTCTTGATCGACGACAACAGGAGGCTGCTCTTCTTCAGTAATTACGACTTCAGCTGGGAAAGCTATCTGGGCGATTTCATCGACCAGGCGGCGGACGGACTCACTGGTATCTGGTGCAATACGACCTTTTTCCCGCGGGTCCGGTTCCACACCGTGAGTGGGCTGGTGCGCCTCACGGTGCTCGTCCTCCGATTCCTGCCTTGGTTTTCCCGGCTGCCGGCGGTGCGTGTATCTGAAGGCGGCGCGCGACGAGAACAGGAGTTCAAGCGGTGGACCAGAGACCATCAAGTACCGACTCAGGTCTGGTATAGCGCCTATCCTCGGCTCAGTGTCACCAACGTGAACGGCAATACCGACATTGCGCAGGGGTTGTTCTTGCCGTTGACCGGCGAAGCTCAAGCGGCTTGGTTGCGGCGTCTGTAACGGTGCACATGTGATGAGAGGTGGGGGATGATTCCGTGTGACGGACTTCGGCTGGAGTATCACGACATTCAAGCACTGGTACAGCAAGACTATGTGGATTTGCCCTCGGCGATCTTCATCCTGTGCCAGGTGACGGATCCTGAGCGTGCCCGCGCATGGCTCGCCGGTGTGGTCGAACAGATCGAACGGGTCAGCCGGCTCGATCTCGATCACCCCGGGCGCACGAGCGCGGTGCATGTCGCCTTCACCAGCCATGGGTTAAGCGCGTTGGGCCTTGCCGCTGAGGTACTGAATCAATTTCCCCGTGCATTCCGAGAGGGAATGGCCACCTTGCAGCGGGAACGATTGTTGGGTGACCGTGGGGAGAGCCGCGCCGCCAACTGGGAATGGGGGGCCGAGCGTGATTCGACGTGGGCCGACGACCATCCGCGGCCGGACCCCAGGCTGCACGTGATGCTGATGGTGTACGCGCAGGATGCAGACATGCTGCGCGATCGAATCGAGACGCTAGTACCTCGTGGAACGGATCAGGGACTCCGTGAACTCAAACGGCTCGACACAGTGTTTCTTGCCGGCCCTGAGCGTGAGGCCGACGGACGATCGGTCGGGCCGAAGGAACATTTCGGTTTCAGGGATGGAATCGGTCAACCGCATGTGGCGGGGATGCCTCCGCGCGATCTGAATGTGACCCCGGCGGAGGGGAACACCCTCGCGCCAGGCGAAGTGCTGCTCGGGTATGCCAACTCGTACGGCGAAATGCCGGAGGGGCCTACTGATGCCCAGGGCCTGGGTTTCGGGAGGAACGGCACGTTTCTCGTGTTCCGGCAGTTGCGGCAGGACGTCAAACAATTCTGGGACTATGTCGCTGCCTGCTCAAACAGTGAAGCCGACACAGCGATCAAGCTGGCGGCGAAAATGGTCGGGCGCTGGCCGGACGGCACCCCGTTGGTCGTGTCGCCGGATCATCCCGACCCTGAAGCACGGACGCACGATCGATTTCTGTACGCGAGCGATCGAGATCATCCCGATCCCCACGGCATACGTTGTCCCATCGGGGCGCACATCCGTCGAACCAATCCGCGCGACTCGCTGGGCGAGGATCCGGCCCGGGCTTTGGGGCTGGCCAATCAGCATCGCATCATCCGGCGCTCCAGGCCCTATGGACCACCGTTGGTCGAGAATATGGATCCCAAGAGCATGATGCGCGCCGTCGACAATGGGGTGGAGCGCGGACTTCACTTTCTCTGTCTGAACGCCGCTATCGACCGCCAGTTTGAATTCGTGCAGAGTCTCTGGGCCAACAATCCGAAGTTCGGGAATTTGTACGAAGATCCGGATCCCTTGATCGGCGTCCAGGATGGTCGAACGGGACAGTTCACCGTCCAAGGCGAACCGATTCGCTGCCGCTATGCCGGCATGCACCGGTTCGTGCAGGTGCGCGGCGGTGCCTATTTCTTCCTGCCCGGCATCGAAGCCATTCGAACGCTCGCTCGGAATTCGACGACAGCCTTGAGCCGCTGAGACCATCAGGACATTTCATCCTGCTGAGGAACAATGGAGTCCTGTCTTCCGAGAAACATGGTCGAGGTCTATGGCAGGATTCACGGTCAATGAGTTGGGGCACATCTTGTTCTGCTTGTGCCACTAAGCGCAGGAAGACGAGGAATGCACATGGCAAGATCGCTGACCCCACCTTTCATCTCCCATGTGTTAGAGCAGGACTACGGCATGATCTTTCAATCTGTCATTACAACCTAATGCGATTGAGGTCTAGACTGATGACGCTGATATCAGTGCCTTTGAAGGAGGTGTGTCATGTTTTCTGTTCCCCGACGCCCGATTCCGAGGTTGAGGCGTGCGCGGGACAAAGCAAGTGGTGGGTACAGGTGTCGCAAGCGGTGCTATTCTCATTGGCCGTTAGTACAACATTCTTCCTTTCGGCAGCTGCCGCTAGTCAAGCCGAGCGGCCAGTGGTTGTTGTTCCAGGTATTCTTGGTTCCAAGCTTTGCGATGGAACAGGCAAGGTCGTGTGGGGCAAGAATGACTCTCTTTTTAACTTTTCAGAGCTGAAGCTTCCATTTCAAATAGATTATGGCGTCCTCAATCATAAGCCATGTGGACTTATTGAAAATATACAGATTCTAGGTCCATTCCAATTGCATCAATACGATTCATTGCTTAGGTACTTAATGAGTCGAGGCTATAGGCTCAATGAGGATCTCAGGGTCTTCTCTTACGATTGGCGGCTCAGCAATTATCACAACGCTGAGGAACTAAGAAAATATATAGCAGTGAACCTTCCGGACGAGACCAAGCAAATCGACATCGTAGCCCACAGCATGGGGGGGTTGATTGCAAGGATTTATGTTCAGAACCTAGGCGGAGTTAACCGCGTCCATAACCTAATATTCTTAGGTACTCCCCACAGGGGATCAGCGAGCGTATTTCGAATGCTCGATCAAGGTTGGGGATTTTGGCAAAACCTGGCCGCAGGAGGGTTGGCCTCAATTCGGGAGACCGTGCTGACATTTCCATCGATATATCAATTGCTTCCGAGCTACAGGTATTGCTGCGCTTGGAAGAACGAAACGTCTGGTCAAATTGAGCGGACTTTCGAAAGCACAGATCAAAAGTCCTGGATGCGATTTGCTTGGCTCCCTGGCCAGTTCAAGAATGGCCAGGGTCGTGACGGTCTTTTCAACCTGCTTCGGGAAGCGTCGGAGCTTCAGGATCTAATGATTCAACCATTGCCAGAGGGCTTGCGATCCTTCAACATTGTTACGGGGCTCATCGATACGCCATGGAAGACATTCTTCGGGTCTCAGTCTGGTGCCTTTGCTGGCGCCATACCTTATCCCGGTGACGGGACAGTCATCGATTGGAGCGCGGCCAACGGTGTTCTGAGCGAAGCGCGTCCCTCAACAGCCGAACATGGCACGATTTTCGATGGCGACGCGCCTCGTCAAGCAATCAAGTGGTTACTTGGAACGGATACTGAACCGAGGAAGGGAATACCCCTCGATTACCGTGGCGTCCTTCGGGATGCTAAAGGCCGCGATTTCAATCTGATTAACATTTTCTATGAGACGGAACCGAACGTCTCAGTGCCGGGCACGCCTACAGTGTTTCGTTTGCGCTTAAGAGGGGAGCTGGCACTGGCCAAAGCAGATCTCCGAAATGTCGAGCTTTGGCTGGACGATGAAACAGGCGGTCACCCTCTGCAGATAACCAGACAGGAGGTAGTCACAGAAGGAAACATCGCCCAGCATGATATTGCTGCGGCGTTTGCCTCACCCACGGAATCAGGACCTCACAGCGTCAATGTGAAGATACCTGGTGCCGGTACGTTTGCCGACATTGTGTTTGTTCTGAGGTAGAGACGCATGAGAATGGTTTCTCGTATGTCAGTCTTGTATCACTGTCTAGTTATTGTCCTCTGTGCGATGTTACTCCGACCGGCTACGGCGGAAGCGGCGACGGAGCAAGCATTTCAGTCCGCAAAACCGGGTGTCGTCAAAATACGAGTTGAAGGTGCTAATCCTGTCGACAAGCCTAAACGCATAGAGGGGAGCGGCTTTATCGTATATTCCGACAAGGGACTCACACTTTTGATAACCGCTGCCCATGTCATTGGTTCCAGTCAAACCACGCAGTCGCTCAATCCTGACTGGCTTGTCAACGATCTGGAGCAAACAGTTAAGAGAACGATCAAAATCGATGTTCTTGACGCGAACGGTGTGCTTGTTGAGAAGAGCGCGGCGGCGGTGCTGGGGCAGGACGACAAGCAGGACATAGCTGTTTTGGAGATGGAAGGAAGCAACTTCAAGACTTTGGAAGGCGTATACGAATTGCAAGAGCTGCAGGGACATCTCAGCAATGTACTCGCGATCGGTTACAAAAAGGGGGAGCGGCAGATCGGATTTCATTCCGGAATGGGAAGCCTCGAAAGCTCAACGAGGTTCGGTCGTTCGTTCACCATCGATTCCAAGATTGACGCGGGAAGAAGTGGGGGGCCAATCCTGGATTTGGAAACAGGCAAGGTGGTTGCGATAGTAAGCCAAGACCTGGGGAGCTTAGGCCGTCATGAAGCAGTTCCCGTCGCCTTTGCACTTCCTATTCTCAACATTGTGTTCGGGGATCGGGGCATTCCATTTCCTATATCAAGAGCATCGCCGACTCCGCAGGACAAAATCGGTATATGGGTAGCACGGTTTCGGGGCGACGACAAAGAAAAAGACTTTCCCGCTCAGCGGGATGTTGTCGGTGATCTTGTCGCGGCGGTAGATCGACGGCAAGAGTTGAAGGATCGCGTAGAAATCCGAGAGCTACCTTATGCAGTCAGTGGAGGCCCTGAAGATGTGAGAGAGCGCGAGGTAATGTCATTGGGGGAACAACACAACGCTTCCGTGGTTCTATGGGGTGATATTACAGGAATCGTGGCAAACGAGGTTTTCCGTCCAAGGGTAACAATCATGAAGAAATGGCAGGAGGGTTTAAAGGCACCAACAATTTTGATGAAACCTATTACGAAAATCGTCCGCGAAGAAGAACTCCGTGA
The DNA here is from genome assembly GCA_029194675.1 of Nitrospira sp. NCBI lineage: Bacteria > Pseudomonadati > Nitrospirota > Nitrospiria > Nitrospirales > Nitrospiraceae > Nitrospira > Nitrospira sp. The sequence goes on along the minus strand of JARFXP010000001.1, from coordinate 856,110 downwards.
ACTGACGAGCATCCCAGATACGGCCTATCTACCGCCGGAGCGGATACAAGCGCCGCTCAAACTGGTGCGGTATATCGTTGCATTGGCATATTTTTCGCAAATCATGCCGAAGGAAGCGGCGCAACATTTTGATGAATTCATTACAGAGGGAATCTCTTCTAACGTAAGGGTGCCTGTAGTTTATCTCTATAGTGCTCTCTCACACTTTATTGTCTACCGTATGACCGGAGAAAAGGAGGCATTAGCCAAAGCGCATGTTCGTTTCGAGGAAACCGTGCAGCAGGCTCGTACATCAGAAGAGGCTTCATCGTATGCAGCTGTCCTCCGAGTCGTATCTTCAATGTATAGAGTTATGGTTCAAACGAATGTGGACCCCGAAGAGAACCGTAAGCGTGCTCGTCAGAGATTAGAGGAGCTTGTATCTATTTTGGACCAGCAGCAGGTTTCGCAGTCTCTTGGAGAGAAGGAGAAGAAGGAAACACTCGCATTCGCGAAAAAATACCTCGGCGTGACCTATCAGGAGTTAGCCATGACGGAGCTGATCCCTGATGAGGATGAGGCGAAGATTAAGGAGGAGATCCTTAGAGACATGGGCCTAACAGACGTGCAAGGCCTGACAGATGTGGTAAGACTCCCTGGTGTGCCATTGGCCGGGATGGTCAGACATTACCAAAAACAATATCTTACGCTTTCAGTCAAGGCACTGGAAGGTGCTACAGTTCTTTACGAAGAGCAGCAGAACTGGGAACATTATGCGAGAGCGCAGAACCTTGTTGGCCCCTCGTACGAGGGTTTGGCGATTCTTAATGTGGAGCCTTATCAGAATCGCATAAATGCCATTCGTGCTTTCCAGAATGCAGCTAGGGTGAGGAAGGAGCAGAAAGACTGGGATGGTTATGCCTCAGTGCAATATAACTTAGGTATTGAGTACGAATATATGGCTGAAAGCGGTATGGACAAAGAGAAGAACATGGAGTTAGCAAGAAATTCTTATGAAGAATCGTCAAGGGCGTCGTATGAAGCTAACAATCAAATCAAGCTTGACCGCGCCAAAGCAAAACTTAGAACATTGTTTGAAAAATAGATTTCTGACTGTGGGAGTTAACCTCCCCCCCCCTTTTATTACACCAAAGCCGAGGAAGCACCCATAAATAGGGTCAGCCCGACAAAACGGGGTCGGGAGCCAGTGTGCTACAAACGTCGCCATCACGGAAATGATGGGGACGGTGCTTTATCCATGATGAGGGGCGGCCCCTCGGAGTCGGCGTGCAGGCGCAGATTTCAAACCACCGCAAGCGGCGTCGATCAAGAGTCGTCGTCGTGAACGTTGCCGGAAAAGGCGGAGAGACACTCCGTCAGGTGAGAATCAAGAAGACGAACGCAAGTGAACCGCTGAGGACGTGTCGAAAGACCCTACCCGACGTCGAAACCGGGACGAAGACTCTGTCCCGCGAAGCAGGTGGAGGGAAACCTGTCTACCGCTCCACTGGCGTCCGGCATGAAGGCGGCGTGATCTTGATGCAGGCGTGGGTGAGGAACGTAGGAACCTGTCGTTCCGATGCAAAGGGAGATGCGCAAGCGGGGAGCCCCCGCAAGCGCCTGAGTACCGAGGCGGAGCACAGGGGCGGAGTTGCTCATAGTAGGGACGAAGGTTCTGTAATGGGACTGGACCGAAGGGGCGGCGTCGTCAGGGGTTATCGGGCGGGCAACTCGCAGGAGGAGGACTCGCATGGGTAACGCCAAACCGTTTTGTATTTCCCAACACGACGTGTGGGATGCGTACACACGGGTGAAGGCCAACCACGGGGCAGCGGGAGTCGACGGCCAGTCGATTGAGCAGTTCGAAGAGGAATTGGAACACAACCTCTATCGGCTGTGGAATCGACTGAGTTCAGGGAGTTACTTCCCGCCCCCGGTGCGCCGGGTGGACATTCCGAAGGGTGATGGACAACGGCGGCCGCTCGGGATTCCGACGGTCGCAGATCGTATCGCCCAGACGGTGGCCCAACGATACCTCGAGCCGATGGTGGAACCACGGTTCCATGGTGACTCGTATGGATATCGCCCGGGTCGGTCAGCGCATCAGGCCCTGTCAGTCGCGCGTCAGCGGTGCTGGCGCTATGACTGGGTACTGGATCTCGATATCAAGAGTTTCTTCGAGACCATCGACTGGGAACTCTTGTTACGAGCGCTGCGCCGACACACTGAGTGCAAATGGGTGCTGCTCTATATCGAGCGCTGGCTCAAGGCGCCCGTGTGCATGCCGGATGGGACGTTGGTAACGCGGAATCAGGGAACGCCTCAGGGGGCCGTGATCAGTCCCTTGCTGGCAAACTTGTTTCTGTATTATGTGTTCGACGGCTGGATGACGAGACATTACCCCGACATCCCCTTCGAGCGCTATGCTGACGACATCATCTGTCACTGCAGAAGCGAAGCGCAAGCGCGAGTCCTCAGAGACGCGCTTGGGCAACGACTGAGACAGTGGCACCTGGAACTACACCCGCACAAGACCAAGATCGTGTACTGCAAGGATGCCAATCGACGGGGAAGCTATTCCGACCAGTGCTTCGACTTTCTGGGCTACACATTTCGCCCGCGATCGTCGAAGAATCGTATGGGACAGCTCTTCGTCAGTTTTGCACCGGCCGTGAGCGAGAAAGCGGCCAACGCGATGCGGCAGCGCATCCGTCGCTGGCGGCTGCATCAACGCACCGATCTGGCTTTGGAAAAGATCGCTCATTGGACCCGACCAATGTTGCAAGGCTGGGTGAACTATTATGGGCGATTTTACGCGTCGGCACTCCGTCGCGCCTTGCGCACGCTGGATGCATTCCTCGTGCGCTGGGCACAACGCAAATACAAAAGACTCCGCGCTCGCACCACACGGGCATGGCAATGGCTGTGGCGGGTATACGCTCGCCAGCCAGACCTGTTTGCCCATTGGGCGCTGGTCTCAACGGTTCGACGCTAGGAGCCGGATGAACCGAGAGGTTCACGTCCGGTTCTGGGAGGGCGTAGGGGTGAAATTCTCCTGCGCTACTCAACTTGTTTGGGAAAGTCACTTTCCTGGTCATGCTGGTTCAGACGCAACGCCTGTTGTAGGACTCGCGGGCTTCATGTGTTCGCCCCAGTCGCCGGCAGAGATCGGCTCGCGGGATGGATCGAATGATACTCGGCTCACCCGCCTACGTAGGGAGCCACGGTTGCCTGTCTCTCCGCAGTAGTCTGCTATGGCGGATGGATCAAGCCGTGGGGCTCCACTCGTTGTGCGGAGGCGCGCGGTGGAGGGGAGTGTCCAGGTGCCATGACCCGTTGACATTGTTTGAGAAACGCAGGTACGGTCTGTGGCGCTAGGCACGACATGGGGCGCAACAAGAAGCCTAATACTTTCCGATGTCTCGCCGTCGCGAAAGGGGTGGACCGGACATATCATCAATAACCAAGCCGATGAGCGAGTGCGACCAAGCTCTGTAGGAGTCTGACAAATGAATCGGGGTCACATCTTGTTCTGTGCGTGCCAATAAGCGCAGGAAGACAACGAAGGGACAGGGCATGGTCTGACCCCAACTTTCTTTATGGCCTATTGCCTGCACATTACCTTGAGAGCACACCTCAAGTCCTTGGCGCCAGGCCTCACCTCACGTGCCGTGCTCGACAAGCTCGCCGGTATCCAGATGCTCGATGTGCACTTCCCAACCACCGATAGCCCCACCTTGATCTCGAGCCGTTACACCGAGCCCAACCTAGAGCAGCAATTGCTCGTGGACCGACTCAAGCTTACTTTCCCCCCGCAAACCCCACCGCGAATCACCCCCGCCGGCCAACTCGTGCGCTGACCTGACCGAGCCATTGGAGTGGAGCCCTGAACACCTCGTTGTCCATTTCATGCGCTTTCCGGACCGGTTAGCCCCTCCAGTTGAGAAAGTTGGGCTAGTATCGGATTGGATTCACCTCATGAATCTCTTTTGATCCGCCCGTCTGTGGTCAGGATTTGTGTTCAAGCGTGAGTTGTTGCTCCGCTATGTGTACGACGTTGAATTTACTGATACTGAGGATCCCATCCGATGAGTCGACGTTCTTGTCTTATGCTGGCACCTAGCTTGCCTTATCAGTGAATATCAATTCACCCAAAAGAGAGCCTAGAGAAAAGGGTGGTGTTGGCAATGGGCGTTTCCGGCGTCAAGCCATTACCGTGATTCGCTGACGAAAGAACCGCAGCGTGACGATCTTCACGAATCCGGCATGCAGAAAGCGATGAAGAGCCATGACGCAGGGGGGATTCCAAAATTGACTCATACAAAATATTGCCTCTAGACGAGGCGTTTGAGCCATAACATTGTTACTTTCTTGAAAGGAGAAATACGATGGGACATAGACAGGACCTTAACAGTTTATCGGCTAGCGAACGTCAAGCACTAGTCAACTTGATCCTTCAATACCTGAACGATGCCGTTGTCGCAGCCCACACGACGATCACGCACTCAGGTGAGCATATATTCACTGGCCACCGCCAATATATCGAGGAGTTGGAGACCTTCCTGGCTGCCCAAGGCGGTGGGCGTTTTGTCCCGCTACCAGCATGGAGTCCGGCCAATCCGATCCCACCAGAGTTCAATGTGGTCAAACCTAAAGATGACGGGACCCCGCAGCCATTCGGTCCGTTGAACAACCTGAATCCCAACTTACCGATGCCGAGCCAGTACGCGCCACCCGCGGTGTGCAACTTCGCATCTGCCACAGATCTCGGCAACGACGTTAATGGGTGGCATGGCTCGGTTCACGGCGCGATCGGGGGTACGATGGGAGACTTCAACACGGCCTCGGCCGCGCCCATCTTCTGGTGTTGGCACGCATTCGTCGATGAGATCTACTGGGATTATCAAAACCAGTGCACGGCGCGTCCTGACTCAGAGATCATCCTCTTTGAGCACGCCAACTTCCATGGCCAACACAAGCACGTCTTCAACCCTGAGCCCAACCTGAATGCCGGCGACGACTCGTTCTTTAACGACCGCGTATCGTCAATAGTCGTGTTGGGGGGCAACTGGGAGGTGTTTCGACACAGCCAATACGTCCAGCCATATCCGGTGGTGCTGGGTCCTGGCCGATACCCATGGGTTGGCGCTATCGGCATTACGAACGACGATATGTCGTCTCTCCGACCCACATCGAGAGCAGCAACGGTGCAGGGAGAAGCGCTTCACGCCCATGCCGTACTGTTTGAGCACATCAACTTCCGCGGCGCGCATAAGCACGTATTTGCTGAGGAGCGCAATCTCGCGGCCAGTGACGACTCGTTCTTTAACGATCGAACCTCGTCAATCGCCATTCTGTCGGGAACATGGGAGTTCTTCCGGCACATCAACCTGGTAGACCGGTATCCGCGCTCGCTGGGCGAGGGGCTCCATCCTTGGGTCGAGACTGCTGGTATTCGCAACGACGATCTGTCCTCCCTGCGCCACGCTCATGGTCAGCCGCAGCAGCCTGGTACCCCGATCAATTCCCACCTCGTACTGTTCGAGCACGCCAATTTCCATGGTGCGCACAAACATCTGCTGCGGGCCGAACATAATTTCAATGCGGCCGATGACTCCTTCTTCAACGACCGCGTTTCGTCACTTGCTGTGCGCCAAGGACGCTGGCGCTGTTTCCGCCATGCTGATTTCATAGCACCGTATCCACCGCTGCTTGCGCAGGGACTCTACCCATGGGTCGTCGCAATTGGCATAGACAATGATGATATGTCTTCAGCCCGGCCCGAGTGAGTGGAGGATGGGGTTGTTGACAGGGTGACAACTGACCCAACTGGTCGAAATATATACCGTGTACGGTCACAATTGACTAAGCGCCTGGATGTAGTGCCACTTTGCAAGTAAGGCTAAATTGTGCGTGTGGCGTTGCTCTAACGCTCGATTGTGACCGGCCTTGGTATGCCAGATTTCCACTTGAAATCATGAACGTCGATGTGGGGCGACCTAAGATGAGGGGCGGTTTTTTAATCTGGTTCTTCACGGCCTTTCTGCTCGGCTACGGAAGTGGCTATGCCGAGGAGACAGTGCCGTCCCTGCCCATCCTTGACTGTAGCGTTACCGCCATTCATGGCTATTTCCCTACCTATTCGCGACCACCGGTTGCTGGGAACAAGGTGCAGATCAATATTGGTCATCTTACCGAGACACGAGGCGTTCTCGATTTTGTTTCCGAACGGCACCGTGAAAAGAAAGTGGTGTCCGTTATTTCGTATAGGGAACCATTCAAAGTCGTAAGGGTAGTGAGGAGCCCGGATGGGCAGCTCATTCGGCTCCTATCTATATCAGAGCTGAATCAGTCGTTAACGCTTGATTTGCGCTACTTTGCTAAAGCGCAAAAGAAGTCCTATGTCTCATTGCTGTATGAAGTGCCCATTGTTGCCGGAATCTGTTTTCTTGAATGTGTCGCAGGCAAATGAATCGGGGTCACATCTTGTTCTGTGCGGGCCAAGAAGCGCGGGAAGACGACGAAGGCACAGGGCAAGGTCTGACCCCAACTTTCCTATACCGAAGGCGGCTCTCAATTGGCCTCCATTGCGTAGTGCTCCGTAGTGACCTTGACAAGCGGGTATACTACGTGCTATGCAAAACGCTCTTTTCGATGTCGGCAAAGTCGCACCAGCGGTTGTTCAGGTGGAGGGCGCAATGCAGCCTGACACCAGTAGGCGAATCACCCCTCGCAGCCCTCTCGTTGCACTCACGTCTTTCCGCATAAGCGCACCCGTCCGATTGCACCGAATCAGGGAGGGAGGTTGTCCTGATCTGAACTCCCCGATGGTCGAGACGGCTTCGGTTTCACTCTCCAACAGTCTGATCGTACTCTTGGCTTTGACGTTGCTCGCGGCCCTAATCCGTCTCGTGCTCGACTTGTCAAGCCAATGCTCACCGGGGTGCATTGGGCAAGACTTGACCCCAACTCCCATTCCATCGTGCCGAGGAAAGGACAACTATGAGCATACATAAGATGAGGTCTAGTTCTTGGGCTATGGCCTTCGTTCTTCTATTATTGATGTGCTTGATAGGAATTTTGAGTAATCCAAAGAGTGTGAGCGCCCAATGGGGTGGATGGGAGAATTTGGGAGGAACTATACTGGAGCAACCGAATTGTGTCAGTTGGAGTTCAGACCGCATCGATTGCTTCGCCCGGGGAACGGACAGCGCCATGTACCACCGCTGGGGGGACGGGAGCCAGTGGGGTGGCTGGGAAAGTCTGGGCGGCGTCATACTGGAGGCACCCGAGTGCGTCAGTTGGGGGTCGAATCGCATCGATTGCTTCGCCCGTGGGACAGATCTTGCCATGTACCATCGCTGGTGGGACGGGAGCCAGTGGGGTGGGTGGGAAAGTCTGGGCGGCGTCATACTGGAGGCGCCCGACTGCGTCAGTTGGGGGTTGAATCGCATCGATTGCTTCGCGCGCGGGACAGATCTTGCCATGTACCATCGCTGGTGGGACGGGAGCCAGTGGGGTGGCTGGGAAAGTTTGGGCGGCGTCATACTGGAGGCGCCCGAGTGCGTCAGTTGGGGGTTGAATCGCATCGATTGCTTCGCGCGCGGGACAGATCTTGCCATGTACCATCGCTGGTGGGACGGGAGCCAGTGGGGTGGCTGGGAAAGTTTGGGCGGCGTCATACTGGAGGCGCCCGAGTGCGTCAGTTGGGGGTTGAATCGCATCGATTGCTTCGCCCGTGGGACAGATCTTGCCATGTACCATCGCTGGTGGGACGGGAGCCAGTGGGGTGGCTGGGAAAGTCTGGGCGGCGTCATACTGGAGGCACCCGAGTGCGTCAGTTGGGGGTCGAATCGCATCGATTGCTTCGCGCGCGGGACAGATCTTGCCATGTACCATCGCTGGTGGGACGGGAGCCAGTGGGGTGGGTGGGAAAGTCTGGGTGGCGTCATACTGGAGGCACCCGGCTGCGTCAGTTGGGGGTCGAATCGCATCGATTGCTTCGCCGGCGGGACAGATCTTGCCATGTACCATCGCTGGTGGCCATGCCCTTCCTGTGGGGTGGTGAGCCGACGGAATATCAAAACTTTCACGGAGGCGGACCTCAACGCTCTGCGTCACGGGATTGAAGTGATGCAGAGCCGGCCGGAGACAGATCCAACCAGCTGGGTCTATCAGGCCAACATTCATGGAACCTTCGACGTTCCGACCCTAGAGGCATGGAACTCCTGCCAGCATGGAAGCTGGTATTTCCTCGCGTGGCACCGCATGTATCTCTATTATTTCGAGCGCATTCTGCGGAAGGCGTCTGGTAATCCAGAATTTGCGCTTCCTTACTGGGACTACAGTGATTCAGGCGATCCCAATGCGCGTCAAATTCCACTGCCCTATCGAGAGCCGGCCGACGCTTCTAGCAATCGTCTATTCGTGACGGACAGAAGTTCTGTGATGAATACCGGAGGCCTCCTCCCTGCATCAGCGGTGCAACTCTCTGCCTTGTCCCGTACCAACTTCAGCTCTCCGGCCGGTAGTAGTCTGAGTTTTGGTGGCCAGCGATCCGGTCCCGGTCATGCTCTGGGTCCCCACAGTCAATTTGAGAGTACCCCGCACGACGCTGTGCACGTCAACATCAGCGGCTGGATGGGCAGCTTCGAGTTTGCAGCCCGTGATCCGGTATTCTGGCTCCATCACACCAACATTGATCGTCTATGGGAAGTCTGGCTCGCCCAAGGGAATGGGCGGGCCAATCCTGCCACAGGGCAGGGCGATCCATGGCTTACTGCCTCCTTTACCTTTTTCGATGAAAATGGAACTCAGGTGACCTTGACGGGCGCTGACATACTCAATACGGTGACCCAATTGAATTACCGCTATAACGACCCTCCAGAACAACAGAAGATTCACGGACAGGAGAAAACATCAAGTCAGGCCGGCCAACCGAGGCTCCTTACCGAAAAAGACACGAGTCATCTCATGCTCAAGGATGAGCCCGTCTCGGTCCAATTGAAACTTCCAGAAGAAAAACGGGACGTGGTCAAGGGCGGCCTTGTGCTACGCCTTGAAGACGTCGAGATCGAGGATATCCCTATCGGACATTATGAGGTGTACGTCAACTTGCCTGAAGGTGAAGTGCCTAATTATCAGAGTGCCTACTATGTGGGCAACATATCCTTCTTTGGCCTGTCGCCAAAGAGCGAGACGGAGCGCGCAGGGAAACCGACACAAGGGTCCTATGCCTTTGACTTGTCCGATGTCGAAGTAAAACTGAAGAATGCCGGGAGTTGGACTGGGGACCTGAAGGTGACGTTCGTCAAAACGGGCCCAGAAGCACCTCCAGGAAAGGAGAGGAGGGAGATGATTGAGAAGGCCGGTAAACCAGCCAAAGTAAAAATTGGACGTATTAAAGTTACGAGGGAGTAACTTCCCATCGTTGCGGCAACCGGAGTTAACCCCAATCCGAAAATAAAATTCGTCTCTTGGTTTATTCCGCGGGTCCTGTCATGGCGAACAGCCCCACCGTGCTCACTCCACCCATCCCCCAGTGGGGCCCTTCCGTTGCGTGCGGTGGGGCGCCCCGTTCGCCACATCACCCGCAGCGTTTATGCGATCTGGTGTCAAAATTATTTCGGACTAGGGTTAAGCTTCATCTGTGACGACTTTGTTAGCTGGGAAGCGTTCATGAATTGAGGTCACATCCTGCCGTGTGCAGGTCAATAAGCGCAGGAAGACAAGGAAGGCACATGGCGAGATCTGCCCCCAATTCATCTCGTGGTCGGTCAACTCCCAGTCGATCACTGGCATACGGCGATCGGTGAGCCGACGTTGGCCGATGCCATTCTTGACCGGCTCGTGCACAACGCTCATAAGATCACGCTGAGAGGAGAATCGATGCGCAAACGGTTAGCCAAATCGGACAGAAGTCGGCCACCGAAGACAGAGCAGTGAGGCCCTGCGTTCGCGGGGCTCCGAGAGGTGGCCGGATTCGCTCGGAATCGGCGGCGGGATTCAGCGGAATATGCAGTGTGTAAAGTGAATTGAAATCCGAAGTGCAATGGGATTTTGAGAACGCTGAACTTCTGCTAAGTCAGGGTGACCACGTTTCATAGGTGGTATTCCTCAAACAGTCCGCTGAGAGAAAGGATAAAGAGAAAGGAGACAAGACCCAACACAATCTGTCATGAGCGTAAAAGGTCAGTTCAAATATAAAGCCTTCATATCATATAGCCACGCCGCGGATGGGAAACTGGCGCCGGCGCTGCAATCGGCACTCCATCATTTTGGCAAGGCTTGGTACCGCCTTCGTGCGATACGGGTCTTTCGGGATAAGACCACACTTGCCATGACCACTGAGCTGTGGCCATCGATCGAAAGAGCTCTCAGCGAGTCCGAGTTTTTTCTCTTGCTCGCCTCGCCCCAAGCGGCGGACTCACAATGGGTTCAGCAGGAAGTTGATTGGTGGCTGCGGAATTGTGCTGTTAACACGCTCTATATTGTGATGACTGAAGGAGCCATATTCTGGGACCGGACTAAAGGCGATTTCGATTGGGCCAAAACCACAGCGCTCCCGCCTAACCTGCGAGGCCAGTTTAAGAACGAACCACTTTATATCGATCTGCGGTGGGCTCGTTCGGAAGAGAAGCTCTCGCTACGGCATTTGCAGTTTCGAGCCGCAATACTGGACATCGCCTCGCCACTTCTCGGCAAATCTAAGGATGAACTGGATGGAGAAGATGTGCGCCAGCACCGCAGGACTAAGCAAGTGTCCTGGGCGGCTGCGATTGCGATAGTCGCATTTGCGGTGGCGGCTGGCTGGCAAGCCGTTGTGGCAACAAGAGAACGAGTCGTGGCAACGAGGGAACGAAATGAAGCACAGTCGCAGAGGGCTATTGCCGATGATCAACGGCGGAATGCGGAAGCGCGCCTGGGCGATGCCGTTGATCTTGCCAAGACGATTCTCGGCGGAATCGACCAGAAGCTCCTTCCCGTGGCGGGTGCCGAACCCGTCCGCTTCGAACTGCTTCAGGCCACCTCGAACCTTCTCGACCGCCTCCAGGCCGGAGCGGAGAATAACGCAGTTCTGCGGGCGCGAATGGAAGGACACGGACGGCAAGGCTACCTCGCCGAGTCAGGCGACCTCTCCCTCGCGGCGCGCGAGTATGAAGAGTACGCGCAACTCGCAGAAAAGCTGCGGATTGCGCAGGGCGATGCTACTGAGACGGGACGCGACGTGGCCGCCGCATACAGGAATCTCGGCAACGTCCAGTTGCAACAGGGACACACCGCCAAAGCGCGGCAGTCGCTGGATAAAGCGGTAAGCCTTGGACAGGGATTGGCATCGCAGTCCGTCGGCGCGTCACAGTATACGTATGAGCTGGCGCAAAGCTATCGAGGACTGGGAGACGTCGCCCGACTCGAGGAAGACTTTGCTGCCGCCAGGGAAGCATATATGAGACTGGTGAAGCTCAGCGAGGAATTGGTAAAGACCGATGCATCGAGTATCCCATACCGATGGCAGAGTGCACTAGCGTATACCGGCCTGGCGGACTTGGAAATGGATGCGGGGAATCCTACTGGCGCCAAGAAGCCGTTGAAAAACTCACGCCGGATCCTGGAGTCCCTGCGTGCCGGAGCGGGCCGCGACCAACGACTTGATTTTGCTCTAGCGATGGCATATTGCAAATCCGCTGAGGCCGCCAAGGCTACTGGCGCCGACGTTGAAGCGCATAGATGGTACGAACCATGCTTAGAGCACAGTACTGCTCTGCGGAATTCAAACCCCGACAACGCGCAATACCGACAGGTACTCGCCGGCGCCTATGTCGGGCACGGCGATCTGCTGGCGAGAACCGGTGAGCCCGGCCAAGCTCGGGACGCATTCGTTTCCGCCATCGCTATGCTGGACGCCGTGATCGCGCGCGATCCGTCCAATGCCGTTTGCCGTTGGCAATTGGCCGGCGTGCATCAACGGCTCGCCGCCTTCTCGCAACAGCTGGGGAATTGGAAAGAAGCGCGCGCCGAACTCGAGCACAGCCTGAAACTCAAGAAGCAGTTGGTGGACTCGGATCCCGACAATATGCGATGGCAACGCGACCTTCTCAAGTCTTACGCGGACATACTCCGTCTATCCGATCATCCGCAGGCCGGCATCCCCATCCAGGAGCACCTGCAAGCGGCCAAGACGGTCCTCGCGCATCTACGCCGGGACCCTCGCTCTGCGCGCCACTCCGCAGTGCTCGAAACGGCGGCATTGCTAAAGCAGTTCCTCTACCGGGAGCGCTATGTGCAGGTCTCGCTGTTTAACTTTCTTGGCAAAACCCTAATCGTCAATACGCCCGTTTTCCTGAGTCTACCGCGGAATTATGTGATGAGCCCCATTGGACTAGGTGACGCTATTGATGGATTTCTCTGGGGCGTCAAAGACGATCTGGACATCGTGCGTAAGACTGGTGACTTCACACGAATTAAGCACGGTGTCTTTCATACCAGGATAAGTATGAACGTCGGTTACTTCGATGGCAGATTCTCGGCGGAAGATGAGCTTCAAGCCCAAATGGCTGCAATGAACGCGACAAACGTCAATGTGGTCAAGGAGGTGATTGCGACCTACCCTACTCTGACGGTTACCGCCGATGCTTTTGGTAAGCGCATTTCCATGTTCTATCTCGCGTTAGGAATCGACAGTAATACGGCGCTTATCAACTATCGTCATCCACCGGTCCGAACACCTCTCGATGACGAGGTGTGGCGGGAATTTCGAAACGGATTTTCGATGGACATCGTTAACCGCTGGGATCGAGGCCAAAACGCATTCGATATCATCACAAACGCCCTGGCTCGCCTTGCAGTTGTTCCCTCGTACGTATCGCAGTTCATGTTTCAGACGACACTTGGTCCTGAGACGTCCAAGACTCGGCCTTTCGTCAGGCAATCGTGCGAGCTTAAAGTGCGAGAGGGAAAGCTCGCGGGGCTCCGGACGGAGATCGATTCCTCGAACAAACTGATCCGACACGCCAAAAACGAAGTGCGGATCAACACTTACTCGGGAGGCGTTTTTGATCAAGGTAAGGTCACATACGAGGTAAATCCGACGGGTCGGGTAATTGTCTCGAAAGGAGCGCCAGAGATCGCTAGTGAAATACAAGAACCATTAGTAATTTCGGGAGCGGATGAGCTGCTATCTATGATGGGATTCCCATTCGCCGCACGCATTCCTATGCATGAGTTTCTGGCGCGGCTGTTCTCGTTTTATGATCTGCGGTTCATGGGCGAAACCGAGGGGCGACTGGTCCTCGAAGGAAAGATCAAGATGGCGAAAGCGAAGCGCGTTTTGAACAACCTCGAATTTAATGATGATCTGGCAGTAGTCGCCCTCAATCGGATTGCAGCGCTTAAGGTTTTGGTCAGTAAGAAGGACTATCGCCTCGAGCGTATGGAAGTAACTGGTAAGCAGGATAATTTGCCCTTCCAAACGCAACTGCATCTGTTAGGCTTTGAGCCGGAATAGCCACTCCATGTACCTACGAGAAACTTGATCTGTTCGGCCCGGTTCAGGGATGAAACAAAGGGAGTCGGCCACTGCTGTCCAAAATAATCGGCTGTTTCGAGTTCTTCCCCCGTGAATGCTGCATATGAGACGGTCTCTGGTCACCCATCCAGTTCAGGTTGTCCGTTCTGCTGTCCAAGATCAGGTAGCGAATAGCCTCTGTTGGGGCGGCGCTGGTATGAGCAGCGGCCGTTCAAAGGACGCAATGAGCCAGTCCCACAGATCCCGATAGGCCACAAAAAGGGGTCGCCCATCTCGAAGGCGCCGGTCAAGAGGGCACAGTCCATCGGTCTAGAAAAGGGTCGGGAGTACTTTATAGTCATCGGGTGTATTTTCTGGCCATTGAACCGACCCAGACCATTAAATCCAGCCAGGTTTCTTAACCAGAAAGTCCCTCCCTCTCATCCGCCTCCTCGTCGCACGTGATATTCTCCTCACACAGTGACGACGCGCCCTCGCCGCGATTGCCTCGTTCAAGGTCGTGAAAGGTGTTCTGTTGCTCCTTGTCGTATAAAATAGGGTCTGGCTTTGGAATCGCACAGTTGAAACAAGGTGCTGAATCCCTACGTCTGGTGAAGTTCACGGCATCGTCCACGCAAGCCTTGCCAGGTCGCTGTTCCTGATTGAGATTGTGCTACACTGGCGCCAGCTGGCGGATAGAAGAATATCGTGTACAGGCTGCGGCTTCGACCTCGGCTTCACCGGGGCGGTAGAAGCACGGTGCACTGACGAGTGGCATGGTCGACCGCATTGTTTCCAAGAGTGGAAACACTGTTCGGCTTACGGATGAGCGGTGGGCTCATATCACCAAGGAGCATGGTGAACTTGCTGGGTTGCGCGTGGATGTGCTGGAGACTGTGTCGTCTCACGACCGGGTCCTGGTCGGTGGGGATGGAGAGCTCCTGGCTGTTCACGAAATAGAAAAGGGGAAACATCTTGTGGTCGTGTATCGAGAACAGGGCGACGATGGCTTTGTCATCACAGCGTTTCTGACCCGTCGCATTCGGTCTCTGGAGAAGAGGAGGCAGTTATGGCCATAGCGGACATTCAGGAGTATCTGAAGCTCATTCCAGCCGTGAACCGGGCGCCGCAGCATGCCGTCTGGCTGGCGTATGATGCTGAGGCGGACACCCTGTACGTGAATTACAAGAAGCCCAGTCATGCGACCGATAGCGAAATGACCGACGACGATGTGATTGTCCGTTATGAAGGAGACGAAATCATCGGGTTTACCGTGTTACAGGCGAGCAAGCGCATCAAGAAAACAGCTTAGACTTGAATGGTTGAACCACAAAACGGGGTCGTGAGTCATTGTTTGGGAAAGTCACGGTCCTGCTTTTGCTGGCTCAGGCTCAACGCTTGCTCGGAGGCCGCGCGGGCTTCAGTTGTTCGCCCCAGCCGCCGGCAGAGATCGGCTCGCGGGATGGATCGAATGATACTCGGCTCACTCGTTGCCCGGAGGCGTACGGTGGAGGATAGTGCCCATGTGGCTTGACCCGCCTGCAAATATCCAATTGTCTTAGTAAAATAATATGATAGAATATGATTTATGAATCATACACGGAGGACGTTATGGCTAGTATTGAACGCATGACTATCACCATGCCTACTGACATGGCGGCGGTCATCAAAGCGGCGGTTGATGACGGTGACTATGCCTCTACCAGCGAAGTTGTGCGCGAAGCCTTGCGCGAATGGAAACAACGCCGAGCATTTCAATCTCAGGAATTTGCGGCACTGAAAGCAGATATCGATAAGGGATTGGCTGACATTGCTGCTGGTCGGGTACGTCCGTTTGATAAAAAACGAATCATTGCTAGAGGGAGGAAGTTATCAGGCAAGTCTTGACCCTCCATCTCACCGATGCAGCGGAAGCCGACCTTGCGGAAATCTGGACATACATTGCGACTGAAGCCAATGAAATCACTGCAAACCGTTATTTTGAATGGATTACCAAGACTATAGATGTGGTGCGGCAATCTCCGCTAATTGGCACGACCCGCGACCAACTCGGTACGGGCTTGCGTGTGACGTTTCACCATCCTTATGCCATTTACTACCAAGTGACTCAGCGCAGACTTATTGTTGTCCGGGTTCTTCATGGTGCGCGAGATGCTGCCGCCATCGCTGAGCAAGGTGGGTTTGTTCACTGACGCACGTTTTTACCACAGTAACACCGCCTGGCTTACAGCTAGGCGGCGCAGCAAGGAACCATTTTATGAAATACGGATATGCCCGTGTCTCTACCGACGACCACAATCCTGACTTGCAACTTACCGCGCTCAAAAGAGCGGGCTGAAACAAAACTCTTGTTGATGAAGGTAGAAGCGGCCCGACCCTTAACCGCCCTGCCCTTAAGCGTTGCCTGAAACAATTGGAGCATGGCGATATGCTGATGGTCTGGAAGTTCGATCGCCTCGGGCGCACGCCTGTTGTAGGGCGCGCGGGCTTCGGTTGTTTGTAGGGGCCACCGGCAAAGGTGTTCTTGCGAGTGGGCCAGGTGGCAGGTAGCCGGTTCGCGCGAGAGTTACCTTGACGAGGTTCAGGCCGACCAGTCATTACGCATCGTCATGGCGAGCACACTGTTGAGTTCGGCGGTTAGTGATGGCCCAGGTTGAAAGAACATGGACCACGCTCATTCCTCAAAATCCACATGTCCTCAAATCCACATTGCATACCTAAGCAAGGTGTGCGAGACTCGTTCCCGTCTGGATGGTTGCTTCGTGGTCTTCCCGGTAGAGGTGATCGTGAAGCCAAGCTGCATCCAGGCGATGTGAGCTGGGTGCACATATATCTACCCTTTAATACTACGAACTGTTGAGGTGACCAATGAATTCAAAGACAGCGGCCGAGCTGAAGAGTTTCCTCGAGATTCCGTATGAAGAGCCCGAAGAGATGAATCTCCAGGCGGCGGAGCGCGCCGGGCAGACCGACGCAAAAGATCTCGAGCAGGAATATACGGCTTGGTTAAAGAAAGAAAAGCACATCAAAGCCGTCACCTTGTGCTTCTCTGATATCGAGGGACGCCTCCACATGCTCGATTACGACAAGAAGTTTCTGCTGGACTCGTTGGCGAATCTGACGTTTGACGGGTCGTCGATCAGGGGATTCACGCCGCAACATGAGTCGGACCTGCGTCTTGCCGTCGACTGGTCGTCCATCCGCTACTTTCCCGCCGATGTGATCGGGGCGGGGAAGGTGATTTTCTTTGCGTCTGTTTTAAACAGCGATCGGACGCCATATCACAGCGACTTCCGGGGCATGCTGAAATCTTTCACGGAGCACCTCAAGAAGAAGGAAGGTCTGACGGCCTATGCCGCCTGTGAAATCGAAGGCTTTCTGGTGGAAGGGCCGAACGCCGAGCAACGGTACCGCGAACAGGGGCTGAAGCTCATCTCAACCGGCGGGTACTACCACTCACTCCCGATGGATCCGCTTCGCCAGTTCATCGACAAGTCGGCGGAAGCCCAGCGGGCGTTGGGCTTCAAGAACGAAAAGGATCATCCGGAGGTCGCACCCTCGCAGTTCGAAATGAACTTTTCCTATGCCGATGCGGTGCGTGCGGCCGATCAGGTGCAACTGTACAAGCTGATCTGCCGCCAAGTGGCCCGCTCCATGGGACACACCGCCACATTCCTACCGAAGCCGTTCGTCGGGATCAACGGTTCCGGTATGCACACCAATTTTTCCTTGAGCAAGAACGGCAAGAATATGTTCTACGATGCGAAGGGGAAAGACGGCCTCTCCGATCTGGCCTGGGACTTCATCCTCAAGCTTCTGAATCACGCGCCGGAGATCTGTCTTGTGTTCAATCCGTCGGTGAATGCGTATCGCCGCCTAGATCCTCATTTTGAGGCGCCGAACCAGATCAAGGTCTCGGCGATCGATCGTGGCTCTATGATCCGTATCCCGATGGCTAATGAAAAAACGGCGCGCATCGAATTGCGTTCGGTCGCTCCCGATGCGAACCCCTACCTCGTGCTGTACACCATGCTTAAGACCGGTCTGGAAGGGGAGCGCTTGGAAAAGGAACAGACAGCCGGCGTGCGCGGTGGATTCCTTCCGGGCAACATCAATGATGCGATTGCGCTGTTCAACGAGTCGAAATTTATCGCCGAAATCCTCGGCGACGACAGTAAGAAGAAGTATGCGAGCTTCAAGCAATTGGTAGCGGATCGATCTTCGAAAGAGCTTGGGACGATCGTGAAGGCTTCGGAAGTGCTTTTCCATCACGAAGTCACAAATCAGATGCTCTGGAATCAGTTCTAGGAAGGGCTGATTTATTCTCCGCTCGTGATGGGTTACGGGTAGCGCAGCACTGATGAGGAGGCGCGCCCATGCAGCAATCAACGTTGGCCGAGGTTACGTTTGAACAGTATCGCAAGCCCACCCGGCGGGAACGGTTTCTCGACGAGATGAACCGGATGAGACGACGCTCGGCAAGGTTCGCCACCTGCTGGAAACCCACCAGCTGGGCGAACCACTCTTTGTGCGAATCCGAGCGCATGTGGTCACGCACGGCTTGCAGGTGAGCCGAGGGACCATCGTGGATGCCACCATCATCAGTGCGCCCAGTTCGCCGAAGACTCGCCAGAAGGCGCGGGATCCGGAGATGCCTCAGACCAAGGACGATGTAGTTTAGTTGAGCGGTAGTGGGGGAGAGAAAGAAGACTACCGGCTGTGTTTGCAGAAACTACGAGGTTTCAGTGAGGCAACTACCCTATTGCAAACAGAGGAATCACGCTGTTGTGACCAAGCCATGCGCCATGGCGTACTTGACCAACTCCGTCGTTGTGTGGACGTTGAGTTGTTCCATGATCTTAGTCTTGTGAAATTCAACGGTACGGTGAGAAATCTTCAGCTGGTCGGCGATTTCTTTCGCGGACAGTCCTTCGGCGACCAATTGCAGAATCTCGTGCTGCCTTGTCGTCAAGTCCTCAATCGTGGCTGAACGGGGCTGTGTCGGTTTCAGGAAAGATGCCATGACTTCTTTCGTAATGAGGGGAGTCATATAGAACTTGTCGTTCATCACGGATTGAACCGCCTGCATCAATTCGGTGGCCGCCGATCGTTTCAGTAAGTAGCCTGATGCTCCTGCTCTGAACGCTGCGTTGACATAAGCCAGGTCAGCATGCATCGTGACGAAAATCAGTTTTACTTCAGGATCTGCTTCTTGAGCTTCTTCGCCGCCTCGATGCCGTTCAGCCGGGGCATTGAAATGTCCAGTACCACGATGTCAGGCCGGAGATTGAGAGTATCTTCGATCAAGGCGCGACCGTCTTCTACGGCGCCTACCACGTCGCAATGGTCTTCCAGCAATTTCTTGAATCCCTCGAGCACAAAGGTATGGTCGTCAGCTATAAGAACTCGTGGTTTCTTCATGTAGCGCTCCAGAGAATGGAATGTGCACAATGATGTGTGTGCCTCGGCCTAGTTGGGACTGGATGTCTAATCGGCCTCGCACGGACCGTACCCTCTCCGCATATTGACAAGACCCAACCCGGGATGGCGAGCCCGAATGTCCTTGAGATCGAAGCCGACACCGGTATCATAAATCGATAGCGTAATCTCTTGGTCGTCACAGGTCAATTCGAGCCCACGCGTGCGGCGCGGGCATGTTTCATGATGTTGGTCAGGCTCTCCTGCGCCACTCGATAGAGACAACTGGCAATATCGCGCGGCAAAGTATCGGTTACCTCTTGCTGTACGATGACGGTTTTAATCCCAGTCTGCTCCGACCATTCATCAGCCATGTGTTTGAGCGCCGCAGTCAGACCAAGGTCGTCCAGGACGGAAGGATGAAATTGGTAGGCCATGCGGCGGACATCATCGGAAATCCTCACCAACCGTTGATTGAGGGATTGGATCGTCTCCTTAGCTTGGATGGTCAGCGTCGCTGGGTCGGACAACATATTCGTCATCTCGATTGCCAGCAGAGCCAGCCGCTGATTCACGTCGTCGTGAAGTTCGCGTGCGATGCGCCGACGTTCCTCTTCCTGCGCCGCCATCAGTTCGGTGGTGAGCGACCGGAGCTGCCGTTCAGTCCTCAATCGGTCCGTGATGTCCCGCACGATCACTGTAAACGTCGTCCTCTCGCCAAGGCTCAGCTTGGAGATACTCGCTTCCGCGGGAAACTCACTTCCATCCTTTTTCAGACCGAACATTTCACGTCGCTGTGCCATCCGGACGAGCCGATTCAGTGTCATGGACAAACGCGTTCATGTAGGATGGATGATCAATCCGAAACCGTTCGGGTAGCAGCAGGTCGATCCGGTTTCCGAGCACTTCCTCCGGATCGTAGCCGAATAGTTTCACCGCCCCTTGATTAAAGAGCGTGATCGATCGATCGTCCGCGGTGACGATGATGGCGTCTTCGGCGATATCTAAGATGTCGGCAAGCCGCCCCTGCGAGAGACGCAGCGCCTGTTCAGTCTGAACGCGTTCCGTGATTTGCGTTACCAAAGATCGATTCACGGTGGCGAGTTCCTGAGTCCTTTCTGTGACCTTTTGTTCGAGATCTTCGTTCGCCTTCTGCAGTGCCGTTTCCGCTTGGCGCCGTTTCCAGGCAAACCAGACCAGGACCCACAAAGCCACAATCGTGATGGCCCGGTTTCCCATCTGGACCCATCGCGGTAAATCGACAAACCACGGGCTCCAAGTCCTCCAACCATCGTGAGGAGCGTTCCCGCTCCGGCGGCTAGGGACGGTAGCCATGAAAAACGTGAAGCTGTGGCGATCAACACGACTATGACATAGAGCGCATGGTCGGCGAAGGCCGTAGGCGTGTAGATGTCGAAGATGAATAACCCGATGAAGAGCAGGAGTGTGACGCCGAGCAGGATAGGTTCCCTGAATTGAGCATTGATACGCATGCTGTCGCCAATGAGCTATCGAAACGATAATGCGTCCGGCTCTCGGGTGGGTTGCGGTTGTCACTAAGGTTATCGAGGATCGTTGCCTCGCGTCAAATGAGTTGGGTCGACAGGCTGGATAGTCACAATTATATGGTGGATATTGCAATTGAACACCAATTCGAGCGGCTTGCTTCGCTTATTCCGATGGAGGTATCATCCACCTAATTCATTCCCGCCTGTATAGAGGAGGTGTTATGTCTACGCGCACCGCTTCTGCAAAACAACGGATTTCACTCGATCGTAGTATCGAACGCATGCGCAAACAGTTGGCTGAACTGGCCACGTTCCTGGGCAAGGGCACACCGACCCGTAATTTGGAGGAGTTTGATCTGGACACGGAGCGATTGATCGGCGATCTCCTTGGCCAGACCTCCGATCTCCTCCATGCCTATGAGTATGCTGAACTGGGTGAAGCGGCCGGCCTGGTGAACATGACGGACGAAGCACCGGAAAGCGCCGGAATGGACGATCAACGATACAGCTTGCTCCAGCGGAGCCGGGTATTGGAAAGCTGCGTCTCGGAGTTGGAAGCCCGCCGCGCGACCGAACCCAAAGGGGGAAGGCCAGTCGGAGGACCCTGATCGGACCCCAAGTGGTGGAACACATGACTCCCGAGATCCAGAGTCTCTCGCAAGAGGCAAGCCTGCGGGAGGCGGGGCTGGTGATGCAGAAATGGAAATTGGGCTCACTGCTTCTGACGGACGATCAATCGTACGTGGGGTTCATCACGGATTCGATTCTTGCGCGCGCAGTGGTCGCCAACGGCGTCGACGCGAATACCACGCCGGCCAAAGCCTGCATGCGCAAACCGGTGGTGGCCATTGCAGGCGATCGTCCGATTATCGAGGCCGTGCGGCTCATGAAGGACCAGGCCACCAGGCACGTCGCCGTCACGCAAGACGGACAGATTATCGGCGTCATCTCGGTCTCCAATATTCTGCGGTACTACTCGGGTGTCGTCTAACATGAGACTCGCAATGTCTGACGTGCAATGCGTAGAAGACACGGGTTTTTGAGATACCTCTACACTCATTATGGATTGTTGCCGGGAGGTGAACCGATGGGGCCGACTAAAGTGATCGTAAGAGACAGCGGGCTATACGATGCTGTATCCGGTAAACTGGTCAAGGACGGTTTTGCGAATCGCCGCGAGATGGAGGACTACGTGAACCATCATTACCTCGTCTTACCGGTCATCGACAATGCAGGACGACCATGGCAGCTTGATGGAAAACCGGTGTACTGTCTTCATGGTGTGCAATACGAGACGGTGGATGATCAGAAGGTCCACCTCGCCCGCTGCCCGGAGTGCGGCGGCATGGGGATACGTTCAGACGAATTTACGGTGGAATCGGATTGCATCCGGTGCACAGCCTGCGGAAACGAGTTTGATACCAGGCTCGAAATGATGGAGACGTAAGAAAGAATTGCTTGGCTCTAACCTCTGTTCATGGAACCCGAGAATGACCGGATCTCAACTCTCCGCCTTCGCAAAAATCTGGAAGTGCTGGCGATCGATGAGATCGTAATCACCTACCAGGAGATAGCCGGCGTCCTCCATTTCGCGCCGGACCTCTGCTTTCTCGACTCTGTGATCGAATAGGCCGGAAACGAATCCACGAGGATAAAAATCGAGAATCGCGACGCGACCGCCGGGCCGTAGCGATGAGGCAAGAGACCGAAAATAGGCGACGCGGTCATTTATTTGGTGGTAGGTATCGCAACTGAACACCAGGTCGACGGGCTCTGGAAGTCTTGGATCGTGCGGCTCGGCCAGGACCGGTCGGACATTCGGGGTCCCTCGGGCGACCATCTCCTTGAAGATCATGTTAATGGCTCGCTCCTCGATATCAACCGCATAGACCGTTCCTCTTGGCCCGACCGCCTTGGCCAGATGCCAGGTAAAGTACCCTCCGCCGGCACCCAAGTCTGCAACGCGCGATCCCCGCGCGATGGCCAGCTTTTCAACGACGACTTGTGGTTTCTGCCAGACGTCCCGCGAGGGATCGTTCATGCGCTGATAGGCCCGCTCGATACAACCGGTGAGAGAGAGCATGACAACCAATAACGCGCTGAACAACTTGCGTGGCAACCTGTGGTGCATAGCTTTTTCCGTTCTCGAGGCCTGTGTTTCGGATCGGTCAAGTAGGTTGACCGGGATGACGACGATCTCCAACAGGGGATGTTTGGTGAACACGTCGCCGAACGATGTTCGGGTGGTGTCCTGTGGCATCAGGATCGGTTCAAGGCTTTCCGGCCTCGTGATGCTCTTTCGAGTCATTCTCGGCGGCCTTCGCGACCGCGACGAGGACCCCATCGCGGAGCTTAAAGGAGCCCACCGCTGCGATCTGCTCGCCGGCCGCCAGGCCGGTATGGATCACGATCTCATCCCCGAACATGGGGCCGCTTTCAACCTGTCGGGTATGGACTCGGTTGCGTCCATCTTTGTCCGACAGGATGACGAATACTTGGTCGCCTCCCGGCCCCTTACGGAGCGCGCTGACTGGTATCGCGACGACTGTACGTTGAGGGCCGACCGGGACCCGGACTCGGACCGAAGCTCCGGGTGCCGGTACATTGTTGGTGCCTTCGATTCTGGCACGTATCATGGCATTCCGGGTCGTCGGATCGATGCGGGCGTCGAGAGCCACGATCTTGGCCGTGACAACCGGGGAATCACCGGCCGCGAGCACTTCGACGGCTTCGCCGCCCTGCAAGCCGGCGGCGATCTGCTGCGCGACTGTGAAGTCCACATGCACGGCTTCGCCGACGCCCTGGAGCGTTGTGAGCAACGTCCCCTCCTCTAGATACTGGCCTGGATGGACATCGGCAATGCCGACGCGCGCACGGAACGGGGCCCGGATCGTCTTCTTGGCGATGATGGCCTTCGTGCGGGCGATCTGAGCTCGTGCCACATCCAGGTCGGCGCGGGCGCGATCCACTTCTTCCTGCGTGGTCGCCAACTCTTGATTCAGGCTTCGCCTGCGATTGAGGATTGTTTTAGCCAGGGCGGCCTGGGCTTCTTGGGCCTTGAGCTCCGCTTCTTCCACTGACACATCGAGCGCAACCAGTAACGTCCCCGGTTCCACGATCTGCCCGGGATGAGCCGGACGTCCCGGACCGTCCCGGCGAGTTCGTTCTTCAGCGTGATGGAACGTAAGGCCAGCACGGTGCCGATCGACGTGGTAGTCTGGCGGTGGTCGATCGCTCGTGCGACGGCAAGGGTGACCGACTCCATCGGCTCCGGCTGATTGGCCGAGGCGGCCTGCTCGCTCTGGAACGATTCGTACTTCCATGACGCGAGGCCGATGCCCAGCAGGAGCACAAACAGCACAAGTAAGATCGATCCGACCCAATTCTGACGATTCATGGTTAGGCTCGCCGGACCATGTTACCAAATTCTGAGCCTCCATGGCTTGGGTCTCCGTTTGTCACGGTCTGCCCTTGCGGAGCGATGGATGGGTCAGTCAGAGGACGGCAGGGAAGGATAGCGGTCAATGATCAGGCGAGGCTGGTTGATCATCAAGGCCACACTCAGTCCGCCAACTCGGCCAGTCGCTTTTCCAGAAACCGCTGTTCCGGTTCTTGCTTGGTGAGAGCAAGCGCCTTTTTGTATGAAGCGCGGGCCTCTGCGTCTTTTCCAAGTCGTCGACAGAGATCAGCCCGTGCAGCGTGCGCCAGATGATAGTTGGCCAACTCACCGCCGACCAGGAGATCATCAACCAACTCTAATCCCTTGGCTGGTCCATCCCGCATCGCGACCGCCACGGCTCGGTTAAGTGCGATGATCGGTGATGGGTCGGCGCGCAAGAGCAGATCATACAATGCGACGATTTGAGACCAATCGGTCTCAAGGGTGCTTGGGCCTCGGCGTGGACCGCGGCAATGGCTGCCTGCAAGGTGTAGGGACCGAAGCGCCGTGAAGCCAGTGCTCGTTCGATCAACCCGATGCCTTCCCTGATGAGGTTCTGATTCCACAGAGAGCGGTCCTGATGTTCCAACAATACGAGCCCTTTGTTTCGGACGTGCGTG
Organism: Nitrospira sp.; assembly: GCA_029194675.1. Taxonomy (NCBI): domain Bacteria; kingdom Pseudomonadati; phylum Nitrospirota; class Nitrospiria; order Nitrospirales; family Nitrospiraceae; genus Nitrospira; species Nitrospira sp. The sequence continues at coordinate 831,642 of JARFXP010000001.1, read as the reverse complement.
CGGCACGCCGTGATTCGTGCAGCAACATCAAGGCAAGTAGACCCATGACCTCCGGCTCCGGCAAGAGATGTAAGAGGAGTCGGCCGAGGCGAATCGCTTCGCCGGATAAATTGGCTCTGGTGAGCGAGGTGCCGAACGAAGCCGAATAGCCCTCGTTGAACAGAAGATAGACGACGTGCAACACCGTATCCAATCGGTCCGGCAACTCGGCTGGAGGCGGCACTTCGTAAGGGATGCGCGCATCGCGGATCTTCGATTTGGCGCGCACAATCCGTTGTGCAATCGTGGCCGGTTTGGTGAGAAACGCATGTGCGATTTCTTCCGTGGTGAGATTGCAGACCTCTCGTAGGGTCATGGGCACTTGTGCGTCCGATGAAAGAGCTGGATGACAGCAGGTGAAAATCAGCCGTAATCGATCATCCTCGATGTGCTGATCCTCCTGCTCCACCGGATCGCTCGTCGCCGTTTCGATCTGCTTGGCGAACTCCCCAAGGACGCGTCGTATCGGGCACGCCGTCTCATGCCGTCGATGGCTTTGAAGCGGCCGGTGGAGACAAGCCATGCGCGAGGATTGACCGGTACGCCGTCGCGTGGCCATTGCTCCGTCGCCGCTACGAACGCTTCGTGCAACGCTTCTTCGGCTGCGTCGAAATCGCCAAGCAGACGAATCAACGTGGCCAGCACCTGGCGCGACTCGGAACGATAGACTTCTTCCACCCTCTCGCGCGCCTGTGTCAGTGAGTCGTCGCTCATGGTGAATCCCGTTACGCGCAACCGTGCTCCTTTAAGGGGCGGACTTCCACCGCGCCGAAGCGGGCGGCCGGAAAATGAGCCGCCACACGGATGGCGTCGTTCAAGTCCGGCACGTCGATCATGAGAAATCCACCGAGTTGCTCTTTGGTCTCGGCGAATGGGCCATCGGTGGTCGACGTCTTGCCCGCTCGGACCCGCACCGTGGTCGCGGTTTCCACCGGATGGAGCGGGGAGGCGGCGAGCAAGCGGCCGGCTTTCTGCAATGTGTCACAGTAGGCCATCGCTTCATCGGAGATCGCGAGGCGCTCGTGATTTGGAAAAGCATTCAGCACTTTTTCTTCGACGTAAACCAGGCAGAGATATTTCATGGTGTACTCCACGTTCTGTTGGTGGTTAATCCATGCAGTCTATTCGGTCATTCGTTGTCACCTCCTCATAGGTCCTCCTTTTTCCCGTCTGGAGATGAACGCCTACTTGCTGGTCGTCGGAGTAGCCTGAAATCGACAATCGTCTTCCACGCAAGCGGGATAGGCCTCGAATCAAGGAGCCTGTCCGACATTGACCGTTCTACTGCGACGAACGATCTGCAACCATCTGCATCGTTCTCGGCCCGAAAAATCCTCAATGTATTGTATTCCAGCGAATACACTTCCGGTTTTTCCAGGCCTGCGGCCTCGCATCTTGCCGCACCTCCTTCGCCTCTCGTCACGAACGGCAATGCCGGACGAGCCCTGGGACAACGGCTATGATACCTCGTTCTGATGAGGTGAAATAGGCGGAAGATATCTGATTGGTTGAACCATTCATAACGCTCAACGCCGTCAAGCAAGTGAAATGTCGGTGGAATACTGCTTGACGCCAAGCCGGAACGACGGTATCCAATGACAATGAGTCAACCGGACAATACGCTGGCCTACGGATCTGTCGTGCTCGCGGCGGTTCTGTGGGGCGGTTCCATTGTGGCGCAGAAGATGGCCCTCGGCTCGTTTTCCGCCGTCGAAGCGTCGGTCCTGCGCGATATCGGAGGGCTGGCGATCCTCCTCGCAACCTGGTGGTCGCAAGAAGGCGGTACGATCAAAATCAGTCGAGTCGACATGGGGTCGCTGGGGCTACTCGGGCTCGGCGTGTTGGGCAACCATCTGCTCATTCTTATGGGACTCAACTATGTGAGCGGAGCGGTTGGCGGGGTGATTATCGGATCGAGCCCTGTCGTCACGGCCCTGCTCTCGGCAATGTTGATTCGAGATGTGCCGTTGCGCGCAGTGTGGGCCGGAGCGGTACTTTCCTTCGCGGGCGTCGGACTGGTCTCCGTAGCAGGCTTTCAAGCGGCGGGCGAGCAGCCGCTACTGGGAAGCATGTTGGTCTTTCTCGGCGTCGTGAGTTGGGCGCTCTATAGTATCGGCAGCCGCGCCATCATGGAGCGAATTTCGGCGCTGACCGTGAATTGGACGTCACTGATGGTCGCGACGGTCCTACAGATTCCGCTCCTGTGGACAGATCAAAAAATGATGACCGCCGGTGTCACCTCGGTGACCACCTCTGATTGGCTCGCACTGGGCTATCTCATCATCTTTGCCACGGCTGTGGCCCAGCAGGCATGGCTTTTTGGCGTGAAAGGCATCGGACCATCGCGGGCCTCAGTCTTGGGGAACCTGACACCGGTTGCGGCAATCGGGCTATCCGCCCTGATCTTGGGGGAATCTGTCGGGGTGTTCGAACTCATCGGCATCGGGCTCATCCTGGCCGGGGTTTGGGCCGTCAATCGTCAAACGGCAAAGCTTGATCAAGGCTAGCCCGCATTATTCATGAACGCTTCTACTGCAACCGCCGATACGCCGCTGCGACAAGCCGTCATGCAACATTGCGGCATGCCGGCGGGCGGGCTCGCCCCTCGCGACCTCGACGTACTGTATCAAGTACGCCTTGGCCTCTCGGGGCTCCACGCGCCCGTCCCGCTTGGCGTCTTGGCGGTTTCGTCACGAACCGTCATGAATAATGTGGGCTAGTCGTTCGCCTGATTCCCTGCTCGCCTGTTCCTGATGATTCCAGTATGATACGGCTCCGCTGACTGAGAGGCGCAGCTGTGTTGAAACAGCGTATTGAAGCCGTTACAAGGGCCAACCAGAAATTCTACGATGCCTTTGAGAGCCTCGACATCGCCAAAATGGACGAGATCTGGGTCCATCAAGAATATGTCACCTGTATACACCCGGGCTGGACGATTCGTTCTGGGTGGCCCGCCGTCCGCGATTCCTGGGTGCTGATCTTCAATAACACCTTCTCGATGAAGTTCGAACTCACCGACGTGATGGTCCAGGTGGCGGGCGATATGGCTTGGATCATTTGTGTCGAGAATCTCACTACCCAACAGTCCGACGAACCGCAACAAGCCAAGGTCCTCGCCACGAACCTCTACGAACTGATCGGCGATGAGTGGCTGATGATCCATCACCACGGCTCGCCGGTGATGGGCTAGCGTGTGAGGTCTCTCCTTGCTCGCGCAGCCCGCACACAAATCAATCGGATTCTTGCTGGATGATGGTGTGCTCGCTGCATGCGCGCAGTGGGAGAGACCCCACGCGCTAGCCCGGGGTTGTGGGGAAGAAAGAGAACCAGCCGGTGCTCTGGGAATGCGCGCAGTGAGGAGACCACCAGGCCGCCCGCTTGGAAGAGAAAAGAAGAGAGAAATGGCGGTGCTCGCTCGTAATACGCGCGGAAGAAAACCACACCACCGCTTGCCTCGCTCTTGGCAACGAGAATGAGGTCGGAGTAACGTATGCCCATGTTCGCCACACTCCATGGCGGCACGATGAGCATCGCAATGCATCTGGTGAGCATTTCAAACAGCTTGTTGTCCTTTAAGCCAAGCGCCGGCAAATGAGCGACCTGTTTGTAGACTCCTGGGGAACAGGCACGCCTGTGGTGCTCGTGCACGGCTCGCTCGCGACCGGTGCCGAGGAGTGGCAGGCGCAGCGACCGCTCGCCGATGAGGGTTTTCGACTGTTGGTGCTTGACCGGCGCGGCTACGGACAAAGCCCCGTGGCGGAAGGTGAGGATTTCCTACGCGATGCCGACGACATCGTTGAACTCATGGGCGATGGCGCGCACCTCGTCGGGCACTCTTACGGAGGCCTTGGAGTACTGTTCGCAGCCGCCCGCCGTCCGGATGCGACGCTATCTCTGGCGTTGCTGGAGCCGGCTGCACTCGCCTTGGGCCGGCACGTTCCTGCCGCGCGGACCCTTGCGGACGAAGTTCGAGCCCTCTGGGATCAGGACCTCCCTGATGAAGACTGGGTCAACCCACTGCTGTCCAAAATAGTCGGCTGTTTCGAGTTCTTCCCCGTGAATGCGGCATATGAGACGGTCTCTGGTCACCCATCCAGTTCAGGTTGTCCGGTCTGCTGTCCAAGATCAGGTAGCGAATAGCCTCTGTTGGGGCGGCGCTGGTATGAGCAGCGGCCGTTCAAAGGGCGCATTGAGCCAGTCCCACAGATCCCGATAGGTCAACAGATTGAAGCGGAGCAACGCGGCCAGATTCGAGAGACTCCAGGGCCACGTGGACTTCAGCTGCAGAAATTTCAACAGCAGCATCGCGAGCAGGGCGATCCAGATTTGGACCTGTACGGCGTTCTCACTCGTGCCCACAAACGTCTTGATCCGGAGATGCTGTTTCAAGGCCTTGAAGAGGAGTTCGATCTGCCAGCGCTCCCGATAGATGGCGGCAATCGTGCTGGCCGCAAGCTGCATGAGAGTGGTCAGGAACCGTAGCGGCCGCTGCTGTCTCTCATCCCAGATCGTCACCTGTCGCAGGGGGACCGAGCACCGGTCAGCCGCATGGGAACTGGTGAGACGGATCACCTCATCGACCAGCACCGGTCCGCGTGTCGGCACGGAGCGTTGCTCCAGCACTTCGTAGAGCATGTTGGTGCGGGGACGGGTGACAAATCCCACCTCGTCGACCGTCCAACGATGATAGCGGGCATAGTCGAGATACCCGCGATCGATCACCACGATGGTGCCTGGCGCAAAGGTGAGCTGTTGGGCGATCCGCACGTCGTTGGTGTCGCCGTCGGTCACGAGGGCCCAGCAGGGCAAACACCCCTGGTGATCCAGCTGCAGATGGAGCTTGATCGCCCCCTTCGTCCGCTGGAATCTGGCCCAATCGAACACCGTGGCACAGAGTTCAATGATCGTTGCGTCGAGGGTGCGCAAGGGGTGCTTGAACCGGAACCGGCGGCGCTTCAAGGCCGCGACGGCTTGGCAACGGGTGAGGACTTGATAGAAGAGCGTCTCGTACAGCTGCCAGGGCCGATGCGCATTGGCATAGGCCAGCGTGGACCGAGTCGGTGTCCGACGGATGCCAAGGTGGACGAGTTTGCCAAGGGCGGTGGCCAAGCCGCCACAGATTTCTCGAAGTGAGTGCGCACTACCCATCTGACAAAACAGCATCGCTATCAAGTGATCCCAGCAGCTGAACCCCTTGGCTGCTCGCTCAGCGGCGTGCTGTCGAACGGCCCGAGCGAAGTCCGCGCGATCGATCAGGGCGAGCATTTGCGCAAAGCAACTGGCGACGGTTACCATACTGCACCTCCGGCTTGTGGGTGCCACGGCGCGGGAACGCCGTGGATGGATGTGCGTTGAACAACCTATCCTACTCACAAGCCGGAGGCCTGTTGAGAACTTATTTTGGACAAGAGTGGGGTCAACCGCTTTTTGCAAGCAGTGGGAAGTGACCCCGACAGGCTGCCTCCCGAAGTGATCGCTGGCATCATGCCACTGGTGCCCGTGCTCCGCCATGGGCGGCCGGTCTGGCATAGCGAGCTGCCGCTGGCGGAGCTGGCTGCGGCCACCTTTCCGAAGCTTGTCATATCTGGTGGACACAGCGCGGGGTTCGACGCGATATGCGACGAACTCGCTGAACACATCGGCGCGTCTCGGGCGGTGGCTGCCGGCGCCGGCCACGAGATCCAGTTCACCGGAGGACCTCTAAACGAGCTGCTGCTCGCGCTGTGGTGCGGAGCGAATTCACGCTGATCTGAACAAGCAGACCTCCAAGTTCTCCTGCCGAATAACCATCACCTGCATGAAGACATTCCACGAAGCTCTTTCCCAAGACGATCATCTAAGTGACTTGACCGAGTCAACCAATTGGCTGAGAATGTCCCGCGCCTGACCAGTCGTGAGAGTGTCGTGGGCGCCATGTAAGACTTGCGAGAGCCAGTGTGACCCTGACTCCCATCTGCAGCCTTTCAATCTATACGCATGTCCTCAATCGGGGCGGCAAAGGGGTACGGAACCCAGCCGATACGCTGGCTCAAGGGTTGAGCCCTTCGCAGCTATAACGGAACTATGCCGACCTGTATAGCAGGCTACCTCTGGTGGATAGAGCTGATAAGCCTATGAACCAACACATGAATTGTGCGAGAGTTGGCACGCAGTATCTGCGTACTATGCCGGTCAGTATACTCAACAGTTATCCAGACGTGTCACAGGAGACCTGAAGATGCCAAAGACCGCAAGGCCGGCGATCCCCGTTGAGACGGCGGCGGCTGTTTACTTTCGCGACGGATGGATCTGTGCACTGTGCCACCGCCCGACCGTTTTTCACTTGGCGTTCAAGTACGCGGGACAGTTTGTGGCCACCCGTCTGCCGGATATGCAGCTGGCCTACTTTCATCCGAACTGGCGTCGAGACGCTTCGCCTTTGCTTGACGAGCTCGGTGCTTGTGTCGACCATGTTCACGCGTATGCGAGAGGCGGTGCGCACGATCTCTCGAACTTTGCGACGGCATGTGGGAAGTGCAACACGCGCAAGAGTGCTCGAGAGAAGGCGGAGTATCTAGATGCCAATCCGCCTCATCGAGTGAGGGGGAAGTATGGCGAACCCACGCGATGGGATGGGCTTTCGTCCTTGTTCGTGGTGCTGGCGCGCGAGTCGCGTGAACTCCTGACAATGACCGAGAAGCGTTGGCTGCACACGCTTGAGGCGCATCTATCCGGTGCCGTCCCAGAGGTGAAGTCGTGAACTGCGATCCAAGCGGGCTCCGGGCAGTGGCGCGGGATAACTCGCGGATGGAGCAGACGACGCGGTCGCCGTCACGTCCTGCCGGTCGAGTAGCCTATGAGAAGGAGACCGTGTCGCAGCTCAGCCGCACGTTAGCCGGTAAGATTCAATGATTGTCAAGTCAGGAGGCGTATGAAACAGCGCATTCTCATTCTCGGCGCCGGCTTTGGCGGGCTCGAACTCAGCACCATGCTCTCGGAGGCGTTCGGCGATCGTATCGACGTGACGCTCATCGACAAGAACGACTCCTTCTATTTCGGCTTCTCGAAGCTCGACGTGTTGTTCGGGCGCACGAGGCCCGACGCGGTGCGCCTGCCGTATAAGAAATTCGTGAAGCCCGGCGTGCGGGTTCTCCAGGAAACGGTCTCATCGATCGATCCCATAGCGAAGCGTGTCACGACCGATCGCGGAACCCACGAGGCGGATTTCCTGGTCGTCGCGCTTGGAGCAGACTATGATTTTGCCGCCACACCGGGCCTGGCGGACGCCACCGAGTTCTATACCTTAGGGGGCGCGACGCAACTCGGTGGAATCCTGCCCACGTTCACCAAGGGCCGCATTCTCATTGCCGTCGGCGGGGCGCCATTCAAATGCCCGCCGGCGCCCAGTGAAGCCGCGCTGATGATGCACGATTACCTCGCGACTCGCGGCATCCGCGGCGCCTGCGAGATCACGCTCATCCTCCCGCTGGAAGTTCCGGTCCCTCCGTCGCCCGAGACCTCGCGCGCGCTGCTCGCCGCGTTCGCGGAGCGGAACATCACGTTCGTCGCAGACCGTGAAGTGCGATCGGTCGAGACGCAGCGCCGGGTGGTAACCCTCGACGATGGCCGCGAGTTTCCCTACGACCTCTTCCTTGGCGTCCCGGCCATCCGTGCCCCGAAGTTGCTCGAGGAGAGCGGCATGACCGAGGACAAGTATGTGCCAGTGAAGCCCAAGACGCTCGAAACGCGCTTCCCTGATGTCTATGCCGTCGGCGATTGCGCGCGACAAGGCACGCCGAAAGCCGGGGTCTTTGCCGAGGGCGCCGCGCGTGCCGTGGCCACAGCCCTGATTGCTCGCCTGCGGAATCAAGAGTCACCGGTCACCCACAAGGGAACGGGCTCGTGCTACATCGAGTTCGGCGGCGGGCGGATCGGGCGCGTGGACGTGGACTTCTTCTCCAATCCCGATGGTCCGACGGGCACGTACTACGAGCCTTCGGTGGCTCTCCGCGCCGACAAGGAACACTTCGGTTCGAGCCGCCGTGCCCGCTGGTTTGGCCTGTAGAGATGAAAGCGGCTAACCAGATCACCGGAGCCGACACGCTCGAGGGGGAGGGTTTTCTTCCATTCGGCGGCGACCGTGCTGCTGATGGGAAGCAGGGTTGAAAATTATCATCGGGTGCGCTGCGGTATTGGTTGGTTCAAGAATCCGGTTGGTGTAGAATGCGCCCATGAGTATTAATGAACTTGAAGCCGAGGTATTGAAGCTCGACCCAAAGTCGCGAGCGCGCTTGGCGGGGAAACTTTTGGAGAGTTTAGAAAATCTTTCCGAGGCGGAAAATGCCAGGCTTTGGGCGGAGGAGGCGCAGCGCAGAGATGTGGAGATGGATGCCGATCCTGGCGTTGACGTGCCGGCCGCGAAGGTGTTCCACGATGCATGGGCCAAGCTGAAATGAATGGAGCGAGTTTCCTATCATCGGTTAGCCCACCGTGAATTGAACGAAGCCGCACAGTACTACGAGTCAGAAAATCCCAGGCTGGGAGCGGCGCTCCTCGACGAGGTTGAGCGCTGTACTCAAGCCATCGTGAACTTCCCCGAAGCTGGTTCGCTGATCACGAAGACAGTCCGCCGGCGACTTGTTCTCCGATTTCCCTAAGCGCTTCTCTATTCCATAAAGCCCGACAAAATCCGAGTGTTGGCGGTCATGAACCTGAAACGCCGACCGATGTATTGGGTGGGTCGGAAGTGACCAGAGAAGCAAGAAGGTGCATGGACGAGGTTGGTCAGGCTTCTGGGTGGTGAAGGGGACATCGTCGAGAAGCAGGATTCTCACCCACTCGGCGACGACAGCGCTACATTCGGCTATGGTGATGGAGGCATCTTGTCGGAACCCCATGGACTCTTCGGACGATCGTTGACATGCGGAAGAGCTCTGGCTAGAGTTTACCCGTAAACTGCATGACAGTTCCTTGATCCATGGGAGGTTGTATGTCGGCCGATGTTGCTGAGATTGAAGCCAAGATTCGATCGTTGAGCCGAGAAGATAAAACCGATCTGCTGCGGATGCTGATCGCGGAACTGGATGGACCGGCTGATGTAGATGTTGAGCAGGCTTGGTTGGCAGAAGCGCAACGCCGACATCGTGAGGTCTTGGAAGGGAAAGTGAAGCCGGTCCCCGGCGAGCGAGTCTTTGAAAATCTCCGTGCCCGTTTGGAACGATGACGTTCGAGTTCCACCCGGAAGCCGAAGTGGAACTTATTGAGGCGGCCGCATACTACGAACGACACGTCCCTGGTTTGGGCGATCGGTTCCAGTGTGAAATTCGCCGCATCGTCGATTTATTGGTGAGCCAACCGCAGATCGGGGCTCCCGCCGATCCAAACCTTCGCAAGTTCATCCTCACTCGCTTCCCATTTACCCTGTACTACAGCATCACGGCAGATGTTCTACGGATAGAAGCTGTAGCCCACCACAGTCGGCGTCCAGGCTATTGGAAAGAGAGAATTGTTCAGTAGCGGGTGAGATTGTCGGCGCGACCGACGGCACTTCATTTTGTCCACATGATGGGCTCATGACCGACAGCGTACGTCGAGCCAGTATTCACGATCTTGACCGGCTCGCGGCGTTGTTCGATGCCTACCGTCAGGTTTATGGGCAACCATCAAACCTGGTCGTTGCCCGGCGATTCTTGAGTGATCGTCTATCTCGGAATGAATCTGTCGTGCTGATGGCTGAAAATCGTGCTGGGAGCGCGGTCGGCTTTGTGCAACTCTTTCCGACGTTCTCTTCGATCCTTGCCGCACCGATGTATCTGCTCAGCGACTTGTTTGTCATACCTGAAGCCAGGCGGCGAGGTGTTGGAACTCGATTGCTCGCTTCTGCGGCCGAGACCGCTCGTACGGCTGGTGCCGTTCGTTTGGAATTAGCGACGGCGATTACGAACAGGTCGGCACAACGGCTCTATGAAGCGATGGAGTGGCAGCGGGACGAGTTCTATCTGTATAGATTGTCGTTGTAGCGCAGGACGATGGTTGGTCAGATTTTCGATGGGGTAGCTGGTACTTCGTCGAGTCGCATTGATTTCATCCATTCACCGACGATGGCATCGCGTTGCTCCATCGTCATGCCGGCGTAGGCATGAAACATCTGAGTGCCACGACGACGCCTCCAGGTGAGAAAGTTGAGGAAATGGTCTTTGCAAACGGATCGAGTCCCGGCCGGGGCATAGGGGCTCGCCAGGCAATCAGGCACGCAGCAACTGGTGTCCAGCATGTAATTCTCCCGGTGATGCTCCTCAGTATGCCGGTCGGCGTTGTCAATTTTCAAGGCTCCGGCCAAGACTGTCTCTTGACCTTGCCGACTTGCTCGGGTAGGAGTGTTCCTATGCAAGTATTCTCTCTCGTCGTCCTTTTCCTCGTTCTCGCAACAGTCCCCATCAGTTGCAGCGCTTTGATGGCAAGGAGCCTGGGGAGCAGTCCATCAGGAGATTCATCCGCATCGAGAGCGGACCTTTTGCCTCAAGGTGTCGCCGTCGGTGATATCAGTTCCACCAGCGCGTTGCTCTGGCTGCGAACTGATGGGCCGGCCATCGTACAGGTCGAATGGGCATCGCTCTCAACCTGGGAACGGGCATCGAAGCTGGCGACGGTAGTGGAACCGGTGTCTCGCACGGCGGAACTGACGACGACGGCGGAGACGGATTATACGTTGACCATCCCTCTTCAAAGGCTCAGTCCCGCGACGCGATATCGCTACCACATCCTGATTGCGCCGAGAGAGCAGGGCAACCAACAGGTTCCAACGAAGGTTGCGGCGAGGGGAGAGTTCACCAGTCTGCCGGATGGGACGACGTCCGCACCGGTGACGTTTGCCTGGAGTGGAGATCTTGGAGGTGGAGGACAATGCCGCCAGGGGACCGACGGCTATTCCATCTTCGATGTGATCCAACGACACAATCCAGACTTCTTTCTATTTCTCGGCGACACGATTTATAGCGATCATATCTGCACTTCCCCGCCGAACGAGCCTGGTGCCGCTTTCAAAGCGACTACGTTACAGGAGTATCGGGCACGCCATCGCTACCAACGTGAGGCCAAGTCTTTGCGTCGGCTTTTAGAAACTGTGCCAGTGTATGTGATGTGGGATGATCATGACGTGAGGAACAATTTTTCTGGCCCGTTTGACGAGCAGATGCCGGCAGGCCGGGAGGCATTGCGGGAGTACTGGCCAATCGCTTCCCCGGCACAGGATCCGCATCGTCTCTACCGGCTGGTACGTTATGGTGCCGACCTCGAACTCTTTATTCTGGATACCAGGCAATATCGGAGTCGTAATGCCGATCCGGATGGTCCGGCCAAGACCATGCTCGGAGCAACACAATTGGCCTGGTTGCTCGATGGGCTCCGCACTTCAACTGCGACATGGAAAGTGATCGTGACCTCCGTTCCGCTCTCGATTCCAAAAGGTGGCAACGTCGATGTTCCCGGCTATGATGGCTGGGCCGGAGGGCCGGACGGTACCGGGTTCGAGCGGGAACGGCAGGTCATTGTTGATGTGATTCTCAAGCACAAGATCAAGAATGTCGTCTTTCTTGCAGGCGACGTGCATTGGGCACAGGCAAACGCTTATGATCCTGATCAAGACGGCGTCGTCGATTTTCACGAATACATCGCAGGGCCGCTCTCTGCACCCTCAGGAAGGTTCGCGCCGACTCGCGAGGAACTGCATCCGAGGCAGATCTTTTACGAGTCGGGGTACTATAATTTCGGCCTGGTTCGGGTCACCAAAGATGCGTTCGAGGTGACGGTGGTGGACGAGGCCGGTGCTCAGCGATTTTCTCACGTTGTGTCGGCTAGGCGATAGACCGATCTCACCTGCTCAAGCCCCTTGCAATTGCGGCAGATGGCCGGGTACCGTACACTTCCCAAGATCAACGTCACATTCACTTCAACAACTGAGAGAGGAACACTATGTCAGGATTGATGTCCGCCGATGATATTTTCTCGAAAGCGGAAGCGGCGGCCGTAGCGGCGACCGGGCCGGATGAAAAGGCCCTGCAAATCGATTACGACGCATTGAAAGAGAAATTTCGCAAGGCGTTGGGCGACCGTAAGGTTGCGCTTTGTCACATCAATAAATTCTTACCGGAAGGATACGAGGATCAAGGTCGGTTCAATCTGGTACTACTGACGGCGGGGAACGTGGTATTCGACATCGTCATCGGTGATTCCTATTTCCGGTACGATGTCGTATCGGTCGGTCAATTGGACAAGGTGCAGCTGATCGACGCGATGTGGGAGAACCGAGAAAAGCGTCGAGAAGAGCCCTTCCTAAGCCTGCGCTTGATGCATGGTGAGGAAGCCCATCTCCTGTTGGCGCTTGACGACAATGAACGGGCGAGTCTGCTGAAGTTTGCCTCGGCGGTCACCGCAGCACGCAACCCAGAACGCTGAGCGTACACTCGAAGTCAGTGCAGGCGTGTTAATCTGTCTCATTCCATTTCTCGCAAGGACTCAGGCGTTGAGTGGAGGTATCCCGCCAGATGAGGCAGAGTTTCGTTTCATGCGGATTGCCGAGAATATCAGCGTACGACACGATTCCAAGTATCACAATGAACCAGTCCTTGCGCTCCAAATGCATGCCCTGCACGTCGGTCAGTGGGGTTATTAAAGCGACTGTCCGCCGCAGGGTAGCTTCCTGACCAACTTCTCCAATTTCTTCGACATCCGTCGTCAGTTTTAGGGGCATGTCCCAATCCGGGAATCTGTTAGAGGTCCAAACGGTCATCACCAGGCGGGCTTTAGTCGCCAGTGCAGGGGACTGCCCGGCATTTTTGAGGAGGACCGTTGCTGTTGGGACGTTGTGCTGGACGAGTGGGCCGACGATCGTCGCTTCTCGCACCGTCATCCGAGCACGCTCCCCAGTCTGCTGACTTCCTCCTCGCATCGACACAATCGTTACAGATGCCGCGATCAGAGCGAACCCTACAAGTGTAATTGAACCGACAAACAGATACCGACGTTTTTGGGGGCTGTCCTTCCGGGTTGGTTGAGGTTTAGTCATTCATCGGTTCAGGTGTGTATCCTGCGTCGCAGGATGAACAAGAAGGCCTGTTGTCTGCAGGTTGCCTTCCAGTGGCAGACAACCCCGAGTTCTGAGCTCAACAAGCGCAGTGCCGCTGCCATGCGGAACTAGGCCCGTCATTGCCCACAAAGCTTGAACCGGAACGGTTTAGATAACGTGGTGCGAACGGGACATCTTTCTACTGCTGACAGGAGCAGAGTCTTGTCTGTCTCAGATAATCCGTCTGGAAGCTCCACGCTGTATTCGCACAACGGACCATCAGGGGTATTGCGGTTGAGCGAGACGGCGACTGATACGCCGGAAAGCGGAATGGCATGTTTCTCAGCAGCCATGCGTACGGTCATGTTCATGCAATTCGCCAAAGCGGCTTCGAGTAGTTCGTGAGGACGGAATCCACGACCCCCGCCGCCCTTATCATGTGTTGTATCTGATACCGAAACGTGTTCTCCGTTTGTGAACTGTGTGTGAAATTTTGCAAGTTGGCTGTCTGCACGAATCATAGAGGGCCTCATTAGGGATGACTGATATGCTAGCTCACCGGCATATCGTCTTTCGCGTGTCGTCGTGAAGCGCAGAATGGGTTTGCCTCGTAATGCGTAGCATCTGGTTGCCTCCTCGTTGAAGCTGATACTGAACCGACTGACCTCCAGCTGCATATCCTAATGACTCGACCTTTCGAATGAGCGGCTCGACATAGGGGGAAGGCTCGAGTGTGAGCGTCATCAGCGGGAAGATACGAACCTCTTTTGCCACACGAAGCATGTCGAGCACGCTTGCAAGATGGAACTCATAGGAGAAGTGGTCCGAGTAGAGAAATAAGAAATGGGAACAGAGTGCCAAATCGAATTGATCGTTCCGGAATTCAAGGTTCGGTAACTCCCCGACGAGATATCGTCCGTCTCTTTTCCCGACATCATAGTCGGCTATGAAGCGAGTTAAGACTTTCACTCGGTTTTCGCGTAGATGTTCTGGTGAACGATGGTATGTCCACACCCAATCATCAGGTGTGCCCTTCACCTGCTCGATGATGTTGTCAACCACGGCATGGAATTGTTTTTCGATATCGTCCGCACTGAATGTGAATAGTGGGTCGATCGAGACGACACGTTTGCCCATCACATGCATTTCTGCGTTGAAACTCGCCGGCCCATCTCCAACCCCTACAATATTACGTTCGAGGTCAACTTCCGATAATCCGAACATCAGGCGATATTCGTCCAGTGACCGGCCAAACGGAACCACTTTTCCAAGTTGCATCGCCATCGGATTCTTCTCAGAGCCTATCCCGACAAGCCAGCATCATAGGTAAGCATGGTTGGTGGCACTATCCGAACACTGGGAGTTGTTGTCAAGTATCACTCGTCACAAAATGCTGCTCAGTATGGTTTCAAAGTGCCGCTCTTATTGTTCTAAAATGACGAAGAGCGAGCGGCAATGCCGGTGCCTCCGACTACCGATCCAAGCCTCTCTCGGAGGCCGTTATGATGGCGCTGCTCCTTCACCTCCTTTATTCTGTCGCGCATTTGAGGTCGAGCATGGCAAAATATCAGAGAAAAATATTGAAGAAGCCTCATTCATGTCGCAGGAGGCGCATAAGTACGATGAGCAGGCCGGTGTGATACCGTCGCGGAGCATCCTCGTCCGATTTCAGCAGCACCTCCGTGAGTTCCGGAGGTGCTGCGGTGTGTCGCTCGAACAGATGATTGTCCGTCGCCGTGGAAGAGTCATTGTCGCTCTAGTGATTCTGTTGTGCTTGCTGTATCTCGGCTACCGCCTTTATGACGGCAAAAACGACGCTGCGGAGCTTCGTCACGAGCCGCTTGAAGAAACCGTCCCTGCCGTGATCGTCACCCTTCCCACGGCGGTGCCGCCGACCGAGACAATTACTCTTCCCGGCAACATTGTGGGCTGGTACGAAGCGCCGATCTACGCGCGGGTCACGGGCTATGTGAAAATGTGGTACACGACCTACGGAGCCCGGGTGAAAAAGGGTGACCTCCTCGCCGAAATCAGCACGCCGGATCTCGACGCCGAATATCGGAAGGCCAAGGCCGATCTGAAATCGGTGCGCGCTAGGTATAAACTCGCCGAAGTGACGGCGAAACGTTTGATCGCGCTGCGCTCAACCTATGCGGTTTCCGAACAGTCGATCACGGTGGAAGAACAGCATATGAAAACCCAGGCGGCTCTGGTCAAGGCAGCCGAGCAAAAGGTCAAGAACATCGACGCGTTCATCGGGTTCAAAAAGATCCTTGCCCCCTTTGACGGCGTGGTCGTCCAGCGCAACATCAATGTCGGTGATTTGGTCAGTAAGGAAGGCAATCTCAGCTCCCCCAACGGGATCACCAACCTCTTTACGGTGGCCATCGTCGATAAATTGCGTCTCTTTGTCAATGTGCCGTCGCGGTTCGGCCCTTTCCTTCACCCGGGCCTGACGGTCGACGTGACGGTGCCGCAATTGCCCGATCGCCATTTTACCTTCAGCTTCCTGACCATCGCCCGTCACTTTGAGCCGGGCACACGCACCGCGACCACGGTCTTCACGATCGACAATAAAGATCATGCGCTTTGGCCCGGCTCTTACGCCCAGGTCCAGATCACGGCACCGGTCGATAGGCAAGCCTTCACGATGCCGTACACCGCGCTGGTGTTTCAGGAGCACAATGCACAGGTGGCCGTGGTGACCGAGGATGACCGCGTCCACTTCAAACGCATCACGATCAGCAAGCTCACGAACCAAATTATCGAAGTGGAAAAGGGGCTTTCCGCAAGCGACCGCATCATCAACAATCCGAGCAACGCATTGCTCGAAGGCGACAAGGTGCGCATCGTCACGCCGGCATCCGACGAAGACCGTCCCAACACGCAAGAACCCTCGTCAGAGCAATCATCCACGGAAGGTGACCAAGGCGGACTCTCTTGAGCATGATCGAGCTTACCCCCTGTCTTCGAGGAGAAATCGCCGTTTGGGTTCACGGTTCAACGGCCTCAAAGGAAGCTCAATAAACGTATAACCCCAGACTTCGCGCATCGCCGACCTGAGGACGAGCCACCGTTCAGTAGATCGTCCCGTAGACAGTTCCATGATACCGAAGATCGGGCCGACAGGTTCTAAAGACCCGCTGTTCTGTAGCCCATAAGCGTCACTGGTGTTATACGCCAATACGTGACAGGAGTTTTCAGACTCAACCATGCCGACCATCTCTTTCATCGATATCCCTGAATGGTCGTCTTCGTCGATCATCATGTCGGATGTGGACTTCCGAATCTCTTCCTGCAGATAGTAGACCTTCGCGTTCCACTCCTCAGAGATCAGAACTTGAAGCCCTGTGATGACGAAGCCTTTATCCGGTGTCATACAGGAGCTGGCCGTCTGATAGCTGCTCATCGCGTCGGATGCTTTCCATTTGAAGCGGGATGTGATCCCCTTTCCCACGGCCACCAGAAACTGCGCTTGTGGATCCGATAGTCGCCCCTCCGTGAGACCGTAAACATAATGCGGTCGAGGGTGGGCCATTGACTTCGGCATGATCGTCTCTTCTTGGATGCGGGTGAGATGATAGAGATCCGTCCGGTGATAGAGCAGGAGCACCTCTTCGTTGGGCGCAGGCGGGTGAGCGAATGGAATGAGAATACGGTCACCCTCTTGCTGAGCCGGATAGAGCCGGATTTGGCCGTCAAGAAAGCTCAAAGTTTCCGCATCTGCCATTGCCACAGCTAGGAGTAACGAGATCGTCCAAAGGAGTAGGATCGAAACCGCCTGTCTGAGACTGCCTGTAGGATCCATTCCTTCATCATGAGAGTCCCGTTTGGCTTGCATTGATTTTGTCGGTTCGGTCAGATTGCTCGAAATCGCGACACAGGTTGTATTGTCCTGTCGCTCGAAGGGCATGGCCCTGCCGTTCACCCGCTTCGGCGAGGTGTCGCCGAAGAATCACCAGGGACCACGGCTGTCAAACCGTGGAGCTCCACCACCATGCTCCGTCATACCACTGTGACTTGCAGAGGTCAGCGCTCCCCTCGGGACACTCCTAGGCAACTAGCTAGTTCCCGGCTGATGGTGAAGGCTGTATACTGCCGGTAAGGTCGCCCTAACCTTCTCCGTTAATATTGCTTGAAAACGCTCGGTCGGACAAGGCCCTTCTGCGTGATCAAAGAATTCGCCGTCGGTGAGGAGTCGACGTCCCTCACGACAACGGCCGTCGAACTTCACCGATGAACCAGCTTGTCCTCATAGCTCTCCGACGGCCGTACACATTTGTCGTGCTGGCTATTCTGATCGTGCTGTTCGGGACTCTGACGATCCAAGACATGCCGACCGATGTCTTTCCATACATCAATATTCCCGTCACGTCCGTGGTCTGGATCTACAACGGGATGTTGCCGCAGAAGGTGGAAGGGCGCATCACGTATATGTTCGAGCGCTTCGTGACCTCCACGGTGGAAGGGATCAAGTATCTCCATAGTCACTCCTACTACGGCATCAGCATCACCAATATTTTTCTTCAGGACGGCGTGGATGTGGGGCGGGCTGAAGCGGATATCACGGCGATTGCACAGAACGTGGTCAAAGCGCTCCCGCCCGATATCTCCCCTCCCATGATCATGCGTCTTGCCCCATCGTCGATCCCGGTGGCGATGCTGCAAGTGGGTTCCGATACGATGACGCCGGCGGAGCTCTATAACCTCGCCTACATGCGAATCCGACCCCTGCTCGTGACGGTGCCCGGCGTGATCGTGCCGCATCCATACGGGGGCCAGCCCATGCAGGTCATGGTCAACCTCGACCACCAGCAATTGCTCGCCCGCCATATTACCCCGGCCGATGTTCACGACGTGCTCCGGCAACAATACCTCATCCTGCCGTCCGGAGACGTCAAGATCAAGCAGACCGACTGGATCGTCCAGACCAACGCCTCACCGATGAAGATCGAGGACTTCGAGAATATTCCGATCAAACGCGAAGGCAACGCGTTCGTCTACATGCGCGACATCGGCACGGTCCGTCTCATGGGACAGGTGCAACAGAACGCGGTGCTGGTGGAGGGCAAACAGACCGTCATCATCGTCGTGATGAAGAGCACGGAGGCGTCCACCCTGGACGTGGTGGACGGGATCAAAAAAATGATCCCACGTATCCAGAAGATCGTCCCGAAAGGCGTGAAGATCACACTCCTCGATGACGCATCGGCGTTCGTCAAGGACGCGATCTCGGACGTTCTCCACGAAATGTTGTCCGCCGGCCTGCTGGTCGGCTTCATCGTGCTGGTGCTCTTGGGGTCCTGGCGGCCGACGGTGATTATCGCCACCTCGATCCCGCTCTCCATCCTGACCGCCATTATCGGCCTCCATTGGCTCGGGGAGACGATCAATGTGATGACCTTGGGCGGTCTGGCGCTGGCCGTCGGCATCCTGGTCGACGATGCCACCGTGATGATCGAGAATATCGATCGCCATCTCGAAATGAACAAACCGCTGGAGGACGCGATCATCGATGCCGCCAATGAGATCGTCGTCCCGACGCTTGTCGCCACCCTAGCCATCGCGATCGTCTGGTTGCCGCTCTTCAGGCTCAGCGGCGTGTCCAGCTGGCTGTTCATGCCGATGGCGGAGGCGGTCATCATTGCCATGCTCGCCTCCTTCATTCTGTCGCGCACGCTTGTACCGACCATGGCGAAATACTTGCTCGTCAAGGGCCACCAGGCGTCACCGGAACGTCAGGAGCATCAGGTTGGCCGGCGTACCAACGTGACGGGACTGATGAGTTTCTTCACCCGTTTTCAAGCCGGCTTCGAGCGCCGCTTTAATCGATTTCGCCAAGGCTATGAAGAGCTGCTCGAAGGGGCCGTGGATCGTCGTCGCAGCTTCGTCACCATTTCGCTGGCCGTCGCAGTGGGCTCCTTTTCCCTCTTTTACTTCCTGGGACGCGACTACTTCCCCGAGATTCGGTCGGGGGTCATTCAGATGCATCTGCGCGCGCCGCTCGGCACGCGCATCGAAGTGTCGGCACGCATCACTTCGCTTGTCGCCGAAGACATCGCGACGTTGCTGCCAGGTCAGGTGGAAAACGTCGTCAGTAATTGCGGACTGCCGGCCGGACCGCATAACCTTGCCTTCATTCCGACGCCCACGATCGGCTCTCAGGATTGTGATCTGACGATCCTCTTGAAGGATGGCAAGTCGCCGGTGTGGGAGTACCGGCGCATTCTCCGTAAGGGCTTGAAGGAGCTCTACCCAGGGACCGAATTCACCTTTCAGCCTTCCGATCTGACGGCAAAGATCCTCAACTTCGGCGAGCCCGCGCCGATCGATGTGCAGATCAACGGCCCGGATTACTATCCGAACTACGAGTTCGCTCGTAAATTGGTGGGCCGGTTGCGTCGGATTCCAGGCGCCTCGGACGTGGTGATCCAGCAGACGATGCGCACGCCGACCATCATGGTCGAAGGTCGCCGCACGTTCGGCCTTGAGGTGAAGAAGACCGAGAAGGACATCGCAGACAATCTCCTTCTGACGACCGCCGGAAGCCAACAAGTCGACCAGATCTATTGGCTCGATCCCGCAACCGGCTTCTCCTATATGATCAACGTCTACATCCCGCAGCCGCAGATCAACAGCATCAATAGTCTCAAGACCATCCCGGTCGGTTCCTCCGGCCATGCGTCAGATACAGGGGTGGAGCTGCTCGGGAATTTGGCCAGTCTCTCACCGGTGGGAACACCGGGCGTGGTCACGCACGGGAACATTATGCCGTTGTTCGACATCTACATTTCCGCCGAAGGGCGTGACCTCGGCGCGGTGTTGGAGGACGTCGAGGAGATCACTCATGATATGGAGAACGAGTTGCCCGAAAGTGCGGAGATCCAAATCCATGGCCAGGCCTCCCTCATGCATGATGCCTATGCTGAACTGGTCTTCGGTCTGCTCGCCGCGATCGTGCTGGTCTATCTGCTGATCGTCGTCAACTTCCAGTCCTGGCTCGATCCCTTCATCATTATCACGGCTTTGCCCGGCGCACTGGCAGGCATTGCCTGGTCGTTGTTCCTGACCCATACGCGGCTGTCGGAACCGGCACTCACGGGTGCCATCATGTGCATGGGCACGGCGACCGCTAATTCGATCCTCGTTGTCTCCTATGCGCGTGACCAGCTCCAAGAGCATGGTGACGCGCTGCGGGCCGCGATCGAAGCCGGGAAAACCCGCTTTCGTCCTGTGCTCATGACGGCTTCTGCCATGATCCTGGGCATGGTCCCCATGGCGACAGGGTATTCGCAGAATGCACCGCTGGGGCGAGCGGTCATCGGTGGCTTGCTCGTGGCGACGGTCTTTACCCTGTTCTTCGTGCCCTGTGTATACGCGATTATCTACAGCCGGCGAATGGCTCGGCAAAAGGCATCGACCCCATGATGAAGGCACTCAACAGAAAGCGCATTGCGGTGTTGGCAATCTTGTTATGTCTGCTCTATCTCGGCTATCGGATTTATGACAGCAGAAGCGATGCCGCGGGGCTCCGTGAAGCGACGCTCGAAGGCGCCATTGCCACGGTGGCCGTTGTCTCTCCCAAGGCGATGCCGGCGACCGAGAGTATCACGCTTCCCAGCACTATTGAGGGCTGGTATGAAGCGCCGACCTACGCGCGAGTCACGGGTTACGTGCACATGTGGTACAAGAAATACGGAGACTGGGTGAAAAAAGGCGACGTCCTCGCCGAAATCAGCACGCCGGATCTCGACGCCGAATATCGGCAGGCCATAAAGGATCTTGAATCGGAACGCGCCAAGTATCGGCTCGCCTCTGTGACCGCGAAACGTTGGGTTGCCCTCCGCCCCAATCATGCGGTCTCTGAGCAGTCGATCACGGTGAAAGAACAAGAACTGAAAGCCCAGGCTGCGGTCGTCGAGGGCGCGGAACAACAGGTCAAGAACATCGAGGCGTTCATTGGGTTCAAAACAATCATCGCCCCCTTTGACGGGGTGGTGATTCAGCGCAACATCAATGTCGGTGATTTGGTCAGTAAGGAAGGCAATCTCAGCACCCCCAATGCAAAAAGTAATCTGTTTACGGTGGCCGTCGTCGATCGGTTGCGTCTCTTTGTCAATGTACCGGAGTTCTTCGGCCCCTTCCTTCACCCAGGCTTGACGGCCGACGTCACCGTGCCGCAATTGCCCAATCGCCATTGGACCGCCAAGTTCCTCACGGTCGCCCGTGGATTTGACATCGCTACGCGGACGGCGACCACGGTCTTCACGATCGACAATAAAGATCATGCGCTTTGGCCTGGCTCCTACGCCGAAGTCCACCTCACGACATCGGTCGATCGGCAAGCCTTTATCATTTCGACCAGCGCCCTGGTCTATCAGGAGCAAGCTATGCAAGTGGCCGTAGTGACGGAGGACAACCACGTGCATTTCAAACCTATCACCGTGACACAACTCATGGACAACGTGGTCGAGGTGGCACAGGGGCTTTCCGCGAGCGACCGGGTCGTCAACAATCCCAACGCCACGTTGCTCGAAGGGGACGTCGTGCGCATCGTCACGCCGAGGCCGGGGTATGACCTCGTCACGACAGAAGAGTCCGAGCCAAAGACAGCATCGTCACGGTGACCACGGCCGGCTGACGGCGCTCAGTACCCTGGAGCCGACAAAGTGACAGTGCTCTAATGTGTTTGGTGGTGATCATTCACTGCTGGCAGTCGGCCCTTCGGGCCGCGAGTGTCAACTAATCGAAAGATGCCCTATTCATAGACTCTCTGCATTTCTGTCTCGAACATTCAGGCTTATAGGTTCGCGGCATCCTTCGCTCGTGCCGTTACCACAATAGCTTGCATCGTTGAGCGGCATGGGTTGTCTCCACCAACTCGGGCTAAGGCTGTCGCCACTGCATCGACGATTGGTCCGGGAGAACCACCGCGTTCTTGAATTTCGGCGAGGATCGGCGCGCCTTCGATGAGCCCAATCGTCAGTGATGCGGCCGTGTGGCTGTAGCATTCCTTCTGGACTGATCGAATATTGATTCGATCAAATCCACTTGCCGTCAGCAAACTGCGCAAGATGTCGACATCGTAAAAGCTACAAGGCGTTTTGAAAAACTGCGGCGGATTTTCCGGGAAGAATCCTCCAACGGTCTCATGCGCAATGATGCCCCAGGGGTTATTCTCCATCCGATCCCACACACTGAAGGTGAGCAAGCCACCTTTGACCAGCACACGACGTATTTCTCGAAACGCGCGGTCTTTATCCGGCACGAACATGAGTCCGAACTGACAGACCGCCACGTTAAATGAAGCGTCGGGAAACGGCAGGTTCGCGATATTCGCCTGTTTCCACTCAATTCCCTTCAGGTCCGGTTTCTTCTGCGCATAGTCGAGCATGCCGGGATTGATATCGGTTGCGGTAAGGGCCACAGTCGGCGCCAGATGAGCACGCAACTGCCGGGTAACGATACCGGTCCCGCAGGCCATTTCAAGAACGGAGCCTTTGCACAGTCACCAGCTACACGATGCGCAAGATCAATTGCATAGGGCTCAAACAAAGCCGATCCGAGGTGCTGTTCATACAGGTCGCAGATCGGGGCATAATCATGTTCGATGGTGTTCATTGCGATTCTCCGTAGCATCTGAGAATCGGCGGCACTCAACGAGTCAAATATTACTCTGGTAACGTGTTTATGATCAATTGAACGGCTCAACATTCCTGATGGGGACACGATTCTTACATGTGATGGTCCGTTCGAATTCGGCAGCACTTCTCTTCTAGCTCGCCGATGACATGCGAATGGCGATTGTGGCTTGCATGGCCTGAGACGGCCAGGCCAAGCCTTTGAAACCGCCCGGCTCGTCGTTCTGCCAATGAACCAGATGATTTTGCGGTGGTAGTTAGTCTCAGCTTTCGGTGGAACCGCGCCGAAACTTCCTACGTAGGAAGGCAAAGGATTTCGTCAGGGAGCTGTCGGCAAGATCTGAACGCGGATGGTCTGCGGACGCTTTGAGATCCCTAACGGGCTGGTGCTCGAACTTCTCTCCGGGACAAAACCGGCTCACGTCGATCCACGCTTCGCATCCGATCGAGATTGGTTCCGCCTGGAGTGAACGGGAGGTGTGGTGCTCCTCGGAATGGTTGAAGAAGAAAGCCATCTCGTCCTTCATTAATTTCGGCCCACCGCGACTTTTTCTCATTTCTGGCGAGCAAGGAGAATGCCACACAATTGATTGAATGGGGTGAGGCGAGCTTTTCGTTCATCGCGTTGATTTTGAAGGATAACGGTTCCACAAGAGAATCGTATGAAGATTGAGGTTCTGTATCCTGCAGGATGCAGAGATGTATCCCAACGTGCGTGCCTGTACGTCAATCGGAACTGATCGGCCTGGGCAGGAGACGGGGAGAGGTACTAGAACTCTCCTGCGTTCACTTCTCGCACTCGTTCGGCTGGGATGCTGAGTGCTGCTAGAAGGTAGTCTTTGAATTGGTCGCTGTAGGGTTGGACGGCGAGCGCTCGTTGCATGCAGAGCAACCAGGCATCGCGCTCTTCATGCCCGATGGGAAACTTTTTGTGGAATCCCGGAATGCTGATCGGCCCATAGTGCTGCTGAAACAGCTTGGGACCACCAAGCCAGCCGCACAGGAAATAGGTCAGCTTCTTGCGCGATTCAGTTAAATCCGAGGGATGCATACTTCTGATGGTTTCGGCTTCAGGCAGCCTGTCCATATTGACGTAAAATTCGTCCACCAAGCGAGTGATTCCCGCAAGTTCACCTGCCTCATGATACGGAGTGGTTTGTACGCTGTCTTCCTGTTCACCAACGGACATATGTCTTCGTGAGGCCTGGTGTTACTGTTTGGCGTAGAAGGGCAGGGTCTGAACGGTGGCCGGATGTCTGCCACTCTCAAATTCCACGGCCAGATCCGTGCCAGGCTTGCTGAAGTCGCGCAGAGGAAATCCGAAGGCAATGACCTTATTGAGCTGGGGTGAATGGACGGCGCTGCTGATCCAGCCTACTTCGCGATCACCACTGTATAGTTTGGCTCCATGCGACGGAACGACTGAATCCTTTAGGACAAGCCCGACGAGCTTGCGGCGCACATTGCCGTAGGTATCCATCCGTGCAACGACTTCTTGTCCCGGATAGCACCCTTTGTTCAGGCTGAAAGCCTTTTCCTCAAGATTAGCTTCTGGGGGCACAATCTCTTCGTTCAAATCAGCTCCGGCCTTCGGGAGGCCCGCTTCGAGGCGCAAGGCTTCTCGCGTGTGGGTTCCGAATGCCCTCATGCCGTACTTGTCTCCGACCTGCATGGCACTGGTCCAAGCGGCTAGGAGGCCATCCGTGGGGAGCAGCACTTCAATATCAACTTCTCCCGTTTCTTCGGTGCGTAACACCAGGGCGTGATGTCCGCTGATCTGTGCGGTGACAAAATCGACCGGCTTTACGTCCGTGACGTCCACACCGAACGCGGATTGCACCACATGCAGAGCCTTCGGTCCGCTGATCAACAGCAGCCCCCAGCTCTCGGCACAGTTTTCCATCTTGGCTTTGGTCCCGTAGAGCAGGAACTTGCGTAGGGCCTGGAACGTGGTGTCCCCGATCTCGCCGACGTCTTCCAGCATGACGGCTTCTGTCTGCATATACAGGCGGAAGTATGTGAGCATCTTGCCTTTGTGGGTCAAAAAACTGGAATAACGGCCTTGCCCTGGTTGGAGGGGAAGGATGTCGTTGCTGATGACGCTTTGCAGCCACTTCACACGATCCTCGCCCGTGACTCGGAGCTTGCCGCGATGGGAGAGATCGGCTATCCCCACGGTGTGGCGGACGGCACGATGTTCGGCCGCAACGTCGCCATAGTGGGCCGGTATTTCCCAGCCGGTGACGTCCTCAAACGTCGCTCCAAGTTGGGCATGTTGCATGTGAAGGGGGGATTGTTTCATCGAGAACCCCTGAGAAGTGAAACGTTAGGTGTGAGACGAGCTACCGTGTTGTTCCGAAAACCGTTCACGCCTTGCTCCTTACGCCGGACGTGAGTATTTCTTCCACCAGTTCCCTCGTGCGGGCTGAAAACTCATTACGGGAGACTACTTTCGTCACTCCCAGTGCTTTCGCACGGTTCCAAGTATCCACTTCTTCATGATTGGCAAAGGCCAGTGTCGGAATGCTCTTCAATCGTGGATCGGCTTTCAGTTTCTCCAACGCTTGAAAGGCATCAAGGGTGAGGTCGTTCATATTGAAGAGGATTACCCTTGGGCTGGCCGATACGGCCTTATCGACAATATCCTGTTGTGTACGTGCTTTTTCAAGCTGGTATTCCGGTTGACGTAATGCGTCTCTGACTTTGGTGTAGAAGAAAAGATCTGTAATGGCGACCAGGATGGTTGTGTGGTTTGTCTGGTTCATTTGATTTTTCTTGTTTACAGATTAATGTCCGGCACAATGAGATGAATCGAATAAACGGAACAAACCAGATAAACCAAACAAGCCGTTTCAGTTCAGGGAGCTGACCAACCGTCCGAGCGCCTTCCTGGCCAACACATAGTTTGGATCCAGAGTGAGCGCTTTCTTATACGAATCGATTGCCTCGGTCCAGTCGCCTTTGCGCTCGTACACGCGGCCGAGATTGAGGTGCGGATAGGCCGGACTCTCGTACCGCTTGGCCTGGATCGCCTTCTGAAACCAGGGAATGGCCTCGTCGAATTCGCCCTTTTCGATCAGGTAGGCGCCGATGTCATTGTAAGGGTTGCCGAAGTCAGGGTCCTGCACGATGGCCTTGTGACATTCCTCAATTGCCTCGTCAATCCGCCCCATCCAGCTATAGGTCCATCCCAAGAACGTGTAAGCTTCGGCAGTGGGATGAGTCGCAAGCGATTTTTTGTACAGGTTGACGGCTTCCTCCAATTCACGCTTCATCTGTTGCTCATAAGCCTGCTGAAAGAGATCCCATGCCTGGCGTTTGTCTTCTTCGCGGCCTTCGCCTTGGACCAAAAAGTCTTGAATATCCATGTGAATCACTGAATGGTCGATAGTTGAGGGTTAACGAGCATCGGCTCCTTGTCATCCGCCATGAACCCATCATTCATCAACCATTCCCTCACTCCTGTTTCAGCTTCTTCTTAATCAATTCCGCTCCATATCGCCCGGACAACAGCATCGAGCCGAAGGCTGGGCCCATTCTTGGAGTGCCATATACGGCGGCGACGGCCAATCCGATGACGAAACAATTCGGATACACTTCTCCGGTACGGTCCATGATCTCTTCTTCGGATCGTGCGACCCACATGGCACCGTTTCCCGGCAACTTATTATACAGGTTTCGCTTGTGAAGAAGCTCGACTAGGATCGCGTCATGGCCGGTGGCATCAACGACGATCTTACTTTCAAGGGCGATGGGATCGACGTGGATGATATCATGACCGGCCATCTCGGCAGTGGTGCTGTTGACGACGACTCCTTCCAATCGGCCGTCATTGCGCAGGATCAAATCCACCACTCGCGTCAGATTCATGATCTTGGCGCCGGCATTGTACGCGGCGGCAATCAAGGCTCCGGTGGCGTGCGGTGGGTCGACTATATACATTCCCTCGCACTCTTTGATCTTCTTACAAGGCACGCCGATTTCTTCAAGAATTTCATTCGCCGGCTCGCAGATGGTGGCCTTGTTCATGAGATACCCGCCGGACCAGAATCCACCGCCGAGAGCCAGGCTTTGCTCGATGAGGAGCGTGCGAAATCCCATCGCGGCCAAATCGTGCGCGCAAATAAGCCCGGATGGTCCCGCGCCGACGATAATGACGTCACTCTCGATGAGCTGATCAAACTCTTTATAGTATTCCCGGGCGATCTGCCGGGTGATATCTCGTTCACGTAACGGTGCAGGTCTCGGTTTGGCCATGTGGTGCTCCTACCGGTAAATCTCCGACCCGGTTTGTTTGAACTCTTCGGCCTTTTCTTTCATGCCGATCTGAATCGCTTGTTGTTCGTCGACGTGGAGCTGCGCGGCGTACTCTCGGACGTCTTGTGTGATTTTCATGGAGCAGAAGTGTGGCCCGCACATCGAGCAGAAATGCGAGACCTTGGCGGCATTATCGGGAAGCGTTTCGTCGTGGAACTGCTGCGCGGTCTCCGGATCGAGAGAGAGGTTGAACTGGTCTTCCCAACGGAACTCGAATCGAGCCTTCGACAGAGCGTTATCACGCGCTTGGGCTCCGGGGTGACCTTTGGCCAGATCGGCCGCATGCGCGGCAATCTTATACGTGATGACGCCGGTCTTGACGTCCTCGCGAGTCGGCAAGCCCAAATGTTCCTTCGGAGTCACGTAGCACAACATGGCACAGCCGTACCAGCCGATCATGGCGGCGCCGATGCCTGATGTAATGTGGTCGTAGCCGGGTGCAATATCGGTCGTAAGCGGTCCCAGCGTATAGAACGGTGCTTCATGGCAAGCCTCGAGCTGCTTTTCCATATTGGCTTGAATCAGGTGCATGGGCACATGGCCTGGACCTTCGATCATGACCTGCACATCATGCCGCCATGCGATCTTGGTCAGCTCGCCCAATGTCTCGAGCTCGGCAAACTGCGCTTCGTCGTTGGCATCGGCGATCGATCCCGGTCGGAGTCCGTCACCGAGACTAAAAGCGACGTCGTAGGCCTTCATGATTTCACAGATCTCTTCGAAGTGCATGTAGGCGAAGTTTTCTTGGTGGTGTGCCAGACACCATTTCGCGTGGATCGAACCACCACGCGAAACAATCCCCGTCATGCGCTTTGCGGTCATCGGCACATAGGCCAGGCGCACGCCGGCGTGGATGGTGAAGTAATCGACGCCCTGTTCCGCCTGTTCGATCAGGGTATCGCGAAAAATCTCCCATGTGAGGTCTTCCGCCTTGCCGTTCACTTTTTCGAGCGCTTGATAGATCGGCACCGTTCCGATCGGCACCGGGGAATTGCGGATGATCCACTCGCGGGTTTCGTGAATGTTTTTGCCGGTCGACAGGTCCATCACGGTATCGGCGCCCCAGCGAGTGGACCAAATCATCTTCTCGACTTCCTCTTCGATCGAGGAGGCGACGGCGGAATTGCCGATGTTGGAATTGATCTTCACGAGGAAGTTCCGGCCGATGATCATCGGCTCGCTTTCCGGATGGTTGATGTTCGACGGGATGATCGCGCGGCCACGGGCAACCTCGTCGCGCACGAACTCCGGCGTGATGACCCGAGGAATGGCGGCACCCCAGGCAAATCCAGGATGCTGCGTCACCCCACCACCATGGCCGTTCCGGGATGCAACATCGGATTCGGTTTGGCGCGATTGGTTCTCACGGATGGCGATAAATTCCATCTCTGGTGTGATGATGCCTTTTCGCGCATAGTGCAATTGGGTCACGTTGCGACCAGGCTTCGCCCGCAACGGCCTACGGATATGCTGAAAACGAAGTTCTACCAACTTTGGATCGGCCGCACGGATGCGGCCGTAGGTCGAACTCACGTCGGGAAGCTCTTCAACATCCTGTCGGCTGAGCACCCAGGGGCGTCGCAATGGCGTAAGTCCCTTACGGACGTCGATCGTGACGGCGGGATCAGTATAAGGACCCGAGGTGTCATAAACGATCACGGGAGGATTGTTTGATCTCGTCCCATTCGTCCCCTTCGTCTGGGTCAAGCTAATTTCTCGCATCGGGACGCGGACCCCCGGCTGCGTTCCGTCCACATAGACTTTGCCCGATGCCGGAAAGGGCGTCGTGGTCAATGAAGAAGTCGGGATCCCATTCCCGGTAACGGATCCGTTTGTATTTGCCTGGATGCTCATAAAGAGATCCTTTCATGGTTGATCGACGTGCAGGGTCCACTGCTGACGACGGCATTCGTGCAATAAAAAAGCCGCCTTCCCACAAGCCGGGAACGCGGCTGAATTCCTCACAAGATCCGATGTCGCCCGGCTTCCCTACGCTGGTATTATCCAGGTCAGGTTGTGAGGGTCGTCCGATCAATCGGACTCTCAGCCTCAAGGCTCCCCTAGCTATAGAGGACAATCGTATTCTTTCGAGATACCGAAGTCAATCGGCTATTAGGCCTATTCCACTTCTTCTCCTTTGGGCGGGTGACTAGGGCTTTTCCTCGATTGGCGATCCGTTGATTGTGGAAGGGGCCTATCGTAGAATCAATTCCCTTACGTTTGGAGGAGTATTGTGACGGCTACTGCGACGCTACCGAGGCCAATCACCGAGTACCAGACTCAGTCGACGGAGGAATTATACCGCCGGACGACAGCAGCGAAGAGTGCGCTCGGTGAGCAGGTCATGATCCTGGGCCATAATTACCAGCGGGACGAAGTCATCCAGCATGCCGATTTTCGCGGTGACTCGCTTATGTTGTCGAAATTAGCCGCCGAACGATCCGAACGCCCCTACATCGTCTTCTGTGGCGTGCACTTTATGGCCGAGACGGCAGACATTCTCAGCCGTTCCCGACAAACAGTGATCCTGCCGGACATGGCCGCCGGTTGCTCGATGGCGGACATGGCTGCGATTGAGCAAGTCGATCAATGTTGGGAAGCGTTGGGACGCGTGGTTTCGGTCGAGGAGACCGTGATGCCGGCGGTGTATGTGAATTCAGCGGCGGTGCTCAAGGCGTTTTGTGGGGAGCACGGCGGAATCACCTGTACGTCCTCCAATGCGAAGGCCGTAATTGAATGGTGTTGGGCGAGGCGAGAAAAAATTCTCTTCTTTCCTGATGAACACTTGGGCCGCAACACGGCGAACAAAATGGGCATTCCCCGCGAACAGATGATCGTGTGGGATCCCTATCAACCCAACGGCGGGAATACCAAGGAAGCTATTAAGCGAGCCAAACTGATCTTATGGAAAGGTCATTGCAGCGTCCATCAAATGTTTCAACCAATCCACGTGGATCACTTCCGCAAACAGTATCCGGACGGCAACGTCATTGTGCATCCAGAATGCCACGAAGATGTGGTCAATAGGGCGGATCTCATCGGATCGACCGAGTTCATCATTCGCACGGTGACCGCTGCGCCGGCCGGCACAATATGGGCGGTCGGGACGGAATTGAATCTCGTCAATCGACTGAAGCATGAACTCACCGATAAAAAAGTGTTCTTCCTGTCATCCACGGTCTGTCAGTGCGCCACCATGTTTCGAATCGATGCGGCACACCTCTGCTGGGCCATGGAGAATCTTGCCGAAGGCCAGATCGTCAACCGTATTGTGGTACCGGAAGACGACAAGCGCTGGGCGAAGGTTGCATTGGACCGCATGATGGCCATCAGTTAGGGCTGGTGCCTCCCCCCTTCCTTCCGGTATAGTCCATCGATTCCATATGATCATCCGGTGAATGCTCGAATCCCATAGAGTCTTATGGATTACAAATCAACACTCAACCTTCCGAAAACCGATTTCCCGATGAAGGCCAATCTGCCGCAACGCGAGCCTGAAATGCTGGCCTGGTGGGAGCAACAGAAGCTTTACGAGCAGATTCAAGCGATGGGGCATGGACGGCCTCTGTACGTGCTCCACGACGGCCCTCCATATGCCAATGGCCGCATTCACATCGGTCATGGGTTGAACTACGTCCTAAAGGACATCATCGTCAAGTCGAAGACGATGTCAGGGTATCAAACCCCTTTTGTGCCGGGTTGGGATTGTCACGGCCTGCCGATCGAGCACCAAGTGATGAAGGACCTCGGGGAGAAGAAAAGGGATCTGGATGCTCTCGCTATCCGCAAACTCTGCAAAGAATACGCGGAAAAACATGTCACTCTCCAGGGAGAAGAATTTAAGCGGCTGGGAGTGCTGGGTGACTGGCAGCAGCCCTATTTGACAATGACGCCGAGCTATGAAGCCACGATCATTCGTGAGTTTGGAAAATTCGTTGAGCGGGGCGGGGTCTACAAAGGGCTCAAGCCGGTCCTCTGGTGTACTCAAGATCAAACCGCGCTGGCAGAAGCTGAAGTCGAATATGATGATCATACATCCCCGTCGATTTATGTGAAATTCCCGATCGTCACCTCACCGTCGGTTCTGGGAAAGACCTTCCCTGGCATTTCTTTTCCGGAAGGAACGAAGCTGGTCTCCATTGTCATCTGGACGACCACACCCTGGACCCTTCCGGCGAATCAAGCGGTCTGTCTTCATCGCGAGATCAACTACGCATTCGTGCAGGTGGGAGATGAGCTTCTCGTTATGGCCGAGAAGTTGATCGAGGGCGTGGCCAAAGCTTGCAAGTTCGAAGACTATCGGGTGTTGGGGGTGAAGAAAGGTGGAGAGGGGTTCGAGGGGTTGGAGACGCAACGTCCGTTGTCTACCGGCCTGTCACCGATTCTGCTCGGTGACTTTGTGACTCTTGAGCAAGGAACCGGCTGCGTCCACATCGCCCCTGGACATGGCATGGAAGACTATCTCCTCGTGCTTGAGCACAACGCTAAGGCTTCATCCGGTGAACGACTCGAAATCCTGGCACCCGTCGACAGCGCTGGGCGGTTCACGCCGGTCGTGAAGGAGTTCGTCGGCCAACATGTCTTGAAGGCCAATCCGAAAATCGTGGACTACCTGCAGGCAAATGGTCGCCTGCTCGGGCATGGTTCGTTGAGCCATTCGTACCCCCATTGCTGGCGCTGCAAGAGTCCAGTGATCTTCCGGGCGACGGAGCAATGGTTTGTGTCGATGGAGATGAACGATCTGCGGAAAGAAGCCGTTGCCGAGATCGAACGGGTTCAATGGATTCCGAGCTATGGCCGCGATCGAATCAATGGCATGATCGAAAACAGGCCTGATTGGTGCCTCTCACGTCAGCGTGTGTGGGGCGTCCCGATTCCGGGGTTCACCTGTAAGACCTGTCGTCATGTGCTCGCCGATCCAGTCGTGATCGAATATATCGCGGTCTTAATGGAAGCGAAGGGGGCAGACCTCTGGTTTGAACGATCTGCCGGTGAGCTGTTGCCGGCTGGCACGAAGTGTCCGCAGTGTGGCGAAGATCAATTCGAGAAAGAGCAGGATATTCTCGATGTCTGGTTCGAATCGGGCGTGAGCTATGCCGCTGTGTTGAAGCCGAGGAAGTGGTGGCCAGCTGACTTGTATCTTGAAGGGTCCGATCAGCATCGCGGCTGGTTTCATAGTGCCTTGCTGGCAGGGATAGTCACAGACCGACGGGCACCCTACAAGACAGTAGTCACACATGGTTTCGTCGTTGACGATCATGGCAAGAAGATGTCGAAATCGGCCTGGAACGGCGTGGCACCCCATGAAATCATCAAGCAGCACGGGGCGGAAATCTTTCGGCTATGGGTCGCTGCCCAGAATTATCAAGACGATATACGCATCTCTACCACCATCATGGCGCAACTCATCGAAGCCTATCGGAAGATCCGTAACACCTGCCGGTTTCTCTTGAGTAATCTGTACGATTTCGATCCGGCAACCCATCGTGTCCCCTTTGAGAAACTGCCGGAATTGGACCGATGGGCATTGTTGCGTCTCGGGGAACTGATCACGAAAGTGCGGCAAGCCTATGAAGATTTTGAGTTTCATACGATCTTTCATGCATTGAACAACTTCTGCTCCGTCGATCTGAGCGCGGTCTATCTCGACATCCTAAAAGACCGGCTCTATACGTTCCGCAAGGATGCACACGAGCGTCGCAGCTCCCAGACCGTCCTGTACGACATCGTTGTGGCGATGGCGAAACTTATGGCCCCAGTGTTGAGCTTCACGGCGGAGGAGATCTGGCGAACATTAGCCGCGCAGGTACCTGGAGGGGTGGGAACGGCGAGTGTGCATCTCGCCTCGTTTCCTGAGGTCGATCCAGCTTGGCCCGATGCGAAGCTGGCCGAGCGGTGGGAGCGGCTGCTGAAATGTCGTACGCAGGTGCAGGGGGTGCTGGAAGAGAGCCGCCAGAGGAAGACGATCGGTTCTTCTTTGGAAGCTCATGTGCACATCGAAGCTAATGCCGATAATTTCCGATTTTTGAAGCCGTACGAACAAGACCTCAGCGCCCTGTTCATCGTCTCGAAAGTGATGTTAACGCAAAGTCCGGAAGGTGGAGAACCGCTTCGTGTGACGGTGTCGAAATCACAAGCGGGAAAGTGCGAACGTTGCTGGAACTATCGAGAAGCGGTCGGCAAGGATGCCGCCCATCCGACACTGTGCGATCGATGTGTGGAGGCAATCCGTTGAGTGCATCAGGCCTTCGCAATCTGGCCCTCGCATCAGTGACCGGTAGCATCATTTTTCTGGATCAGCTGACCAAACAACAGATCATGCAGACCATGCGGCTCCATGAATCGATCTCCATCATCCCCAATCTCTTCAGCTTGACCTATATTCGAAATCCGGGGGCGGCATTCGGTCTGCTGGCCGGGAGCAGCAACGCGTTTCGGATGGTCTTCTTCGGGTTGACGTCGATTTTTGCCCTTGGGCTGCTGGGTACGATCCTGTTACGGATGCCCGAACAGGATTGGATGGGGCGGGTCAGCGTTGCGGGAATTCTCGGCGGCGCAATCGGCAACCTCATCGATCGGCTGCGTTTTGGAGAAGTGATCGACTTTTTGGATGTCTATGTCGACAACTATCACTGGCCTGCGTTCAATGTCGCGGATTCTGCGATCACCGTCGGAGTGATCTTCCTGATCATTCACTTTGCCTTTGAGAAACGGACCGATCCTCCTCCTGCCTCGGAAACTTCTTCTGTCCCGTCAGACCAGTAGCATGATCCCGGTGCCATGAGTATGTATTCCTAAATAGTTCGTGTTGAACTTGCGCTCAACACGAACTATGTACCCCTCATTTACCCCTTCATGGTTAAGCCGGCATTCGGACGATAAATCCGCCAGTTTCCTTGGCTTGCTTCTGCTGCTCCGCAGAGAACATGAACAGCGGTTCGCTGTGACAGAATTGACATTCTTTCGTTGTCACCGCCGCAGTCGGCTCCCCGATGCTGACGAGGTATTCCTTGGCAAGTTTGAGGGCGGTGGCTTCGTCCGTCGTCATCACATCGAAGTGAATGCGACCGCTTTTACCGTTGACCCACGTATCATAGACATGAATCGTATCAGAAGACATGAACAACTCCTTTCAGCGGACGATCAACATCACCAACAGTCCGAGAATAATACGATAGTAGGCAAAGACGCGCAAGGTATGCCGTTGGACATAGGTCAAAAAGGCGGCGATGACGGCCCAGGCCACCAGGAATGAGACGAACATGCCGAGGCCGAGCGCCAGAAAATCCTGGTCTGTAAACGTCCCTCGTGCCTTCCACGTTTCGTAGACCGTGGCCGCGATGATGGTCGGGAGGGCGAGGAAAAACGAATATTCTGTGGCAACTTTTCGATCCAGCCCCGCGAGCAGACCTCCAATGATGGTTGAGCCGGATCGAGACATGCCGGGAATCAGGGAGGCGCATTGTGCAAGACCGATCCAGAATGCATGGACTGTCGACACCTGGTCCAGACTCATCGCATGGATGGTTCGTTTCCTGGCTTCAACAATGAGGATGATGATACCCCCGAGGATCGATGTTGCCGCCACTGTTTGGGGAGTGAACAAATACGACTTGATCCATCCATGAGCCGACAGGCCGAGTATGGCCGCCGGCAGGAAGGCGATTCCCAGTCCCAGCAAGAACCATAAGTTGGGATGACTGTGCATGGAGACCTTGATGCGGTCGGACCATGGGGCGGAAAGCTGGTTTGCCGAGGCAGCACGCACGGCCTTCTGCTCCTGCCAGGCTCCGGACAGCAATCGTCCAATTTTTTGCCGTTCAAAGACGATGACGGCCAGAATTGCACCCAACTGAATGGAGATTTCGGCGTTGGCAGCTACGTCTCCGGTGAAGCCGAGGGCATGGCCGACCAGAATAAGATGTCCGGTGGACGAGACAGGCAGAAACTCCGTCAGTCCTTCGACGACCCCGAGAATCACCGCGAGCGCTGGACCCCATTCGTTCATGCGTGCACCACTTGGAATAGTGAGAGGGAGGTTTCAATCCTCATGACCATGTTTGTTAGAATGTGAGCGATAATCACAGAGCGACCCTGATCCGTCAAGCGCCGGATGGTTTGCCGGCAGTCTGTGTCAGTGGCAAAGTCTCACATGAAAGCAATTATGTTGACAATGCCCGACTGTTGGCATACACACAAAGAAAGTATCCGGAAGGGCGACTGTAACAGCCGGTGGAAGCGGACATCCACATGAAGGATGGTCAAGCCCTGAAATTCGATGGAGGGAGGATCGCATGAGACGCGAGTGGACGGCGATAGTGTTGGTTGGAGCGGTGTTGACCACGGGTTGCGTATCCAACAAGAAATACCAGGAGGCGCTGACGGAAGCAGACAGCGTCAAGATGGAACTGGAGAAGACCCGTCAACAGAAAAACGCCATGGAACAACAGGTCCGAACCCTCAAAGAACTGAACGTGAAGTTCAGCAATGAGGCACAAGCGGCTCGCGATGAACTTCAGCGCATTGAGCATGCACGTGATGCGGAGCGAGGCACGATTGAAGGACGAACCAAGGAGCTCGAGGACAAAGTCAAAGCGTTGTCGGCGCAGAATAAGAATGTGCGACAGGAATATCAGGATGTAAAACGCCATAACGACACGCTGAAAGCATTGGTTGCCCGTTACCAAAAGGAGCTCAAGGATCGTTCCAACCCTCAAACAGCGATAGTGACCCCGAGCCAGGCTCCATCCGGAACCGCTCCGGCAGCTGCTTCGGCGACGATGAACATTAATAAGGTTTCAGCGAGCGATATGATCCTCTTTTTAGGCCTGAAGCAGGACGAAGCCGATCGGATCGTGAGCAATCGTCCGTATCGCGTGAAGGGTGAATTGGTGGCGAGAAACGTCGTTCCGAAAGAGACGTTCGACTTGATCAAGGATCGGATCTCAGTCAGTCCATAGATCATCTCGGTCAGATTCAGGGAGACATAAACGGCCGTTCTCCTATTGGGAGAACGGCCGTTTTGTTTGGATGGACAAACCGTACTCCAGCTTACCGATTTACCTAGGGGAACGATCCAGCGCAGAGCTGCCGTGGTTGATATCTGGGGCGTCAGCGGTATGAGGTCCGGCCTGAAACAAGTTCGCCGAAGGATCGAAAATTCAAATTCAGACCGGTACAGACCTCGACTTGTCGATCGAAGCGGTTCTTTGTACGAATCAAGTTCCACAACCTGCCAAGGCCCACGCGGCCCCAAGTTGCCAGGTGGAAGACGGACAATGGGTAGTCGGTTCCAAAGAGCAGACGGGAGTGGAGTTCAGGGTGATGCCTGAGATGCAACAGCATTTTCAACCGATGGGGTTGGGTGAGGGCGGAAATGTCGGCATAGAAGTTTGGATACTGCCGCGAGAACTCCCGTAACGTCGGCAGGAACTTCTCATAGAACATGAGACCATAACTGCAGGCATGAGCGGCGATGACGGTCGCTCCTTCTTCCAGTGCCAGGCGGAGCCGATCGGGATTTCCGAGGGATTGGTCTTTTCCGTACAGACTGAATTCGTAACCGACATGGCTCAAGAACGGTAATCTCCGTTGCGCCAGTGCACGATAGAACGCTCTATATTTCACGTCAGCCGGGTTGAAGTGCTGGGCGTTCGGCAACGCTTTGATCAAGACGGCGCCGGCATCGGCACAGCGATGGACTTCGTCGATGGCATCTTCGCGCTGGGGATTGATCGACGGACCGGCAAGGAATATGTCTGGATAGGCTCGGACAGTCGTGAAGACGTAATCGTTGCTGACAAGAAAGTCCGTGTGCTGCCGATCGAGCAGGCCGGCTTGGTCGTAAAACCCATCCATGCCGAGCAGCACTGCTTTCGAAACATGCCGTGAGGCGCGTAGCTCCGTCAGCAGATGTTCGAGATACTTCCGGTTGGTTTCGCGCGGGTGGGCCGGTGAGAGGTCGTGCTTCCACAGGAGAAAACGAAAGAGCGGACTTCGTAGGAGGTTCGGCGAGATGAAGCAGCCGTTGTCACCGTCAGGCAATGCCGCGAGATGGACATGACAGTCAATGAGTGATTTGCTGTACAGAGGAGATGTCATGGCATCTATGTGATCCTTGGTTTGGCAGAACCTAGCACGATGAGATGGCGGTCGTGCATTGGAGAAAGAGCCAATTGAGCAATCACTGATCCAAGGAATGCCAAAAACATGTCCCACTGCGTATCCCACTCATCGCCCTGCGTACCGAGGAAGGCAGTTGCTGCTTCGCCGGTTGAAAGTGCGATTCCCCATTCAAAGAGCTCATAGGAGGCGCTGAATGCGAGGCAGACCGAACAGACCAGGAAAAAGAGCCATTTCCCAGGTTGAAGCGGAGAGCGACGAAGAAGGATTTCTCTGGCCAGAATTGCTGGGACAAAGCCCTGCGCGAAATGGCCGATCCGGTCGTAGTGGTTGCGGGTGAAATGAAACAGGTCCTGCATCCAATGGCCGACCGGTGTCTGAGCGTAGGTGTAATGGGCACCCAGCAACAGAATGCAGGCATGAACAACGAGTAGGCGAGAGAGCAGGGGCGTCAATGGAAACGCGGCATGTGTGCTAATCACGAGAGGAATTCCGAGGAGCACCGGCAGTGCT
Organism: Nitrospira sp.; assembly: GCA_029194675.1. Classification (NCBI taxonomy): domain Bacteria; kingdom Pseudomonadati; phylum Nitrospirota; class Nitrospiria; order Nitrospirales; family Nitrospiraceae; genus Nitrospira; species Nitrospira sp. The sequence goes on along the minus strand of JARFXP010000001.1, from coordinate 793,968 downwards.
TCGAGAAACCATGTAAATCGATCCGTTGGTCCGATGGCGGATGCAAGAAGGCCTCCGCCAACAAGACTCAGCAAAAGGTAGGATTCACGGTTTTCAATCTCGGCCATCAGGTGATCACGTGTTCGACCCTAATCGTTCCGTTGCAATACGCTTGACGCCCCGCAAATCGAGCTTACCGGTCCCGAGGACCGGCAACGCATCAACCTTGATGAACTGTTGCTTCCCCGGGATAAATAAATTTGGTAGGCCGCTCGCCGAGATCCTTTCCAGAACGTGAGGAATGCGGGATTCCTCCAACGTATGGAGGACTGCGAGACGCTCTCCCTTTTTCTCATCCGGTAAACCGGTCACGGCAAAGACTTGCGTATCGGTTTCAGCAGCCAGTTGCAGGGCTTCTTCGACTTTGCCGTGCGGGACCATCTCCCCACCGATTTTTGAGAAACGTGACAGCCGGTCGGTAATCGTCAAAAATCCGTCTTCATCCAGGGAGGCAATGTCACCGGTGATGTACCACCCGCCCCGCATGACCTGGACCGTGAGGTCTTCACGCTCCAGATAACCTTTCATCACGTTCGGTCCCTTCACAAGCAACATTCCCGGTGCGCCGGCCGGCAGCGGTGTGTAACTATCAGGATCGACAATCTGCACGGATACACCGGGGAGCGGTTGGCCGACGGTCCCACGGCGCGAGGCCGGTTGATAGTAGCCCGCTGCGCGATAGTCCTGGCAATTGACGGCAATGACAGGGGCGCATTCGGTGACTCCATAGCCTTCGATCGGGGCGACACCGAACTTGTCTTCGATCACTTGGGCGAGTCGAGCCGACAGCTTTTCCGCACCGGTGAGGATGATCCGCACTGAACTGAATTGTTCCGGCGTGCAGCGGCGCGAATAGAGCTGCAAGAACGTCGGGGTGATGACGACGAAGGTGATACGGTATCGTTGAACGAGTTCGCCGATCGCCGCCGCGTCGAGCGGCGAAGGGTAAAAAACCATGGTTCCGTTGTTGAACATCACGAACCAGAACACCATGTATCCGAATGAATGAAAGAACGGCAGGATACCGAGAACGCGTTCGTCTTGATAGAGATGGAGCAGCTGCGTAGCGCCCTGGCAATTGGCGTCAATGTTGAAGTGCGAGAGCATGACCCCTTTGGGCTCTCCGGTGCTGCCGCTGCTGAAGATGACTGTGGCCAGGCTGTCGGGAGTGAGCGGGGTCGTCTGACCACAGGCTCGTTCGATGACGCGACAGGGAGCGAACAGGGCCAGCAGCGAAGCCAACACTTTTTGGCTGAAATCGATCGTCTTGGCCACGGTCTCCAACCAGATCACCGACGGCCCATTCGGGAGTTCGAGTTTGGCTTTCTCGACGAAGGTATGACTCGTCACGATCGTGCGCAGCCCGGCAAGACGTACAGCGGTCTCCAAGCCAGATTTCCCGACCGTGTAGTTCAAGTTCACGATCGTCTTGCCGCAAAGCGGCGCTGCGACATTGACCAAGGCTGCGGCAACTGTCGGTGGTAGCAGAACACCGACGCGTTCTTGATCTTTCCAGTAGGGACGAAGCGTCCTGGCAAGGACGATCGATCCGATGAGAGCCTGCAAGGACGTGACGTGGGGGCGATTCTGGTCGGCTAAGGCCAGGCGGAACGGATAGCGACGCATCGATCGGATGAATTCGCGGTGGAGCGGTCGACGAGTCGCTTTCCTGAGTTGCCAGGCTGCTTCGCCGAGCTCTCGAATCTTCCCACGCAGCTCATGCGCCGAGGTATCCGTCGGCAGCGGTGCGCCGAACGAGACGGTAACGGGATACGGAAGTTGGTCCGGAACTTTCCACAGAAAGCGGCCGCGATTGAAGCTGAAGATGCTGCCCCAAACACGATCCAAGTAAATCGGAATGATAGGAGCCGTTCGTCCCTTGACGATACGTTCGAAGCCCCGGCGGAACGGTAAGAGCGTGCCGGTGCGAGTGATCTGACCCTCGGGGAAAATGCAGACGAGGTCTCCTTTGTCGAGAGCGGCGCCGGCTTCGCGGAGCGCCTTCAAAATAACACGCAAGCCTCCCTGAGAGGAAATGGGGATGACTCCGAGCACCTTCATGAAAGGTTTGAGGATGGGCTGTTCGGCATATTGCGAATCAACGACAAAGCGCACGGGGCGATCCAGACTGGCGATCAGCAGAAAACCGTCGATGAAGGAGACATGATTAGGAACGAGGAGTGCTCCACCGGATTGTGGAACATGAGACTGGCCGACGATGCGGAGGCGATAGAGTGTGATTGTGAGCATGACCAGCACCAGCCGAATAAACGTGTCAGGCAAGCACCAAAGCGCCCACCCGATGCCGCCCAGAGTCATGGCGGCCGCGGCCAAAAAAATGCCGGTCGTCGAGATACCGATATTGGCCAGAGAGCCACCCGCAAGTGATCCCAACAGGATACCGGTGAAGACACAGGTGTTGGAGAACGAAATGACGGCGCCGCGCCGATCGGACGGGGATTTCCATTGGAGGATGGCGTTCAACGGAACAAAGATGAATGAACTACAAATTCCCAGTACTCCCATCATGAGGAATGTTCCTGTCAACGGGGGTGCCAGGATGCCGAGCGACAGCAATGTCAGAAACACGCCGATGCCGCCTAACGGAATGAGTCCGTACTCGACCCGGTTCTGGGAGATTCGTCCAACGAGCATGGCGCCGATTCCGATGCCTACCGACAGAACGGTGAGTGGAAGGCCCGACATCGCGTCGGACAGATGCAAGACAGCTTTGGCATAGACGATGATGTTCTGTCCGAACAGGCTCGCAATCGTCCAGAACATGATTTCCATGGGAATGGCCATGCGCAACATCCGTTCGGATTGAATCGCCGCCCATGCGCCTTGGACTGTGGTTCCCACCCCTCCGGCAGCACGGGCGGGCGACACTCGTGGAATCCTAAAGGCGGTCGTGAGACCGACGACCGACAGTCCGGTCAATACGAGCGGAGCCAGCCAGGTGTGGTCTCCGGACATCTGTAATAGAAAACCTCCGGCAGCGGTACCGGTCAGAATGGCCGCAAAGGTCCACATCTCCAACAGACCGTTACCGACAGCGAGTCGCTCATGCGGGATCAATTCAGGAAGAATTCCGTACTTCGAGGGACTGAAGAGCGCGCTGTGCACGCCCATGCCGCATAAGACGATCAAGGGGAGCATGCCACCGGCGGGATTGAGCCAGAGCGCGCCGGTGCCGGCGGACATGAGACATACCTCAACAATTTTGATGGCGATGATGACCGTCCGCTTGCTCACGCGATCGGCCAATGTGCCTCCGACAAGAGAGAGGAACACCAACGGCAGGGTAAAAATGACAAATGCCATCGCGGTCTGGGTCTGGGCCACTGTCTCCAGTTGGGGGCCCGATGCCATACCTGCCGTGGCTTGCCGAATGGCGAGTAAGGCGACCATCAGTTTCCACGCGTTATCATTGAATGCGCCGCAGAATTGGGCGATCAAGAGACCGCGAAGGGGATGCGACAGAGGTTGAGTTTCAGAACCGGCCGAGGTGGTCATCCGTGAGGGTTATTGTGCCTGATTTGGGGGGCCGGGGAAATAGGCAACCCTTCCAGTTCCATGATTCTCAGCGCATTGGTCGTGGGGCAAGGGCCAGGTCTGAGCCTGTAGTCGAATTCCAGGGCGCCGGCCGAGACGGTTTCTTGAAAGTGCGCGTTGGCCAAACCCGGTATTGCTGATTCCAGATCCGCCAATTCCAAATCATGGGTACTCACGAGGCCGAAGCCGTGTCCTTGCGACAGTGCGGTAATATAGGCACGGCTGCCGATGAGCCGTTCCCGGTTATTGGTTCCCTTGAAGATTTCATCGATGAGGAACAGTACGGGTGGCAAGGTGCGTTCCTTGGTTGCATCGAGGATTGTTTTCAGCCGTTTCACCTCGGCATAAAAGAACGACAGACCGGCATCGAGGGAGTCATCGACGCGGATGCAACAGGCCAGCCTGCTCCAGGTCCATTCAAATGAATCGGCGCAGACAGGGGCGCCGGCTTGCGCTAGGCAGAGATTGATACCGATCGTCCGTAGGAAGGTGCTCTTGCCGGACATGTTGGAGCCGGTAATCAGGTGAATGGAGCCGAGTCCCTTCAGATGAACGTCGTTGGTTATACGGGTCTTGGCCGGCAGTAACGGATGGCCAAGTCGGTCGGCGTTGAGAGCAGGAGGGATGCCGTTTTGTTCGCCGGCTGCGATGAAGGGAGTTGGCCATGTGTAATGGGGATGGAGATAGGCAAAGGTAGCCAGGGCCGATGCCGCTTCGATTTCGGCCAAACAATCAAGCCAGCGAGGGAGGGCAGTTTTGATTTCGTGCTGGATCTGAATCAGTCGTCGAGTGAACCACAGATCCCATGGGCACAGCGCGTTGACGGCCAGATGGACGAGGGGATGGGCCTTGATGCTGATCGCATGGAGTGTACGTGCAGCACGGTTGAGATGCAGCGTAGGACTGACTGCATCGATCAGGTTCGTCCAGACTGAAGCGAGTGCCGTGTCTCGTCGTCTTGCATGCCGCTCAATGTAACCGAGAACCGTGGCAAGCCTCTCAGTTTCATGGTGGAGTCCGACGGCATGCTCCAGCAATTCTTCCCCTTGATCAGTCATGAAGTAAATCAATACATAGGCCGCGAACGAAAACATCCAATAACCGGGAAGCAGGCCGAGCATCGAAGCTGAGGCAAGGCCTATCGTGGCAAGAGCAAGGACGCTCTGAACGGCAAGTATGGCGTCTAAGCGAGGCAAGCCGATCGGATGTTCCAGCACGGCGGCCAACCGCCTACCGTTGATTTCTTGGTCTCCCGTCAGCTCGGCTTCGAGCGCAAGCCGGTCGCGAAATAAGGAACGAGGCGCCAGTTCTTTCACCAACGACTGCCGTGTGTCCCAATGCGAGGGGGAAGGGGGGTGCTCCAGCAGCCAGCTCTGCAAACGCTCGCGACCATGGTCCGACACGGTGGTGTCGAGGAGATGTGTTAGGGAATGTGCGCCGAAGAGATCCAGATCAGCGGCATATGGATGAGACCTCGGACCTTCACCGGGTCTTGGAGCAATCGCGGCCCAATCCAACGCCATTCGAGCCAGATGACCCAGCTTGACCTGCTTCCATTGGCGGAGCCGGTGAATCCTGGTTTCCACCCTGTTATGATACGCGGCCACGGTGACGAAAATGGTAAGGAATGCTCCAAGGGCCAGGTTGCCGCTGTGATACCAGTCGAGCTTATAGAGGGTCACGGTGCCGACGAGGCCGGTGAGGAAAATAGCCAGCCGCCATCGTGTGAAGGTTGCGCTGGTCTTCGTTCCTTGAGCAATGAGGCGGTCGGTGCGTCGGATAACCGCCTCGATCTGGGCGATGCGTGAGCTTGCCATATCCGGCGACCTTACTGGGAACAGATGGTGAACGTCAAATCAGGCTGCATCTCCGGCATGGCACGATGGAAGTAGCCAATCACGAGTGAGTAATGATGATGCCGCATGACTGGGTGGATGTGTGTATTCGCGGTTCTCTGGATGCGGGGGAATTGCTGAGTCGGCTTGATGATCCGACGGTCCAGGGAGCCTGGGAAGATGTGGACGAGGTTCATCTCTATTGGGCGCAAGACCACTGGAACGGAGAGCGGTTAGCTTCGGTGCGTGAGGCCGTTTCAAATCTGGCGACAGCGAGCAGCGAGCATTCTCTTTTCGTGACACGGATGGCGGTTCAAGACTGGAACGATGCGTGGGCACGCTCCGTGAAACCGCTTCGAATCGGTCGCCTGGTCATTCGTCCGAGTTGGGAACCGGTCGTGCTAGGGCCAAAGGATGTCGAGATCGTGCTCGATCCCAAGCAGGCGTTCGGCACCGGCCACCATGCGACCACTCGCATGTTGCTCAGCTGGTTGCAAAACGACATTCACGGCGGAGAACAGGTTTTAGATGTGGGGACGGGCAGCGCAATCTTGGCCATAACAGCGGTAAAACTAGGTGCGGCATCAGCCATTGGCGTCGAAATTGATTCTGTTGCCGTAGATTGTGCGAGAGAGGCTGTCGTGCTGAATGGATTGAAGGAGCGGATTGAAATCCTGTGCGGGACGTTGAAGGATCTGGCACAGAGAGGTTCGTTTGCCGCCGATCTCGTGCTGGCCAATCTTGATCGGCAAACCATTTTAGCTCTCGCGAAGGATTTAGCCAGCCGTGCATGCTCCGGGGCGCGTCTACTGCTCTCCGGTATTCTCATCGAGCAAGAAGCGGAGATCACCGAACAGTTGTCCAATCTAGGCCTTGTCTGCGTCGGCCGACGTGAGGAAGAAGGTTGGGTGGCGATGAAACTCCTCAAGCCGGAATCCTGCGACGGCACGGACTGATGATGTCCACCAGGCCATCTTACCCACATGTCCATCAGATCAACGTTTCTGATGGCGGAGTCCCGAAACTTCCTGTCTGGGAAGCGAAGGTGAGTGAACGGGGGTTGGATGGCGATCGGCAGCGGAACCTCAGGTTCCATGGTGGACCTGACCGTGCGGTCTGTTTGTATTCGCTTGAGCTCATCGAGCAACTTCAAGATGAAGGTCACCCCATCGATGCAGGGTCGTCGGGTGAAAACCTGACTTTGTCCGGCATGGACTGGGACCTGGTCCGGCCAGGCGTACGGTTGACCATCGGCCCAGATATTCAAGTCGAGGTGACGAGCTACACGACGCCCTGCAGTCACAATGGCCGCTGGTTTCTGGACGAGGACTTCTCGCGCATTTCGCAGAAGTTAAACCCAGGCTGGAGTCGGGTTTATGCGAAAGTATTGCGCGGCGGTGTGGTGCGGCCGGGAGATGCAGTGGAGATAGGGAGCTAATGGCGTATAGCGTATGGCACAGGCGATTCCTTCGTCACTCTTGTTTCTGCAACAAGCCATCGGCCATACGCTCTTGGAGCTAACCAATGGATCGAATATTAGAACCGGAACTCATGGACGATCAGAAGCAGGCCGAGGCCTACGCGCGTGCCGACTTCTCGGAGGAGAATCAAGGATTCGTCGATCGTTTTAAAGAATACTTCCCGGAGTTTTCGCAGGGTCGGGTGCTGGATCTGGGCTGTGGGCCAGCCGATATTCCGATTCGATTCGCCAAACTCTATCCAGCCTGCCAGGTCATCGGCATCGATGCCTCAGCCCCGATGATTCAGTTAGGAGAGCAAGCGGTAAAGCAAACGGGATTGACGGATCGCATTACGCTGCGCTGCGAACGGTATGAAGAGGTCGCCGGTGCAAGAATCGTTGATGCCGTCATTTCCAACAGCCTGCTCCATCATCTGTCGAATCCGTTGCAGTTTTGGCAGAAGATTCGCCAGCTAGTGAAGCCTGGTGCGCCGGTACTCGTGATGGATCTACTCCGTCCCGAATCGCCGGAAGAGGCACAGGCCATCGTTGACCAGTATGCTGCTAACGAGCCGGACATTCTACGCCGTGACTTCTACAATTCCCTGCTCGCCGCTTTTACGGAGGATGAAATCGGTTCGCAGCTCGCCAGAATGAATCTCACGAGATTGTTGATCGACATTCCGGACGACCGGCATTGGGTGATCGGGGGGATCATTTATTGAGAGGAGAACACGAGAAAATATGTGGCCCTGTACAATCCGTTTTGGTAAGCCCCTGGCCCTGCTGGCTTTACTGATTCTGAGTGTCTCAGTCCAACTTGGGTGCGAGAACCCCGAGACGATCCTCCTGATCGAAACGCCGACGGAGGTTCACAGCATAGACCAGATACCTTCTTCTGACTCTCAGCGCGCGAGTTTTCAACCAGGTAAAGTCATCACGATTCTGAAGGCAGATGAGAAAATAAAAGCTGTCGGCGTCTATCACGGCCAGGATCATGACGGCTTCAAGGTCAAGCTTGCCGACGGCACCGAGGGACTCATCATCGCCGGCGATACATTCAAGGTTGTGTCCCGGTGAGATATGTAAAGCAGTAGATGAGATCGGCTCACAGCTGGTTCGCATGAATCTCACACGATTATTGATCGACATTTCGGATGGCCGACACTGGGTGATGGGCGGGACATTTATCGAGAGGGATATGGAAAACTGGATGCATAAGCCATTACCACACAAGGCGTTGCATGCGACATCGCTCACCCTGCGATCTCGCGGTTCTCTCGCCTCGCTCGGCGACGTGTGAACGTCGGCGCTATGCGCTTGGGTAGCGATTTCCCTTATGGACACGTATACGATATCCAGCTGGGCAGAGCTTTCCGATCTCGCTCAGCAGTTTTCGACACGGAACCGGGTTTTCCGTGGTGTCGAAGATGAAAGCTATGACCTTATCCCCAAGATTGGCCGGTGCGGTACTCGCAAGAAGCTAGATGGAACCGATTTGGTATATTCGCCTGATGCCGAAGGCAAGTGCATCGCGCGGTTCAAGCGCGAAGCTCGTCCTCATCTGATGCTAGAGCCACGCTCCGAACTGGAGTGGCTGTGCATTGCGCAGCATCATGGATTGCCCACCCGGTTACTTGACTGGTCTGCTAGCCCGCTGGTCGCCGCATTTTTCGCGGTCAAGCCAACGGGGATAGTTCGAGGGGAGCGGAAAGACCCCGCGATCTATGCCCTGCCTCCCCCGTCCGTCGTTGAGTCAGACTTGGAACTGTCGTCCTCTACCGAAGAGGTTGTTGCCTACTTTCCGCATCACGTTACGGCACGAGTCACGGCTCAAAGAGGTTTGTTTACCTGGCATCGCACCCCCGATGGTCCATACCAACCGAAGGCGCTCAGTAAATGGGTTATTCCAAGTCGCTTGTGCCTTGGTCTGAAGCTTTCATTGAATAAAGCCGGGATCAACCAGGCGTCGATGTTCCCTGATGTGGATGGGATAGCTGGATACGTAGAATGGCTATACAAGTGGGATCTGTTCGATCACTAGCATGCATAACTGGCGTGCAGCGGAGAACTGGCCTGGGGCCACGTCTTGTTCTGTGCATGCCAGTTTCGAATGCAAGTGGGGCCACATCTTGATTTGTACATGCAGCTGAGCAGTGCCTCGGGCAACACTAGGCAGCGATTTTCTTGATTCGCATTTCGGTACGGTGGTCCATTGCGGCAAGTATTCGAATCAACACGTCGGTTGAAACGCCCTGCGTATTCCCATTTGCGATGGCCGTCACTCTGGTTCTCGATGTACCGGAAAGTTTAGCGATGTCCGTGTGGGTGAGCTGTCCGGATTGAATGATCTTAGCAAGCAATGTGGTATTTCCTAGGCTGCAGCCCGGATTCTTACCTTGAGCCGCACCTCAGCCCCCAAGCGGGCTAAGAGATCGATCAGTGCGTCCGTACTGAAGAGGTCGATTCGTCCCCGAAGGAGATCGCTCACGCGAGGCTGCGTCACACCGAGGATCTTGGCCGCGGCCTTCTGCTTGAGACGTCGGGAGGCGATGAGCTTTTGCACTTGGATCATGAGGTCCGCGCGGACCAACAGATGTTCGGCTTCTTCGCGCCGAAAGCCGATATCCCGGAAAACATTGCCGCTGGATTTGGTCATCTTGAGTCTCATGGCCATTCTTTCCCTGTGTCCATCACCACTCAACGTTGGGTGAGGAGGGCTTGATAACGTTGTTTTGAGACGAGGACATCATGCTGCGATGTTTTTCTGGTTCGTTTTGAGAACGCGTGGAGCACATAGATGGCCTCGGCAAACTTTGCCACGTAGCAGACACGGTGTTCCACTGCCGTATGCACTCTGATTTCATAGACGCCTGAACCAATCGAAGGCATCGGCTTGAAGTCAGCCGGGTCCAGGCCTTGTTGCACCTGCCGGAGTTGAAAACCGGCTGACCGCCTGGCATCTTGAGGGAACGTCTGAAGGTCACGGTGCGATGATCCCAGCCACACGATCGGCTTTTGGCTCACGTGAAATAATATGCGAGTTTTAGTATATTCTTGTCAAGGGCATCAAGAAGGTGAGCCTGGTTTTCTACGGCGAGTGAGACCGCACTGTCGCTTCCTTGCGGTGCTCTCATGGCAATACTGGATACCTTAAACAGAACCGGGCGTACGTCGTGTTTTATGCATGCCAGCCTACTTGCAGATTGTGGAGAACTACTCGCGGGCAAGGGAAGTGCCTTAGTTGCCAGATCCAATTGAAGGATAGGGGCTAAATCTGTCCTGTACCTGCACTAGGCAAGGCTAGGGTCCATGGCAAGATCGCTGCGTGTCGAATTTCCAGTATTGTTCATCACGACACTGCCTGGGGCTACTGCAGCCCATCCGGCGGGGTGTTGAGGAGCTTGGTAAATCGGTTCTTGTCGATGGCTTTCTCATACGCCTCTTCAGGTGAGATCCATTTCTTTCTCAGTAGATCCTGGATCGCGTCATCCAAGGTCTGCATGCCGACGTTCTTCCCTGTCTGCATGAGCGAGGCGATCTGAAACGTTTTGGCGTCCCGGATAAGATTGCTAGAGGCTGGGGTACAGACGAAATGCCTAGCGCAACAAGGGGCTCTTCATCCTTCCGCTCCTGCTTCACCGAATAGTCCCCATTGCCGATGACGTTAAGCTTATGTACACTGTACACATGCATGAGCTGCGCTTTGAATGGGATGAAGCCAAGAATCGGAGCAATAGCAGAAAGCACGGCGTTTCATTTGAAGAGGCGCAGACGGTGTTTCTTGATGATCATGCTATCAGATTCTATGATCCCGACCACTCAGACGACGAAGATCGCTTTCTCATGCTGGGGATCAGCTTCAAGCTGCGCGCTCTGATCGTCTGTCATTGCTACAGGGAAAGTGATCGAGTCATCCGGATCATCTCGGCACGGAAAGCTACTCGAAGCGAAACTAGACATTATGAGAGGTGACACATGAGAGCTCAATATGACTTTTCGAAGATGAAGGGAGTTCGGAATCCCTATCGGAAATTACTCAAGAAGCCCATTACGATTCGATTGGATAGCACAACGATCTCGTATTTTAAGGGGCTGGCTGATGAGCTTGGTATGCCGTACCAGCGTCTCATCAACCTGTACTTGAGAGACTGCGCCATCAACCAGAAAAAGTTGGCGCTCAAGTGGGCCTCCTGAGGTTTGCTCGGGTTCAGGCCACATCTCTCGGACATACCGGAAGAGAGTGTGTTGGGATTTTACTGTCAGCGATGGTGGAGATTGCGTCGGTGGAGGTGTTGATTTGACGTGGGGAGGAAACTTGACAATACTGCGTCGAACCATTATTCGCTTTCAACCGGCTGATTATGACTGAGCGGCCGACAGGTGCCGTATCAGCCAATCGCCAATGGTTTGGGTCATCCGTAGGAAATCCGGACCCTTCGTGAACTGATGGTCGGCTCCTGGTAGCATTTCAAGGTGTTTCTTGACTCGGAGTGCGTCACAAAGCTGACGGCTTTGATGAAGCGGAACATGCTCGTCCTTGTCGCCTTGCACAATGATGGTCGGAGCCGTGATCGATTGCGCGGGGACGTAGGCGATTTGCCGAAGCGCATCTTCATAAAAGGCATAGTGCAGCGGGATTCGATCGGGGCCGCCCATGATGTTTGGAATCGTGTCGGTTGCCTTCCATTGAGCCATTCCATCATCTCCGAATTCGAGCCGAAGCTCCTCGGCGAAGTCGACGACGGGACATTTCAGGGCGAGGCAGGCCAAGTCCGTCCGTTGCGAAGCGGTCAAAATCGAGACCAGACCACCGAAACTTGATCCCATCAGGCCGATGTGTCGATACCCGCGATCTCTCATGAGATCGACTGCTCTCTTGGCCTGTTCAACGGCCAAGCTGACGGTAATCCGATCGAACGGACCCTCGCTTTCTCCCTGTCCGAAGAAATCGAAGCGGAACGTGGCGATGCCTCGGCCGACCAACATGCGGGTCAGCGCATTGTTCGTCGAGCTGGTCTTCGATGAAAGAAATCCGTGACACAGGATGGAGACTTTGTCCGTTCCTCCGTTGGGGATGGTCAAGATGGCGGCTACCCGATGGCCGTGAGGATCGGGAAATGAGAACCGTTCTTCCACGGACGGGATTGTATCAGAATCGGTGTCTGAGGTCAGGAAGAGGGACAGCCCAGTCAGACGTTCAGGCGGTGAGCTTGAGTTCGTCGGTGGAGATCTGTCCTGTCCGAAGCTGGACCGGCTTCCTGGCGATAATCGAGGTGAGCCTGACCGAAAAGATGACCAAGCCGGTCGTCAAGAGGGTTAGGCTGATCCAGCTTGCAACCAGGATGTAGAGGGATGTCAACGGCACATTCCAGCTCAGTGTCGCCAAGATGCCGAGTCCCATGGTTCCTAGGTTGAGGGTGACGATTTGAACGCTACTCCATCGGTTCATCATGGTCGTGAGTTGGTCAAGATAGGGCCCTCGCTTCTTATGACTTGAAGTGCGATCGGTCGCAAGGGTGATTGGAATCAGGTAAGAGAACGCGCCCATGATGGCGTTCATGATGAAGCCGACGAATACCATGTGCGTGTAGGCCACAAGGTGGAGTTTGCCATAGGGTAGCACTGGTGGACTGGAGAGGTTATTTGCTCCGACAAGTATGCCTAGAATGACGGTAAAGATGAGAAAGAAAGCGCTGACGAAGAGATGGTCCGAGGCGGCGCTGCCGGTATGAGTTGAGAAGAGCCACGTTCGAAACAGGCTGCCGGTCCAGAGGATCCCACCCATGAAAAATATGGCGCCGCCGGCCAGCTCAATCGGGACGGATGAGTTCAAGAATCCACCGATTAAGAGGGCCATGCCTATCGGCATCACGATCGTTCCTGCTTGGGCAAGCTTGGGGCTCAAGCGCGGACGGTTCCAAACCGTCGGCAGGAGATGCTGCACCATCCCGACGATGGCCAAGACCACAAAGCCGAGCACCACCAGATGAATGTGCGCGAGCCGCACATAGCCATGGGATTCCTGAACGAAACCGAGTGCCATGATTTCTCCGAAGGCCGACCCGGCGACAAGGCAGAAGAGGGAAAGCGCGTAGTACCAAGATTCTTTGAATGAGAACTTCCAAGTCCTACTCGCACGGATCCAAACGGTGTAGATGACGGAAAGAAACGCGGCAATCACCACGAAGCCGCCCACACCCACGACCAGGTACTGATGCAACCAGAACCCCACGAGCATTGCAATCAGGCCGCCGTTCATTGCCCAGAATGTGAGAGGATGTGAGTCTGCTTCCTTTCGGTTTGCCGAATTCGGCGAAGGGATGAGCAAGAGAAATCCGCCGAGAATGATCTGCGTTATACCGCCGACCAGGACTGCATGGACATGGAGCGCCCTGACCCATGACGGCAAAGGGGTCCCGTGGACCAGCCCGATCAGGGTCGCCATGCCGACAATCGAAGCCAGCACCAGCCAGCTGAAACCCGTGATGCAAAACACGAGAGGGGGAATAGTTCGTGTGAACATTGGCCTGTTGTTATCGCTCCAGGAAATAAAAATGATCTGTCGGGCCTTGTCCATGGCCGATGGCCAATCCATGCCGGATCGCTTCCGTCACGTAGGATTTGGCGGCTTGCGCGGAATCCAAAACGGATCGCCCTCGTGCAAGATGAGCCGCCAATGCTGAGGCGAACGTACAGCCGGTGCCATGAGTATGGCGGGTCTCGATGAACTCTCCCTTCAAGACGTTGAAAAATCGTCCGTCATAGAGCAGATCGGTCGCCCGCTCATTGAGCAGATGTCCGCCTTTGATCAGGACATGCCTGCATCCGAAGCCATGAATCACTTTGGCTGCTCGTCGAGCGTCGGCCAACGAGGCGATTTCAATCCCTGAAAGCTGTTGGGCCTCATGCACGTTCGGCGTCACGACCAAGGCAAGCGGGAGCAACTTCGTCTTGACGGCCTCGATGGCGTCCGGCCGCAAGAGGGAATGACCGCTCTTGGAGATCATCACGGGGTCCACAACCAGATTCACGACATTTTGAGGTTTCAACATCTTCACGATCACCTCGACGATGGCTGCCGAGGACAGCATTCCGGTCTTCACCGCCGCAACGTCGAAATCGTCGAAGACTGCATCGAGTTGCGACGCAATGATGGCCGGAGGTAATTCGAAGACATCCGTCACTTCCTCGGTGTTCTGAGCCGTGATGGCCGTGATGACGGACATGGCGAAGACACCGTTGGCGGACATGGCTTTGATGTCCGCCTGGATACCTGCGCCTCCGCCTGAATCCGAGCCGGCAATTGTGAGCACCTGTTTCAACGTATTCGACATGAATGATCCTTTACTGAGTTGTCTGCGCAGGTTCAGGCGCTGCCAGAAGTCCGATCGTACGTACGAACTGAATGCCATTATACTCAGTGAAGGTCTGCTGTCTAGCGGGCCGTAAATAAATGGTGCGGCGAAGAAGGCGATTGAAGTGGGGTGGGACGGCGTCGATCTGGTGTGGTTGAACAGAAGACGCGGTGAACGGTTTGGACGGTGGTAGTTTACGGTGTACGAGCGTTACCGGACGCGCCCCACTATGGGACAAGCGACTACCTGCCTTCCGTAATGACGAATTACACACTGGCCACTGACCCGTTTGACCCGTTGCTTGCACGCCACAGCGTTCAGCTCTGAAACCGGTACTTTGTTTGGTTTATCGCTTACTTCGTGGTTGTTCTCTAGTTTCCTGCCGACTGATTGAGGCTACTATTTTAGTTGCTGCCCCTGTGAGTAAGCCTTAGGTGGGGTTTGACAAGGGCGCTTGCTAGTGGAGTACACTGCCACCCCTATAGCCCCCCATTCACTCCTACTGTCCAAGGAGGACTCAATGCAGAACAGCTTCTGGGTGAAGATGCTCAGCGCAGCAAGTCTGTTTCTCTTGTGCGTCACGAGTTGGGTCGGTGCCGAAGAACCGGCGGGTGCCGTCAATGAGGCACGCTTGGTCGCACAATACAATTACTCGATTCACATCCTGGCCATGTTGTTGGTCGGCTTCGGATTTCTCATGGTGTTCGTCCGACGGTATGGCTTCGGGGCAACGACCGGTACCTATCTCCTCGTCGCAACCGGATTGCCCCTCTACATATTTTTGCGCGCCAACGGGATGGTGGGGCATGCGATACAGGCCCATTCGGTCGAGACGCTGATGCTGGCCGAATTTTCGGTGGCGACGGCGCTGATCGCGATGGGAGCGGTGCTCGGGAGATTACGCGTGTTTCAATACGCGTTACTCACGCTGGTATTAATACCACTCTATGCGCTGAACGAATACTTGGTGTTGGACAATGGCTCGGGGCTCACGAAAGGGTTTCAGGACTCGGCAGGTTCGATCATCATCCATGCGTTCGGGGCTTATTTCGGATTGGCCGCGTCGCTGGTTCTGACGACTGCGGAGCAACGTAGTCAACCGATCGAATCCGATCCGACGTCTGATCGGTTCGCGATGCTCGGTTCCATGGTCCTGTGGCTGTTTTGGCCGAGTTTTGCCACCGCGATTGTGCCGTTCGAGCAAATGCCCCAAACCATCGTGAATACGGTTCTTGCTCTCAGCGGGGCCACGCTTGCCACCTATTTTCTCAGCACACATTTTCATCATGGAAAAACCTCGATGGTGGATATGGCCAATGCGGCGTTGGCGGGTGGGGTCTCCATCGGCTCGACCTGTAATCTCGTGAGTCCCACTGGTGCGTTTGGTATCGGATTGCTTGCCGGTGCGCTCTCGGTGATCGGGTTCGTCTTTATTCAGCCCATCCTGGAATCGAAAATCAAACTGATCGATACCTGTGGCGTGCACAATCTGCATGGGATGCCGGGGCTCCTAGGCGGACTCACTGCGATCGTCGTCGTTCCGAGTGTTGTCGGCGTCCAACTCGTGGGCATTGCGATGACGCTTGTCATTGCCGTTGTCGGTGGGGTGATTGCCGGCATGGTGATCAGAGCCACAGGCACGACAGAACTGGCGTATGAAGACAGCCATGAGTTTTCCCATGTGCCGGGGCCTGAGAGTGAACGCAAGGTTGAGGAGCTCGCGTTAGGCGCAAAGGCGGATATCGAAGCCTTGCAAAAGGAACTGCTTGCCCGCACAGGGATGCACATTCCGCCTTCCGCGCGAGAGGAGCCGAGACCGATCGCATGACGTACCCGCTCGGCCTGGTCGGCGTGCGGGGAGCGCCCGTTAGCCGGAGTCACGCAATGATAGCCTCCGTGACCTTCGGAAGCTTCCGTAACGGCCAGGCCGGCCTCGGCCTCAACGCAGTTCAACGCGCTGCGCTGTCTGGCGTTCTGCGGTAACCCAATGTCGTGCCCCCGGAAATGCTAGGGATACCTCTAGTCGGATTCTTCGGAAGCGGCTGCCATAATTGATAGAGGTGTTTGAAGTTTAGACCTACCATTAGAACGCGATGTTGAGCGGAAACAGGTTGGCCGTATCATGCAAAGGGAGTGTCATGTCTAGCGTTAGAATTTTGCTTGCCGACGATCACCCGTTAGTTTTAGAGAGCGTGAAGCAATTACTCGAGCCGGACTTTTCGGTGGTAGGGACCGCACAGACCGGGCAACAAGTGCTGGAGCAAGCCGAGAAGTTGCAGCCGGATATCGTGCTGCTTGACGCCAACATGCCGGGGATGAACGGATTTGAAGCGGCTCGACAACTCAAAAACATCTTGCCCACGGTTAGAATTATCTTTCTTACGATGCTGACCGAAGCTGTTGCAGTCAGTGAGGGATTCCGTGCGGGAGCCATGGGCTATGTGTTAAAGCAAGATGCCTCGGACGAACTCCATGCCGCGGTCAAGAGCGTCATGGCGAATCGAAGATTTGTGTCTTTCAAACTTGACGTGGAAGTTCGTGAAGCGATGGAATGTCAATGGTCGCGACCGGAAGGCTATACGACGAACTTGACCGACCGACAGCGGCAAATCCTTGCGATGCTTGCCGACGGGACTTCCACCAAGGATATCGCCAAAGAACTCAACATTTCGATGAAGACCGTGGAATTCCACAAAGGCAATATTACCCGCAAGCTCGGTGTTCGTACCACGTCCGATTTGATTCGCGTTGCGCTCGCTTCAGGCATGACAGCCTTGTGAACGGACATCGATCGACCGGTCTATCAGGCTAGTGAAGGGCGATGAGTCCGTTCGTGATTGCATACTTCGTCAGCTGAGCCGCCGACCGTATGCCGAGCTGCCTCATAATCCGTGTCTTGTGAAACTCGACGGTCTTGATCGAGAGGTTCAGGACGGCCGCCACTTCTTTGATGGATTTCCCTTCGGCCACGAGCTGCAGCACTTCCCGCTGTCGTAAACTGAGCGTGTGAGCAAATCCTCCTTCGGGTGCTTCTTCAGTGTCCTCATCGGCCTGAGAATGTTTCCCCCGGTCGGCGACGATCGGAGAAACGAACGTCTTGCCGTTCAAGACTTCTTTGAGCGCCTGCACCAATTCCGATCCGACCGACTGCTTCAACACATAGCCCGATACTCCTATACGGAGCGCTTCCGTCACGAAGTTTTGCTCCGAGTGCATCGTCAGGATAAGGACTTTGACGGCGGGGTGGTGCTTCAAAATTTGACGGGATGCATCCAATCCGTTGAGCAGCGGGAGAGAAATATCGACGATGACCACGTCCGGCTGACATTCTTCGACGGCTTTGAGCAACGCGCGGCCGTCCGGAACAATCCTCTGCAGTTCGAATTCCGGTTCCAACAGTTTTTGAATGCCCTGGGCGACAAGGACATGATCATCGGCCAGCAAGATGGAAGGTTTGGTATTCATGGACGATCTCCTTCTCTGCTTGTCATAATCGCATCATTCTACACCTTGAACGATGTCTCGTGAATCGTGCGTATTCAGTCCGTGCTACCAGCTGTATGACAAAATACACTGCGCGTGGCGCTCAAGGGAGCCTACTAGCCCGCCGAGCAGGGATCCGTTGGTATATGGCCACCATGAGGATGGTTGATTGTCGGAGGAGAAGCAAGGGGCAATGCCATCAGTGTAGCTGCCACATCATTCAAGAGCGTGCATTCCCTGAATGTGCTTCCAAAGCAGATCTTCGAAGTCCCGCTCTGAATGGATTGCCGGTCCACGGAATATCGAGACGAAGGTAATGAAATGAAATGGTCGTCGATAGACGTGAACTCATGGCAAAAGCAGTGCAGGTGCTAGCTTTCTGCATCGGGATAGAGGAGGTTAGCTGGAATTGATCGAAGCGGGGCGAGGACCTGAACATCCTGCCTTGCCGGTGACAGAATGTCCCGTCGATCAGCATCCGTGAAATCGATTCTGACCGAGGCTCTACGGGTGCTAATTGGTTGCGGTCGAGTAGGAATCCTGCCGACTAGCTTACAAGAAAGGCGTAGTTCATGAATTAAGAGCAGCGGCATGCCACGTAGATGTGTATCGAGCAATGGCAGCAACAGTGAGGCCGATCAAGAAAATCCAAAAGAGGAACCCAAGACCGGTCACGCTCGTGGAAGTGTCCTGTTCCTGCTGAGTCGAGACATCCGTCTGGGCATGGGTTCGTCTTGAAGAAGTGGAAGCGCTCACCAGCCAGAATAAGGCCAGAATAACGGCGATAGCTAGAGAAGAGAGCCAGTAATGCCCCACAGCGTCAGCTCGAAATGGGATCAGCCAGAGGCCACCGGCCCATATCAAGAGCGTCGGCAGGCCTGCACCTTCTTCCATACTACGATCCGCTGCGGCCACCATGATCGAGAGGACGACTAACGCTAAAAGACTCGCGACCATAATTTCCAAACGTTTGCTCCGTTCCTGAGGTTGCAACGATTGGGCGAGAGTTTTGATAGGAGCGGCCAGTTTATCTGTGACTCCCCATGCGATGGCGATCACAATCAAACCCAACATCCACAAGATGAGAATCTCTGCCATGGGAAGCCTCTCGATCCGGGTCGGTTATGATACCTTGCAAGATACTCGCCATGACATCATGGCATAGCGGCAACTCTTCGCCTAGCTTTTGCTGAGATTCATCACTCAAGCAAAACTGCGGCGCACCGGCGGACGACTTGGCTGTATCTTTCTTTCACCGGCGCGGGACGGAGCCGAGGTCTCTTTGGCTGCCCGATGACTGTAACATGGTGAACGTATCGCCGGCAGCTTGTTACCAGGGATCATCATCGTGACGCTGTACTGATTTAGGGCGTTCCAATCCCCAACCCTCAGCCTCCCGTACGTCTGGTTGTGCCGTTGAGCCTTGTACTTCTTGCTGACGCTGCTAAGGCTGACGCTCTGGTATGGCGGGAGAGAACGTCTCTCTGAAGGATATGAGCAGCCCTCAACGCAGTGTAAGCCTCAGTGACGATCAATGTGGTGGAGTGAGCTTGTCGAGGGAAACGCCGGTCTCCTGAACGATTACAGCATACAACTGGTCGCCCACCGTTTCTTTCGGAAGGACGGCGGTCGCGCCGGCTCGCTTCATCGCGGCACTGTTCTCGTCACCGGTATTGACCGAGATCCCGATCACTATCGTCTCCGGCCAGTGCGTTTTGATGTGTGTCGTGGCATCGATTCCGTTCATTCTCGACATGTTGATGTCCATCACCATCACATGTGGACGTAGGCCTCCGACGAGCTTAACCGCCTCCGCACCATCCCGATCGAAATCGAGCGTGAGCCTGTCATTCACCTTTACAGGAGCGAAATGTCCAGATGACCGTTCATATTGAAGGCCGAAAATGTCGGCAAAAAAGCGCGCCGACTTTTCCTTGTCACGCGCGGGCAGGATCGTATGATCGAGTTCGATGGTCATGAATGACCTCCATGGGTATCTAACCCACATTCTATGAATGTCGCCAGTTCCCGAATGCTATGGTCAAAACGTGCTTTCCAGTCTGCCTGGGATGCAAAATGCGCTGGATTCTGTACAGCCTGCCGACAGAGTTGAGCGTCGCCTGCACCCACTCGTTGACGACATCTAGGCCGTCTCGATCGCAAAGCATTGTTAACCGTATCCGTTCACTCATGGTGTTGTCATAAATAGGACAAAGTTGGTTTGGTTCCCAGCCATTGTATTCTCCAGTCAAACAAGACCATTCTTCTATCCAACTCGCAGATTCACGTGCATCAAAAAACCTTTCTATCGCCGACGTTTAAATCCATCCCAGCGACCTGACGATGCTCTGTGGACCGGCGAGGTACAATCGGGTGGTCTCTCCTGGATGGCACCACGAACCTGCTCATCAGTGACGCCGACTTGATCCGTCAACGATTGTTCCACGACGTTTCCTCTCTCACCGACAGGGATCTCTGGTTCTAAACTGTTTGCGAAACGCTTTCCTATTTCACATGGTGGTCTTCTTACGGGCCTCCGAGAAGTCGGAAATTCCCTGATTCTCACTGAAGTGTCCGGTATGGCGGTGTTCCCTGATGACCATGCGGTCTCATGGCGTCGCCGGGAAGGCCAACCGCGCGCATCACCCTGCTGCCACTGACAGGCGAATCGAGCATGGGCATGTGCGACACCTTGAGTACCTCCGCTCTGAGCCACAGCATGTGCTGATTGTCCGCCAAAATCGGCTACGAACGTAGCCCAGCAGGAGATGCTGGATACATGCACAACTACATCTCTGTGCTCATTTCTCGGGAATCTGCTAGTCCTCATCCGCCCTTACAGGCAGTACAATAGAGTGGAGAAGTTCGAATGTTGTGTAAAGACCATGCAGGATCAAGACATCAAGCAGTGGATCGTCTCGACTCTTCCGGTTCTACAGACCCATCGGGAAAAGTCGCGCCAAGTGAAATACTCGTTGCAAACGAACCCTTAACGGACGCGGGTGTCGAAATGGATGAGAAAACAACCGATCAGTCAGTGCTCAATCGTATCGAAGAACTCGTCGGCCAGGAGCATGAGATGCTGGCTCGCGAAACCACGAGTGAGGAAGATCAAGGCTGGTTGAGGGCTCTGCAAGTGGAACTCGATCAATGCTGGGATTTCCTTCGTCAACGACGCGCGCTACGGACCGCCGGACAAGATGCTGACATGGCGCAGGTCCGACCGCCGGAGATCGTCGAGAAGTATGAGCAATGAAACAGTCGTTGACGTGATCTCTCAACGGATGGAAGGAGACTTGAAGCGATCCAAAGATTTTATCGAGTCACAGGGCCCAAAAAACGAGGTCTGACGAAATACCATCAAGTAGAAGCAGATTGCGCCTTTCGTCGTATTGACCGGGGGTGAAAAGTGAATCACCGAACGAACACAGATCGATGGATCATTGATGGATGCGTGGGTCTTTGTTTCGGGATCGGCCTGTCCGCTGCATGGGTGACTGCCCCGGCATGGGGGGCCGAAGAACCATCCGCTGCCCGGGCCGGTCTAGCCGGCGACGTGCGATCGGGCGAGATGAGATTCAAGGAACCTGAGATGGCTGGGTTGGACAACACGCCAGAAGGGGGTACCTTACCGGGAGGCACAGTGCCCGGCGGAACCCTGTCCGGCGGTACTCTTCCCGGCGGCACGGTTCCGGGGGGCCCTGTTCCAGGCGGGACATTGCCGGGCGGGACCTTCCCAAATGAGACGGTACCGGGCGGCACGCTTCCCGGCGGAACGGTGCCGGGCGGCACAGTGTCCAGTGACGATCTCCCTGGCGAAGATCAGCCGAACTTGTGAGCATGCTTTATCTGTCGGTCTGTGTGAATCCATCAATCATCGTTATCGCTCGTGCCTTTGCCGTTTAGTGCTGGAGCGGCTTTACACTTCCGCTTGCTTGTTGATGGCAACGAACCCATCCAGAGCCAAAATCAGCCAACCTGCTGCGGACTTGACCTTCCACCGCTTTGTCGTCACGCTGCAAGGTCATGTTGTGAGATTCCTAGGTAACCAGAGGACATAGGCTCGAGATCTCCATGACCGGCGGGTCTACTACTCCGAAAAATCCTAGTACTGATAGCAACCGCGCCGGGGCTCAATAGGGTACATCTGCAGCCTGGCCTCACTCTGGAGGGATGTTGGACATTAGAACGCTATACGATGGAAGCGGAGCTCAACCCTCTCCCTGTCTGACGAAGATCCTGCGCGAAGCGTATGATGGAGAATTGTTCTTCAGCAATTCATCGAGCAGACCGCTGATCTTCGGCAACTTCGTACAGACATTGGACGGTATTGTCTCACTGAAGATTCCAGGTAAATCGGGAGGCGCGGAGATCAGTGGGAGCAATGAAGAGGATGCGTTCATCATGGGGATGTTACGCGCCTATGCCGACGCGGTCGTGTTCGGAGAAGATACCTTTCGGAACGCGCCCGAGCATGTTTGGACTGCGGGCTGCGTGTGTCCCGCATTCGAGACGGAGTTTCACGCACTTCGCAAACATGTGGGTAAGGACTCTCTCCATCCTCTGAATGTCGTCGTGAGCGGCAGAGGCCGTGTCGACCTGGACGAACCATTGTTTAGACATGAAGAGATCCGGAGCCTCGTGCTGACGACCGAACAAGGCGCCGCGCGTTTGCATCAAAAATACGGAGCCACGTTACCGGCTACGGTCCACGTACTTCCAGGCGACGCGGCGCTCGATCCATCAGATATGGTTGCGCTGCTCCATGCCGAGTATGGAGTGAAGCTTTTCCTCCACGAAGGAGGGCCGACGTTGTTTTCAGCTTTCCTGGAACAATCGCTGCTCGACGAATTGTTTCTCACCATGGCCCCTCAAATCGTCGGGCGAAGCCGGACGGGAGAGCGGCCGGCTTTTTCCGGCCCGCTTGAGTTGATCCCCAAGCAGGCAATCTGGGGAACCCTGCTATCCGTGAAACGGTCCAAGAGCGGTCATCTGTTTCTACGCTATCGAGTTTGATCGCAGGCAGGACGTGACGAATATCATGAGCGGGCGATCAATTCGAGAGCAGCCGACTCCCATGAAACCTTCTATCAACGAACCAGCCCTTGGCTCGACCGACACTGCAATCTGCCTTGGAAATCTCTTTGATTGCGCTGCGATGGCGATTAGGGTTCGCTGTAGGTGATTCGGTAGATCGCCCCGGCCGAATCGTCTGAGACCAGCAGGGCACCATCCGGCATGACGAGGACGTCGGCAGGGCGGCCCCATTCCTTTTGGCCTTGAAGCCATCCTGCTGCAAAGACCGAATATCGGGTTCGCCCCTGCTCATCTCGTGACACCAGCGTGATCCGATATCCGATTTTCTCGCTCCGATTCCAAGACCCATGTTCGGCGATAAAGATTTGATTCCGATATTCCTTGGGAAACATGGTGCCGGTGTAAAAACGCATGCCCAGGGAGGCGACGTGAGGACCCAGATTGGCGGCAGGTGCCGTGAATTCCCGGCAAGCATGTCTGCGGCCGTACTCAGGATCCGCAATCGTTCCCCCATGGCAGTAGGGATAGCCGAAGTGCTGCCCTGGCTTCGCCGCATGGTTGAGTTCGTCCGGCGGTTGATTGTCACCGAGATGATCCCGACCATTGTCGGTGAACCATAAGTCATGAGTGGTCGGGTCCCAATCGAAGCCGACTGAGTTTCGGACCCCACGCGCGACGATCTCGTACTCGCTCCCGTCCGGATTGAGCCTGCCGATGAGGGCGTAGCGATCGGGATCTGGTTCACAGATATTGCAGGGGGCTCCCACCGGCACGTAGAGTTTTCCGTCCGGCCCAAAGGCGATAAATTTCCACCCGTGACTGGTCTCTTTGGGCAAGCGGTGCGGGATGACCACCGGTGGCGGCACATCTTTCAATCGTGTATCGACATTGTCGAACCGCAGGATGCGATCGACGGCGGACACGTACAGCGAGCCCTTTCGATAGGCCACGCCCACCGGCATGTGCAACCCGCGAGCGATCGTCAGCACTTCGTCGGCGCGCTGATCGCCGTTCTTGTCCAGCACAGCATAGACATCGCCTTTTTCCTGTGTGCCGACGAAGAGGGTGCCGTCCTGCCCGAGCGTCATACCCCGCGCATTCGGAACATTGTCCGCGTAGACGGCGATGGTAAAACCAGGAGGAAGTTTGATCGTATCGAGTGGAAGAGAGCCGGCTTCGATCCGGTTCCCGATGAAGCACAGGATCAGCGAAGCACAGACCGCCACGACAACACGATTCATGACTGTGCCTTTTCGCACGCGGTTTGACCTCATGATGATCTCCTCGCGATTACAGATCCACTATCCCAGCAATACCATAATAGAAGAACGAAGAGAGCGGGTAAACCCCGGGCAATACGTCGGATCATCGCGAAGAGCACCCCCGACCGGTCCGATAATCGAACAGAACAGGGATTTCGGTCGTGCGACTAGCCTGAGCTCTGGCCGACTCAATGTGGTCATGGCCGGGAGCGAGAGAGCAGACAGGGTCGGTCATGCCGGCATCTCCCATGACATGAAACGCTTGACAGCGACAACCTCCGAAGTCCACGGCGCGGCGCTCACAAGTGCTACAAGGCTCGGGCAGCCAATCGTCGCCACGAAATCGGTTGAATCCCGCTGAATGGTGCCAGATATCCGCGAGCCTGCGCTGCGCGACATGCTCGAAACGCAATCCCGGTATCGTATGCGCCAGATGGCAGGGCAACGCGAGCCCTTCCGGATTGATCACGATGAACCGGCGGCCCCATCCTTCCATGCAGGATTTGGGGTACTCGGTGTAATAGTCGGGCGTGACGAAGAGCACCTCCATTCTTCCACGAAGGCGTGCTTTGGCCTCAGCCGCAACGGTTCGCGCCCGCTCGACCTGTTCCCGAGTGGGGAGGAGCGCGACGCGATTCTTCAATGCCCATCCAAGATACTGCGTATTCGCCAACTCGAGCCGATCGGCGGAAACGCGTTCAGCCAGGGCGATGAACTCTTCGACTTCAAAGATGTTCTCTCGATGGAGCACGACGTTCATGGTCAATGGAAGTCCGAGCGATGTGACCCACTGCATGACATCGAGCTTGCGGTTAAACGACGGTGCTCCGGCGATTCGGTCCGAAACGGACGATCTCGTACTTTGGATTGACACTTGCACGCTATTCAGCCCAAGTGTGCGAAGTCGAGAGAGTCGCTCGGGCGTGAGCGGAATTCCGCTCGTAATGAGATTTGTATAGAGGTCGAGCTTGCCGGCCCCCTCGATGAGCAAGTCCAGATCATCTCTCAATAACGGCTCGCCTCCCGTGAGGTTGAGTTGAACCACGCCGAGTTCTTCGGCTTCATGAAACACCCGAAGCCATGTGTCAGTGCCGATTTCGCTCCCATGCTCTGCAAGGTCCAACGGATTCGAACAGTAGGGGCAGTGAAGCGGACACCGGTAGGTGAGTTCGGCAATCAATGTATAAGGGCGATGCTCGTGATTCATGACAGGCGTTGAAGCAGGCCGCGATCGGCGAGGACATCCAGAAACTTGCAGACCTCTCGCTTGATCTCATCGGGAGACCCGTTATCATAGGCTCGGGTGAGATGATCCACCATATCCTCGATCGTCCATTCACCCGTGCAAAGACGCACAATTGCCGTGGCCGTGTCGTTCAGTTCGAGTCCCCTCTCAGGGTACAAGAGCAGGTGACGACCGGTACGCCGATCGAATCGAAGGCGTACTTTTGGACTAAGCCGAGGTCTGACTGTGGCGAGAGTCATGAGCAGTTTGCTTCCGTTGCGATCCCGTCTCAACATACGCCAAAGAGAGGTGGTCGAGCATGGTCCACAAAATATCGGCCTTCTTGACCAAGGCTTTCACGCAACTTTCTTGAAGGGAATAAGTGGTCGCGTGCTGAACGACAAATTCGACGGCCTGGTTCGAATCGAGAGTTGCACGAGAGATGCGCAACTGAAAATACTCCAGGGACTTCGAGCACACCCAGGGATAATGTTGCCTCCACGCTTCGAGGCGGCGCGCCATGAGGGAAGGCGCAAACAATTCCGTAAGCGAGGAGGCCACGGCCTCGAGAAGCGGAGCCTCGCGGACGAACCGGACATAGTCGTCGCACGCGACCCTGACTCCCGGGAGGACGGATCGGAAACTCCCCACCTCGTCTGCGTTGAGGCCTACGCCTCGTGCCAACTCAAGCCATAGGGCGAGTCCGCCTTCTCCTTCCTGTTCGCCGTCATGGTCTCGGATGCGACGGAGCCACATCCGCCGAAAAGCCGGGTCCTCGGATTTCGAAACAATGAGGGCATCCTTGATGGGAATCCGCGTTTGATAGTAGTAGCGGTTCAGTACCCACTGTTGGAGCTGTGTCTTGGTCAAATTCCCGTCATGCATCAGCTCATGGAACGGATGGCGGTCATGGTAGCGACGAGAGCCTTCCCGCTTGAGCCATTCGATAAAGGCGTCCTGTGAGAGCCGATCCCGACGGCGATCTTCCTTCATCGTCACAATAGGATCTCCATTCCGTCCCATGCGACCTCCCATCCTGTCGTCTCGACGAGTTTTCGTTCGTGAGAATCCTCCCGTAACATCGGATTGGTGTTGTTGATGTGGATGAACACCCGGCGAGAAGCGACAATCTTCGAGAGCATCGAAAGGCTTCCTCCCGGTCCACCGACAGGACAATGTGCGAGATCTTCCGCCGATTTTTCAAGAAATCCCGGGGCGGACAGTTCATCGCTCGACCAAAACGTCCCGTCGAACATGACGCAACCGGCTCCCTCGAGCGCGTTGAGAACTGAGGGCGTGATCCGACCGACAGCGGGAAAATAGGCCAGCACTCCCCCGTCGGACGATTGGCGAAAGCGAAGCCCCACATTCACGTCCGCCTCACAGGAGGAAACGAGTCCCTCCAAATGGATTGGAAGCTTCCCCGGAACTGCCACGGCTGTCACCGTCAGCCCAGACGGTCCTCCATCCGCATGTAACACTTGTTCCTCAACATCGAGCTTCAAGGTCCGCCAGGTGACCTGTTCGGCGAAACGCTGGAGCGTCCGATACAAGACATTGCCTTCGGTGAATCCTCGGCGCACGGAGTCGGTCGCATACAGAACAAGCCGATGATTCTCCCGAAGCGAGAGGAGTCCCAGACAGTGGTCCAGATCTCCGTTGGTCAAGAAGATGGCTTGGATCGGCGTAGAACGTGATTGACGAGGATGGAGGGGGCCGAAGCTTTCGATCTGAGCCCGAATGTTCGGAGAGGCGTTGATGAGAAACCAGTTATCCCCGTCTGCGCTGAGACTGATGGATTCCTCTGTCCGAGAGCTTGCGACGACCAGCCCGTTCCGCAGGCCTCTGCAATTCACACAGGCGCAGTTCCACTGTGGGAATCCACCTCCAGCAGCCGACCCTAGAACCCGAAGGATCATCACATCCACCCTATTGCCATTCTTGGCTATCCTTGACGGGTGGTGCTCCTCGGCTCCTCCGTCGATCGTTCCTTCGCGTCGGGGTCGTCTCGAAAATCATCTTGGTACGAACCGATCTCGGCGTCCATTTTTATTTCCACACATGAGGGCGCTTCCCAATTCATGATAGGTCCTCCTTCTGTTATCGACAATGTGCCGATCATCGCCGGAACTCGGTTCGCATTTCAATATTCTCTTTTCCACCCGACGGGTGTGAGCCATGAACGCACATCGGAAGTGCGGTATCTTTTTTCGATCAAACTTTGCTTCGCGGCGTAATGGAGATTCTTCAGCTTAATGAAATCCTGTCGAGTGTGGGATCCGCCGCGATGGCTAGGCATGAGAGCAAGACACAAGGCTCATCCACCTGACAGACCAGGACGCGCTGCTGCTATTCAATGCTCACCACGAACGGTTTCCCTTCGTCCTTTCCGCGCATCAGCGTGGAGCTCGGTGGGGAACATTCGTCGATACAAGCGATGCCGAAGAACAGGAAGATCGCAAATAGCTGTGGGGCGGAGAAGCGCTCGACCTCAAAGTCCGCTCAATCGCGGTGCTGCGGATAGATAAAACCCGCAGGAATTCATTTCACATGACACGGCTGTCCGTTGTATCAGGGCTATTCGCTGGGTAGTTTCTTACTTTGCACTGTGCCACCTGGTAGCGTGCCGCCCGGCACCATGCCACCAGGCACCGTTCCTCCTGGCAAGGTCTTATTGGGAAATGTTCCTCCCGGGACTGTTCCACCCGGAAGAGTCCCACCAGGCAACGTGTCACCCGCACTGTCCCTCCCGGCAATGTGCCGCCAGCCGGCGTATTGTCTAGGCCGGAGCGTCCTGTCCGTTCACCGGTCTTTCCCGAACGTACGCTATCGAGTGTTCTGCCAGACGGGTTGGGTGAATCCCCAGGCCCTGCGGCACAATCCGAGGACATCAACAGGACGGAGACTCCTAAAATGAGGACGAGTGGTGTGATCTGTTTGGTCACAGCCTGGGCGATTGTACGTGAACGAGCATTGGTTTCTGAACCATTGGTCGGTTGGTCACCTGATCAGACACGGGCCACTGTTTCTTGTCGGAGAGCGAAAGCGAAACGGGGCTGCCGGCTTTCGCCAATCGATACAAAGCCTCTATTGCAAACAAAACTTCCACCATGGACCGCCTCTTTGTGAAGAAGACCAGGGCTCCTCAGCAGTGCCTGTGAGGCGGACTCTGTCCTTCACATTGATCTGATAACAACAACCTGCTCGTTCGTTCTTATGCCAAACATGTGAAACCATACCACTCGGCATCACCCTCGCATTCACGCAGCCACAACTCGTTGTTCATTGGACGGACGAGGTGATGCTTCGGGACAATCCCAGTGCGAGATTCGTTCTGCCCCAGGCAGAAAGGCATGGGGAGTTAACATTATTCATCAAACGTAGGTTTCATTCGCCACAAAGAGCCGACTGGAAATTTTTCCCAAGGAGTAATCCTCTTTAAGATCGCGGATGATCCGCTCGACGCCCGCGCAACAATTGTGCAAGCACCAGAGGTTCAGTGGCTGCAGCATGAGGTTAGTGGTGAGCACTTGATAGTGGTACTTCCCAAGATTGAACAGCATCAGCGGCTGGCTGGGCCATGCGCAACAAGGACTGCCGCAACGTGCTGGGATCGGGGTAGGTCGGCAGGCCGCTCAGGCGACGAAACATGTCATGGGCTTGCAACATGGTAGTCTCGATTCGCTCCAGACCCCAGATCATGGAGTAGAGAATCGCGAGCAGCAACTCGCCCACGCTGTATTGATCCCGGATTCCGCAGTAGAGTGGTTTTGATGTAGAGTAGGCGGCCAAATTCTCCTGTCCACAGAGGAGGTTGGCATGCGCGTCCGTCCAGCTCCCGCATCACCGCTCTATCCGAAGATTCGCTTTGCCTTCACGGACCATCCGATCACCGTCTGGGCCGGTGCGATTCTACTGCGGCTGTATTTCGAATTGATCGGGCTGCGCGCGGCACTTGCTCCGCTGCTGATCCCCTTTGCGAAGACCTCCAACAATCAGATTCCGACCGTGGACGTGCTGCTGGCCTGGTGGTATGGGCTGGCACTGGGCGCTGAACGTTTTGCGCACATGACCCGCTATCGGCGGGATCCACTGTTGCCACGGCTGCTGGGCCTGCCGCGGTTTCCCTCGCCCGATACGCTGCGGCGGTTCTTCTGTGGGTTTACGTACCGGCGGACCACCGAGGTATCGGAGGCCCTGATGCGGTTCTCCTTGAAGGCCATGCGACCGATTCTGCTGGGCCACACGCTGGATTTGGATTCGACCGTGTTCTGTCGGTATGGCGAGCAAGGTGGGAGTCTCAAGGGGCATAACCCGATCAAGCGTGGCCGCCCCTCCCATCATCCGTTGGTGGCGTGGTTGAGCGAGCGTCGGCGGCTCTTGTGGGCCACCTTGCGGGCGGGCCATGCAGGGACGGCCAACGGCGCACGGGAGTTTCTGGCGCAAGCGCTGACGCTATTGCCCGCCGGGCACCAGATTGGCCTGGTGCGTGCCGATGCCGGCTTTTTTGTCACGGCCTTCTTGCACTGCTTGGAAACCCGGGACTTGCCGTACATCATCGTGGCGCGGCTCACCCCGCTGGTGCGCAAAGTGGTGATTCACCGGATTCCGGAAGCCGACTGGCGGCCCGTCGCGCGGGGCATCGCGGTCGCCGACATGATGGCCACGTTGCTAGCCTGGCACGGACAGCCACGGCGGTTCGTGTGTCTGCGCCAGACGCTGACGGATCGCCCCGATGCGAGTGGGCGGCGGCTGATCGAGTGTCCGGGCTATACGTACCGCGTCTTCGTCACCAGTGTCCCCTTCGCCGCAGAACTGGTCACCCGAATGTACGCGGGCCGAGCCGACAGTGAGAACCGGATCAAGGAACTGAAGGAGGACTTGAGTCTCGACACGTTCTGTCTCCAGTCGTTCGAGGCCACCGATGCGGCCTTCCGCACGGGCTGCGTCCTCTACAATCTGCTCATGGGCTTTCGCGAGACGGTTCTGCCCTCGGGCTGGTTTGAGCGGCGGCTGCGAGCCGTGCGAGATCTGGTCTTCCTGGTCGGGGCGGATCTGATCCCCGACGCCCGACGGCTGCGGGTCCGGTTCGCGGTGCCCCCTGAGGAACGGTCCGAGTTGCTCCAGCGCCTGCGCACGCTTTCCGAGGGGCTGCCCATTGCGGCGCAGTTGGACTGGGACTTGAGTGCAGCCAAGAACGAGGATCACGCCCTCGCTCGCGCCCCCAATCCCTCCATGCCTACGATCCAACCATCACACCAGATGTCTGGGGCCTCCCCCTAATCGGATCTCTACTGCGGAATCCGGGTTGATTGTTGCGCTGACGGACGGCGACGTCCTTTGCCACCGCGGTCTTGACCTCAATGCGGGTCAGGAGATCGTTCTCCGAAAGCATGGTCGTTGTGAATCATGCAGAAGACCGAATACTTGACAGAGGTACATACAAGGAGGTGCCGAGTGAAAATAAGGCAAGCCGGAGGTCTTGGTAACCAAGGAGAAGCCAGTAGGTTTGGTGCGCCCGACAGGACTTGAACCTGTAACCCCCAGATCCGTAGTCTGGTGCTCTATCCATTGAGCTACGGGCGCATGCCGAACCAGTGCTGAGGTGTGACTTCTGAGTTAAAGGGCTAGCTTGAAGACGATGGGCAAGGAGGGAGTTTCGTCTCAGGACTTAGCACTTTCGTCTCAGCACTTCCTGGAGTCAGTGGTTATACAGTTCTCGGAGAGTGAGGGTCAAGGGACGAACGCTGGAAAAGTCTGGACTCGAGGTTCAGCGATGGTTGATTAGCGGATAGTCTTGCTCACTTCGTTTGAGAAGGAACTTTCGGCCCCATCCGAATTGTACGCGGTGACTGCGAAGAAATGGGTAGTGCTGGCTTCCAGACTAGTTACGGTGTAACTCGTGAAGTCCATGGTCACGGTAGCAATCGGTGCACCATACCCCCCTGAGGCCGTTGCCTGATAGATCTTGTATCCTTCAAGGTCCGGTCCTGCGCTCGCATCCCACGAAAGCGTGGCCGTTCCACTGGTTGGCGCGGAATCAGAATCAGGTGAAGCGCACGCTGTAATAACGAGCGGAAACAAACGGATCAGAAGCCAACGATACTGGCTGGTCATCGATCTCGGTAGCTCCATGCCGAACTCCTTGGTTGTGGCAGTCCGTTTGGAAGTCTATCCGCAAAGTTTGTACCGATGTCAGCATGGAAATATTCCCACAGAAGTACGTGGAACTACAAGAGATGAAAAGGGATTGCCAGGACGATCAGCAGGATGAGGCTCGCCGGGTCACTGTCAGAATCGTACAACTTGGCCCGAATTTGTTACTTCTTAGAGGGCTGGATGAGGGGAGCGAGGCTCTGCTCCATGAAACGAACAGAAAGGGGGCTTCCTACGGCGTAGAAAGCCCCCCATCCCAGCTTTACGAAGCTGAGTCTTACTTGCCCTTCTCTTCCTTCTTCTTATCACTGAAGGTCTCGTCGACCTTTCCGCCCTTCTCGTCCTTCTTCTTCTCTTCACCGTACACAACCACGTGGCCGCTCTTCTTCTCTTGCTTCTTCTCATCACCACTGGCAAACGCTGGTGCGCTGAACGTCACTGCCACTGCCACTGCCATGACTGCCATCAACATGCTCTTCATTATGAGATACCCCCTGTATGAAAGTTATAAAAGTGTGTGCCACTCAATGGGCACTTACCGGAGACATTCAGCAAAGGTAATGCCGTTCTGCCTTATTCGCAAGATGAAACACAGACCTTTGATGAATCAGTAGGTTAGGAAATTTCTCTCATGAAACCGCGAATGATTAATCCTACATGGCGCTGTAGCAGAATGGTATCGATACGACTAAACTGCCTCATTTGTATAGCAGCATGCTGACCGGCAGACTCTTTGCGATCACCTGCCCTTACTCGGTTGCAAATCCGTTCGAGGGGTTCAACGGTTGGCTGCAAGTAAGAAGACAGGCCTGACCAGCGACGGGGCGGGATACCTTGAGATGCTCGTGTAGAAACCAGATATATTCGTGTTCCTATTTCTATGCTCAGTATTTTGGCGGCGCCGTCCTCGATCGGGCCAAAGCAGCAGGGTGTTCATTATGACAAAATCGGAACGATCCTTACCCTCCCGAAATCACCGGACGGATTTCAATCTGGTCTTGGTCGGAAAGCATCTCGTCCTCAGTCACTAATTCGTCGTCTCGAATCACCAGGTGTGCTTCAGGCAGAAGATGCAATTCGCGCAGCAGGTCTTTGGCTTGCTTCGGCCCTTTGATTTCGATCGACCGCGACGGGTGATTCAATTGCACGTGCATAGGAGGATGATACGCGTTCCAGCAACCAAGGGGCAAGCGTGTCAGGAACTATGAGTGAGCGTTCGAAAGGCCGAAGAACAAGTAGCTGATCAGCACCGAGCGGAGAGTCGATTCTTTACGTAAGTGAGGCCGTCCTCCAGCGTTCCAAAGTCTCCATCAAGTTGAGCCTCATAACAGTCGTCAAGGAGTCGGCCCATGTCAGGACCTGGCCGGATTCCCAATTCCAACAGGTGACGGCCCATGATAATGGGAAGAGGAGCCCGACGGTCCACTGCCAGGTGCTGTGCCCGGGTCAATAACCACTCGCCGGCGGGAAATCCATCAAACTGGTTCGGCGGCCGCCCTGCATGGTCCGCCCGAGCCACGCGCACCAATCGGTCGATGCGGTGGACTTGCTTTGCCAATCGACGGATTGCGCTGTCCGAAGCGTTGGTGTTATGGAGGGCACGAGGACGAAGATGGCAACACACCAGAGGGACCACTTCATCGATGAGGTCCTGCTGGCTGGTCAGTCGTTCAAGAAAACGTCTTGTCGGGCCTGCCCCTTCCGATTCATGTCCTCGGGAGGTTACGTACCCATATTCCGCTCTCGTCGTGGCCGGTTTGCCGAAGTCGTGGCAGAGGACGCCCAACCCGACGGCAAGATCGTCCGGCTCATCACCGGTTCGCTCCGCTGCGAACCAGTCCAAGCAGTGGAGTGTGTGCACCCAGACGTCGCCTTCAGGGTGCCAGATGGGATCTTGTGGGCAACCTTCAAGGGCTGCGAGCTCCGGATAGAAATGCAGCCAGCCGCAGTGACGTAAGAACTGCAAACCCAGCGATGGCTTGCGTCCTTGAAGGAGCAGCTTCTTCCATTCTTCCCACAGACGCTCGCTTGGTTGACCCTCCTGGGACAGTGTTCGGCACAGGGCCACTGTTTCCGGCGCAACAGTGAGCTCAAAGCGGGCAGACAGCTGCATGCCACGCAAGACGCGCAGAGGATCGTCGGCGAATCGGTTTGACGTGTGACGCAATGTCCGTGAATCA
Source organism: Nitrospira sp. (assembly GCA_029194675.1). Classification (NCBI taxonomy): domain Bacteria; kingdom Pseudomonadati; phylum Nitrospirota; class Nitrospiria; order Nitrospirales; family Nitrospiraceae; genus Nitrospira; species Nitrospira sp. The sequence goes on along the minus strand of JARFXP010000001.1, from coordinate 760,379 downwards.
AGATCGTCGCGACCGTTGAAGGGATCGCGAAGCTCCATGGTGTCCGGATCCCAGGCCATCGCATTTATGGTGAAGTCTCGCCGCGCCAGCGCCTCGTCGATGAGCATGTCGGGAGCGCTTTGCCTGAGCAAGCTGGGGAGAGGGGTATCGTCGGTGAGCATGCGGGAAGGAATGGAAAGATCGACCGGCAGACCTTGCAGCTTGAAGACCTGGAACGCTTTTCCAACGAATTGCACCGAGAAGTGCTCGCTCAGCAGTGCATAGACTTGACCAGGCGGGAGTCCAAGGACTTCGAGGTCCAGATCCCGAGGCTGTCGACCGAGCACGAGATCGCGGACTGAGCCGCCAACCAGCCAGACCCTTCCGCCTCCACGACGAATGGTGTATTCAATACGGCGAAGGACTTCCCTTAGGGCAGGATCTGCAAGACGAAAGCGGGCCGGCATTTAGATCACCGCTTCGCGGAGAAACGTCGCGGCTTCCTCCGGGGCTACCGGATTGATGTAGAAGCCGGTGCCCCATTCGAAGCCTGCGACTTGCGTCAGTTTGGGGATGATCTCCAGGTGCCAATGGTAGTAGTCGCCGGTCTTCTCATGAAGGGGAGAACTGTGGAGGATGAAGTTGTATGGGGGACGGGACAGCACTTTGTCCATGCGGCGCAGCGATTCCGAAAGGATGGGAGCCAGAAATTCGAACTGCGACTTCTGACTTTCCTCGAAATACGCCGCGTGACGCTTGGGAAGAATCCACATTTCGAACGGAAATCGGGGTGCGAACGGCGTCACACAGAGGAACTCCGTATTCTCGGCGACGATCCGATCTCCATCCGAGAGATCTTGTCGGAGAATGTCGCAGTAGATGCAGCGCTCCTTCTGCTGGTAGTGATGGCGGCATCCGTCAAGCTCCTCTTGCACGCTCGTCGGGACGATCGGTAGGGCGATGAGCTGAGAATGGCTGTGTTCCAGTGTCGCACCGGCGGATACACCGTGGTTTTTGAAAATGAGAATGTAGCGGAACCGAAGATCCTTTCTGAGATCGATCATTCGGTCCCGATAGGCCCACAGCATGTCCTCGATCTTCTTGGTCGGGAGATCTGCGAGGCCTTCGACATGGTTGGGTGTTTCGATGATGACTTCATGAGCGCCCACGCCGTTCATGCGGTCGTAGAGTCCGATCCCCTCGCGACCCATGTCCCCTTCGACATGCAGCGCGGGAAATTTATTCGGGACGACACGCACGGTCCAGTTGGGAGAATTGGGTCCGCCCGACTGCGGTCGATAGGCCATGATTTCTTTGGGTGTGAGCCGTTCCTGTCCCGGGCAAAAGGGACAGAGGGCGGTGGAAACAGGTCGGGTCTGTTGGGGTTTGACGAAGTCATGTGGGCGGCCCCTTCGTTCTGTGGAAATGATTACCCAGCGGCCCACAATGGGATCACGTCTTAAATCGGGCATGTGCTCTCCACTCTCTTTGAAAAGTTCTAAGTGCTCAGTCCTGGGTGCTCAGTGTCCCAGACAAAGACCGATTTCACAACTCAAAACCCAGCACGCAACCCTCAGCACTGTTTCTCCTAAACTCTCCACAGTCCGGCCTCAAATTCCGGCCCGGGGACGGTGAGGATGGCCGAACCATGGCCGGGATAGCGGGCCACTTCAAGACCCTGTTCTCGGACGATGATCGAGATCTGGGCCGCATTTCCTTGTTCCAAGCACAACTCTTTCCAAGGGACCGCCAACTCCAGGATGGCGTGGGCTTTGATCGAGCCATAAGAGCCGATTTCCTGCCAGGCATCCGTCTGGGTCCGGCGAGATAAGAGAAATGCCTTCGGGCCCGGCGAGGAAGAAAGCGGAAACATAAGCCGAAACGTGAATTGAGGCCCTTGCACAGTAATGTCGACGTCGAGGCCCTGTCGTGTGCCGCTCGTTTCGTCGGGGTCGAATCTCATTACGAGATGATCCATGTTCCAGCCGAATCGGATCGCAGTGAAGAGCCCGTCGGCTTTCCACATGGCGCCAAGCGGGGGTCGCGTATCGATGCTTCCCGCGCCGCGCCATTCGAAAAAATCGGTCACCATGCCGTCGATCGTGGGATTCAACAGGACGAGCGGCTGTTGAATCGAATCGGACCAGGAGGCGATGTCCCTGGTGCAGATGGGATTGTTCAGTTGGTCGGGAGGCGGAATGCCCATATAGGTCCAGACATTGCGGAGATGCGTTCGAAAGAGCCGATCGAATTCCGGCTTGAAATCGGTATCGAAATCATCACCGTACCACCAGAACCAGTCGCTGCCTTCGGCGGCGTACAGTTCTTGCCATGCCGCTCTTGCGCGGTCAGGAGGAAGGCTCGGCGCTAGCTCCATGAGCCGTGTGCGCGTATGGCCGAGGAGATCCCATCCGCGATTGTCCTCATGGTGCCCGATCCAGATCTTGTAGTCGGAATTGATCCAGGAGCCTGAATGGAGAGAGGGCAGCTGCTGCATGGGCTGAAAGGAGGTAATCGCATCGGAGACAGTCGACGTGTGGACCACGATCTGTCCGGCTTGATCCAGTCTATGATTCGTGAACGCCTCGTACAGGAGCGAAAGGAATCGTTCACCGCCGTCGTGATAGTGTTCCCACGGGTTTTCACCGTCCAAAACGATGGCGATGACGATCTTATCTTGTGAGACTTCATGGAAGATGCCCCGCACACGCCGCATGACATCCTCGGCTGCGGATTCGGGAGTCGTCTTGTGATAGACGAATCCGAACGCGTCGGAGATCTCGCGGTCGCGAAACAGTGCGGTTAAAGAATGCCCCTCTTCACCGATGCGATAGGGTTGATAGAGCGCGGACTGTCGATGCCATGGACGGCCGCACATTCCCAGAGAGCGTGCAAGGATGCCTTCGTCCGTGGCAAACCAGCGAAGGCGGGCCTGATGGATAAGAGGAAGCATCTCGGGACAAACCGATCCCTCTGATGGCCACAAACCGACAGGAGACCGGCCGAATGTTTGATGATGAAAATCGACGGCCTGTTGAAGTTGAGCCGCGGCATCATCAGGTGCGTGGAAACGAGCGGGCAAGGGGAGGTCCGGCCTGGCCCGTCGGTTGATATCGGTGTCGATGACCAGCGGCAGAATCGGATGATAGAAAGGAGTCGTGGTCAGTTCGATTTGTTCCCGCTCCATGAGCCGTCGGTACAGGGGGAGAATTTCTCGCACGGCCGTCCGTTGCAGTTCCAATACTTCCTGCTTGTCGTCCTCGGTGAAGCCGCGATTTTTCTGGCGCAGCGTGGCCAGACGAGGATATTGTTGAACGGTGCCGTACCCGAACCAGGCGAGATTGTGCCAAACTTGCAGATCCAGGAGCTCTTGTGTGGAAAATTGGCGGGCGACGCGGTGGAGATCATGCCCTGGCATGTCCAGTCCCCGTTTCACCAGCAACTCATGGTATCGTGGATAGGGTCGTACCATCGTCGCCCAGTTGGCCGAAAAGAAATGACGAACCAGGAAGGCCTTTTCTTCAAGAGTGAGATTGGCTGCTGGGCGTTGTGCATGTTCCAGAAAAAGGTCGAGAATCTTACCGGTGTCGATTTCCTGTAACTGCAAGAGAAGGGATGGGGTAAAATTGAATGTGGCGCGAACAGCAGGAAATCTTTCCAACAAAGCAGCCATATCATAATAGGCCTTGGTCGCATGCAAGCGTACCCACGGCATGCTGGCCGATCCAGCTACGGGATCGGTGTAATAGGGTTGGTGCATATGCCACAGGAAACACACGTGGACATTCTTCATCGCTGCCGATTCTCCCTGCTTTCGGCGAGTATGTCATAGGGGGTATGAGCATGCAATCCGCGGGTGAATTTATGATCGAAGATTGGGTGAGGATTTGAGATGACGACATTTCTTCGGTACTGGGGGCCGGTGTGCGGATATGCCGGGCTCATTTTCTATCTATCCGCGCAGTCTCATCCTGAAACCCATGTACCGTTCGTCACATATTTCAGTGATAAGGTCTTGCATGCCGTCGAGTATGCGGTATTGGGTGCGTTGTGCTACAGGGCAATTCGTGGAAGTGGAAATGATTCGTGGGGGCAGGTTGCGATTCCAGCGGCCATTCTACTGACCTCGTTGTACGGGGTGAGCGACGAGGTTCACCAAGCGTTCGTTCCGTTTCGAGAATCGAGTTGGCTCGATTGGCTGGCGGATACCGTCGGAGCCGCGCTCGGGGTGACCGTCATGCATCGGGCGTTGAGTTTCAGACCGGTGGGCTCGATTCCGGAAGCGCTGCCGTAGCACCGATCGAATACGTGGTGTTCGTGACAAGTCACGGGACGCTCGCTATAATTCGCCGGGTATGTTGTCGGCCAACCCAACCCCTTTGAAGGCACCACTCTCTCCGCCTGATCAAACACTCATCGCTCAGGCCGTCGAAACTCGTCTTCCTCCTGGCCTCTTGTTGAGGACTCTGACGCCATTGGCAGGGGATGCCTCCAATCGGCGCTACTATCGAGCTGCTGTTGCCGGAGGGCCACCACATTCCGTGATCGTGATGCAGCTGGCTGAGCCGGAAGGGTTCAAACAGTCCGAAGAGGCGGTGAGTGGGGGGATACATCAGATCTCCGAACTGCCGTTCGTCAATATCATGTCGCATCTGGCCAAAGCGAAGGTGCCGGTGCCTACACTTCACTACTATGATCAATCCGCAGGGCTGCTCTATCTGGAAGATTTCGGAGATGTGACGTTGGCGGAAGCTGTCAGCCAGGCGGATGCACCGAGAGTGGAGTCACGGTACAAGCAGGCCGTCAACGTCTTGGTACAGATGCAGATCGACGCGACGACACCGGCTGATCCCGGGTGCCTGGCGTTTCACCGTAGCTTCGACGTGCCGTTATTGATGTGGGAGTTCGATCACTTCCTGGAATATGGAATCGCGGCACGCAACGGTAGACCGTTGCCCGATGAGGATGCCACGGCGATAAGGCGCGAGTTCGAAGGCATTGCGGAACTACTAGCTGGGCAGCCACGCGTCTTCACCCATCGCGATTACCACTCTCGCAATTTGATGGTCGACGGGCTGCGGCTCGGCGTGATCGACTTTCAGGATGCCTTGATGGGACCGACGACCTACGATCTTGCATCACTGCTGCGGGACGCCTACATTCAGCTCGACGAAGCCCTCGTTGATGATTTGGTGGGGGATTACCTCGACCAGCTGGCCGAACGACGTTTCGTCGGGGCTGATCGTGCCGCGTTCCGACGGCTGTTTGATCTGACGAGTATTCAACGCAATCTGAAGGCGGCAGGCCGGTTTGTCTACATTGATCGGGTGAAAGGTAACCCGAAATTCTTAGCCGATATCCCTCGTGTCTTGAGCTACGTCAAACGCAATCTTGAAAAATATCCGGAACTGACTACCCTCCGGAAGCAGCTCAGCCCACACGTGCCGGAATTGCAGTAGAGGACTGAGGACTGAACGTCGAATCGTCGACTCAGCACTCAGCACTGATTGTGTGAAAGCCATGATTCTTTCGGCCGGTCTCGGCACCCGCCTGAGACCGCTGACAAACACCATTCCTAAGCCGTTGTTGCCGGTCGGAGGAGCGCCGCTCATCGTCTGGAACTTACTGCTGCTGAAACGGCATGGGTTCCGCCAAGTCGTCATCAACCTGCATCACCTGGGTTCGATGATCGAACAGGCATTGGGCACAGGTTCAAAGTTCGGGGTTCGGATTACTTACTCCCATGAGCCGGTCATCCTTGGAACCGGCGGTGGGATAAAACAGGCGGAGCCTCATTTTTCCGGAGAGCCGGTTCTGATTCTCAACGGGGATACGTTGGTGGAATTGGATCTTGAGGCACTCTGCGATTTTCACCGCTCGCGCAATGCAGCGGCAACGTTGGTACTCCGGGAAGATCCGGAGGCTGCCCGTTGGGGGCTGGTTGAGGTGGGAGACAAGGGGCAGGTCTTACGTATCACTGGACAAGGGCTTGTGGATTCCGTACCCGCGACGCCGCGCATGTTCGCCGGAATTCATATCTTGCACCCTCGATTGCTCCGGGAGGTGCCGAAAGGAGTGGCATCTTCGATCATCGATCCCTATGTGAAGGCCATCGAGCGAGGAGAACCGGTGCTTGGGTATGACCTGCAGGGATATTGGTCGGACATCGGCACGGCCGAGCGCTACGCGCAGGCGGAACGGGATGTCCGAGCGGGGTTGATTCGTTTGGAAGACCGGCAGTCTCTCGAACCGCGTGTTCCGCTCACGTAAGTAGAGTTGATCTCGATCACGACGCTTCACCCGCTGGGCACTCCATCGGGCCTATTCTTTTTGTTGTTTGAGTAACCGAGCCAAGTAAGTTCGTTGAAGCTTGAGCGAATCGGCGGCTTTCGTCTGATTGCCTTCGGCCTGCTCCATCGCGCGCGCGATGATGTAGCGGCTGTGTTGCTCCATCGATTCATGGTAGGGCAGGTTCAGATAGGCCAGGGGAGTATCGTCATTTCGACGGAGCATGGTGTCCTCCGCCAGTAGGGCCAACATCTCCGGTTCGATGATGTCTTTCGGGCTCAAGACGACGGCGCGCGCGATCACATTATCCAATTCCCGAATGTTTCCCGGCCAGGGATAGCGGATCAAGGCATTGAGCGCGGCTGTGCTCAGAGTCATGCCTGGTCTTTTCGCATCTCTCGTATGTCGATCCAAAAAAAACTGAGCCAGGGCCGCGACATCCTCCGATCGTTCGCGGAGCGGCGGCAGGGTCAGGCTCACGACGTTGAGTCGAAAATAAAGATCTTCGCGGAAGTGGCCTGTTCGCACAGTCTGCCGAAGATCCTTGTTCGTGGCTGCAATGATGCGAATGTTCACCGAGACGATTTTGGAGCCGCCGACGCGGTGAAACTCACGGTCTTGCAGGACACGTAAGAGCTTAGCCTGCAGCGGAAGCGACATGTCTCCAATCTCGTCGAGGAAGACGGTCCCACCGTTGGCCATTTCCAGCTTGCCCTTTTGCTGTCGGTCCGCCCCGGTGAACGCGCCACGTTCGTGGCCGAACAGTTCGTTCTCCAGCAGAGTCTCTGTCAAGGCCACGCAGTTGATGACGACTAGCGGCATCGAACAGCGATGACTCCACTGATGGATCGAACGCGCAAAGAGTTCTTTTCCTGTGCCGCTTTCACCCAGCAGCAACACGCCCGCATCTGACTTGGCGGCTCGCTGTGCGGCTTCCACGACGGACCGAACCGATGGACTGTTGCCGACGATGTTGGCGTAACGGCTGTGGACCTCGGAACGAAGATAGGCGACTTGCCGCCGGAGCGAATCTCGCTCCAACGCTTTGCGGATCACGATGAGCAGATGGTCTTTGTCGAGGGGCTTGGTCAGAAAGTCGTAAGCTCCTTGTTTCATGGCGTCCACTGCGGCTTCAATGGATGCGTATGCGGTCATCACAATGACAGGAGGACCTTCCGATGGTTTCATCTGGGACAGACGCTTGAGGACATCAAGCCCCGACACTTTGGGCAGTGTGAGGTCCAGTAGGATCAGGTGCGGAGATTCGTCAATGATTTTGTCGAGCGCCTGCTGCCCCTCGGTGGCCACGATGGTCTCGTATCCGGAGGCTTGGAGCCGGTCCTCGAGCATCGTGACGATGTCGGGATCATCGTCGACAATAAGAATTTTGGCGTTCATCGGAATAACCCTCTGCCTCGGGTCATCTGTCGGCCGTCATGGACGAATCGGCCAGGAAGTCGTCTTGCGATCGGCGAGCGACGATTTGAAAAACATCTCCACTTAATAACCGTTCATCACATTGATGACGAGGCCCGTCAACGGCTTCGGATAAAAATACGTTGACTTGTGCGGCATTCGTTCTCTCGCTGCTGCGACGGCTTGAACTTCACTGACCTTCGTAGCGTTGAGCAGGAATGCGCCCGTCCCCGTTCCGTTGGCCACCCAGTCCAGGGCTTCGTGGTCATCTTTCGTGTACAGAATGGCTTCTTGTTGCTGCTGCGTCGCACAAAGCCTGGTCACGATCAGTTGTTGCAGCAAGGAGACGTCGAGTTTGGCTCGTGGTGATGCCTGAGTGGAAGGGCGATGGGCCGGTTTCAGCGTGAGAGTGACGTACCGGTCGTCGCCTCGTCGCGCCAGTCCGAACACCGGAACGTTCTTTCCTTCCGTCCGCAAGCTGGCCAAGAACTGTGACCGCGCTTGCTGTTGTGTGGATGTGCTGAAGGGGAATTCCCGAAACTCGAACGTGTCTCCCAGTATCGTCTTGATCTGGCCTGAAGACGGTAAGGGGGTGGTCGCAACTCGGTGTGTCGGTAATACCGTCAGCCCTGGATCTTCAAGCGGGGTGAGCAGCATTAACACGGAGTCGTAAGGTTGCAGCCCAGTCTGAGGCCCCGCCTGCTGTTGTCGGAGCTTCTGATAGCTCAACGCCGTTTCATAGCGATGGTGACCGTCCGCGATGAACAGCGGCTTGCTCTGCATCGCGTCGGTAACTTGTTGAAGGATCGTCTCATCGGTCACGTCCCAGAGGCATTCGCGACAGCCTGCATCGTCTTGAAAGTCATAGCGCGCCGGCTTGCCTTTTACCGCGGTTTCCAGAAGTTGGATGATGTCACCGAGCGGATCGGAGTAGAGGGACCAGATCGGGCTGAAGTTTGAGCGACAGGCTTCGATCAGATTCAGGCGATCAGTCTTTGCCGCGGCACGTGTATTCTCGTGAGGATAAATATGTCCGGAGTCGAGCGCCTCCAGCTTTGCCAGCGCCAGAAATCCCCGAAGCACTTTCTTGTGAGCGTCGGAGGCTAAGTAGGGAGGAGCGTATTCAATCATGTGAAAGTAGACGGCCGGCTGTGCGTCGCGCTTGAGGATGCCCTCGGTGAGCCATGTCCGCAGCGTAGTTGCAGCGCGGGTATACCGGTTATAGGCAAGGCTGTCACCGGTCTGGTCGAGACCCAATTCCATTCGGATAATGTTGTGAGGATGGCGGTCGTGCAGTCGTTTCTGTCCCTCCACATCGATGATATCGTATGGCGGGGCGACCACGTCCTTGATAGAGCCCACGAGCGTTTGGTCGTACAGCATGCCCTGAAACGGAATGATCTGAGACATGAACAACCTCTTGGCAGTGTCGTGACAGCGACACGGTTTGATGGTTAATAGGAGGGAGTGGGATCCTTTCGCCCCACGCCGTGCCGCTCCTACGGCCCAGCGTCTTTCCAGCCGGTGGGAGGACAGCTAACGGTCGCGGGTAATCATATAATCAGCGGCGACCGACAGCGCGCGCCGTGCAGTACTGTCGTCAAAGTGTTCGAGCTCATGTTTGGCGGCGGCGATGTAGGCACTCGCGCGATCCATGGCATAGGTGATCGAACCGAAATCGGCCATGAGGAACAGGATACGTTCAAGATCGGCGGTGCTGAGCGTCCGAGTTTCCATTCGATCCTTGATCATCTGCCGATCCTGTTCCGAGCAATGTTGTAACAGATGTAGAAGGGGCAGCGTCGCTTTTCCCTGCCGGAGATCCTGCCCGATCGTTTTTCCGAGCGATTCGCCGTTTGCGATGTAATCCAAAGTATCGTCGGCAACTTGAAACGCGATACCGAGGTATTGGCCGAAGCGGAACAACGCTTTCTGTTGTGTTTCGGGAGCATCGGCAAGAATGGCACCCATGCGGCAGGCGGCCGCAATCAAACCGGCGGTTTTGTGCTCGACGATCTTGATGTAATCGATTTCGGGCATGGCGGGATTGCCGTTGTAATACAACTGGAGGACTTCACCTTCGGCCATTTTCTTACAAGCCTCGGCGAGGACTTCATTGATCCCTTGGCTCTGAAACTCAACGACTTTGCACATGGCTTTGGTGTAGAGATAATCCCCCACAAGGATGCTGATCTGGTTTCCCCAAACCTTGCGCGCGGTTCTTCTGCCTCTACGGAGATCGGCGTCATCCACGACATCGTCGTGTAAGAGGGTGGCGGTATGGATGAATTCCACGATGCTGCCGAGCTGATGATGCTCGATTCCAGGATAGCCGCAGAGGCGAGCCGACAAGAGGAGGAGCAGTGGTCTGATGCGTTTGCCGCCACCGCTCAAGATGTGGGCGGCGACCGTATTGACCAGGGTCACGCTGGAGTCGAGGTTCTTCCTGACCCGATTCTCCACCCCGTCCAGTTCATCACGGTAGGCGTCCCATACATCCGACATGCTGTGCAGGGCTGCGATCGCAGGACCTTGTGCCATGCGGCGGATGGTATGGCAGCCGAGGAAATAAAGTCAAGCAAATGAAAGCGGGCTATGCCTCGCCGACTTGGATTGTGTATCGCGGTACGTGCCGTTACCTGTATATTTCAAACGCCGCGTCTCCCGACAAAGAAACATTCCTTATATCAGCCTCAATAACATTATGGGGCTTCCGGATTTATCATGAATACAGGTAGAGCCCTCCGCATGTGAGTCCATCGCCGGCTTGAAGCGCTCGGTGTTGCGGAATCTTGATGCCAGGCTCTTGGTCTGCTGAATCTGGCAATTGTGTTCTCACTCCTCGTGTTGGTCGCCGGGTGCTGGCAATAACTCACAGTGTTCTCGGTGCCTGCGAATCATCGCGGTGGTCTTGCGGATCGGCTTCAGTCGGCTGTGCGTTTTTGCGCAGTACCACCGTTCTAAACTGCTGAGCTGACGCCGGGTAAGCGTATTGCCATAGATGGCGCAGCGTCTTTTTCATGGCGCCTACGTCCGGCCGACCTTGAGCTCCAGACGAATCAGGGTGGCAAACTCATTGCGCCATCGCGCCGACACGTACCCCCCCGGGGGTACGGCTCCTGATACTTGTTACCCTTGAGCGCCTCGTCATCTGATGCCATCAGGTCTCGGTGGTAATGGTTTCGAGACCGTGTCTGCCGCTTTGCCGATATGGCCCATGACCTGGCGGTAGAAAGCGATCTTCTTGTCCACCGCAGGCACCTTAGATACTGAAGATACTGATAGAATGCGGTGTGGTTTCTCCTTGGAAGACCATGCTTCCCTTATCCGAGAATTGCCAAAGATATCAAAGAGATCTCCGTATGCATGTACATGTCGAATAAGGACGATACGAGTGGTTCTAACACCGATGAACATGAACCTAAACCATCACTTCATGTGTACGTCTAGGAGATGCGAAAGTTCCCTCATGGATCTCTTTCTCTGAAACCGCTCGAAGGGCACGAATTTCAGTAAAACCCATAGAAACCTCTTCATTTGAACACCCACTAGTCAAAATTGTTTCCCCATTCGCAAGGGGCACCTAACTTGCTCATCGCTTTCTAGCCTTGTGCGCATCCACAGTTCGCAATGTGTTTTCCATGGAGGACTCCGATAATGCGCCAGAAAATTCAGCGATTGTTGTTCTTCGCGTCCAGTATGAGCACACTATTGTTTGTTTTTGATCAGATGATTCCATTGATACAACCAGCGTTAGCGGCGCCAGGTCGAGGTACAATCTCGACGACTGCACCGCTTCCCGGTCAGATGCAAGGGCGACCGACAACACCCCCCCTGGACAGGCTCGTGTCTGAAATGCCGGGACCGAAAAAGCTTGCTCCGCCGCCCATCCCTCTTCCGACTCCACCATTACCAAAGTCTCCTATGACGACTGTTGCGTTGAGTCCGTCATCGTTGACGTTCTCGGGGGTTCAGGGAGGGGGCAATCCGGCAAGTCAAACCGTGACGGTCAATTCTAATGGCAATTGGACGGCCAATAGCAGCGCCCCTTGGCTCGTGCTGAGTTCATCATCAGGGAACGGCAACGGATCCATCGCAGCCAACGTTGACTTATCAGCTACTACGGTAGGCCTGAACAACGCCACGATCACCGTTACGAGCGGTGGCGTGGCGAGAACTATTTCCGTCACGTTAACCGTATCAGCCGGGTCATTGACGGCTTCCCCCAACAGCGTGACCTACACAGCTACGCAGGGAAGGGCAAACCCTTCCGACCAGAGCATCGCCATTAGTGCAAATGGAACGTGGACGGTAAGTGATGGTGCCTCCTGGTTATCGCTTAGTCCTACGTCCGGCTCTAACAACGGAACCATTACGGCAAGCGTCAATACCGCTACCGCGACCCAAGGAGATAATGCGGCCACCATCACTGTGAAGAGTGGCGGTCTAATCAGCACCGTACGGGTCACCCTGATGCTGAATCCTTCATCGAGTTCGTCCGTCACGCTGACTTGGAATGCCAATGTCGAAAGCGACCTAGCGGGATATAGAGTGTATCGATCGACGTCATCAGGAATCTACGGAGCCGCCATTGCGACGATCCAGGGTAATACGCCCGGGTACATTGCAACAGGACTCCAATTCGGTACGACGTATTTCTTTGTTGTCACGGCTTTTGATATCGCAGGGAATGAAAGCGCTTACTCGAATGAGGTCAGCAAGAGTATTTTCTGACCCACGCGAGCAGAGACTTGTGTTGCTGATGGGGCGAGACAGTCTCTCGACGCTTGTTCGCACAGAAGCCGCTTCTTCAACTGACCGAAGAGCCGATTTTAGGGTTCCTCAGGTCCAGGGGGGTATACTTTTGCGGCGGTCAAAGTCGCCATCCTGCTCCACCCTAACTTGTTGACTTGTTCTTGCGGGACGTCGCTCTCATCTCTTCTGGGCTTTTCCTTTGAGCCTGTCCTGATCCGTAGTATAAAAATTGATGGCTGGGCACGGGAAATGCTTCAGGCCATACGGAATATCCCTAGGAGACATATAGGGTGGCTCGTCAATTGAAGCCGCGTCTTCATAACCGAACGATAGAAATCACCCAGGTTCTGGCAATTCTCGGGACGTTTGGATGTGCTCTACTGGTGTCTCCGGAGGTCAAGCGTGGAGATCAGCATTTGGCCGGGGAGCGTTGGGAAGAAGCCATCCTTGCTTACAAACAGGCGCTAAAAGACGATCCTTTTGATCCGTCTCTACAACGCAAGTACGCGTTGGCTCGCGAGCGCGCTGCGGCGATGCATGCGGAGCACGGTCGGGCGTTTCTGAAGGAAAAGCAATTCGATCTTGCCCTTGAAGAATTCAAGCGAGCTCTGGCCATCGACCCCTCCAGTACCGACCACCAAGCGGGTTTCATGGAAACCACTCGGGTGAAAGAATCCAGGTCTCATTACCGCGAGGCGGAACGGCTGGTTCAACATGGACGAATCGAGGAGGCGATGGGTAGTTTTGGGCGGGCTGTTGAGCTCGATCCAGCGTACCGGGAGGCGCTGGAGAGCATTACCCGGCTTACCGAAGAGCAACAAGGGCTCGCAAGAGGCGAGCGTTCCAGGCAGCCTGTGACATTAAAGTTCAAGAACGCCGGGATTAAGGAAGTCTTGGAGAGTGTGGCGAAGGTTGGCGGGTTTACGTTGGTTTTCGACAAGGATGTAAGGAACGACCCTATTTCTATTTCGATTCAGGACACGTCTTTTGATGAAGCACTGCAACTGATTCTCAATAGCAATAGTTTGTTTTCCCGTCAGGTATCTCCAACGGTCTTGATCGTCAGCCCTGATACCAAGCAGAAACAGGAACAGTATCAGGATCTGATGATCCGAACCTTTTACCTTTCGAACGCCAAATCCAAAGACATGTTGTCGCTCCTGAAAAGCATGCTCGATTCGAAGCGCATGCATGCCAATGAGCAGTTGAACACGATCGTAATCCGTGATCAGCCTGAAAAAATCCAGATGGCTGAAAAAATTATCCTGGCCAACGATCGCCAGGAGGCAGAAGTGCTCTTTGACGTCGAAGTGCTGGAGGTCGATCGGACCGTCAATCAGACCTATGGACTGACATATCCGAAACAGGTCGCCTACGCCATGGTTCCCCCAGGACCTGCTGGCCTTATTGCCGGGACACTTGCCCAACAGTTCACCTTGCGTCAGTTGACCAACTTAGGACCGGATAATTACCTCTTCAAGCTCCCAACGAATGTCCAGCTGGATTTCTTCAAACAGATAACGGACGCGAAGACGCTTGCCGCGCCGAAGATCCGGGTCGTGAACAATAAGAAAGCGGAGATCAACATTGGCGACAAACAGCCGATCCTCCTGTCCACGACGAACGTCCTGCCCGGTCAAGCCACGACGGGCGCGGTGCCGACGACATCGACCGTGACGTCGATTGAGTTTCGGGATACCGGCGTCAAACTGACGGTAGAACCTTCTATCAGGCTGGGGGGCGAGCTCGGATTGAAAATGAAGATCGAAGTGATTCGGCTGGGCGAGCAAGTCACGTTGCAGGCATCTCCGCCCATTACGCAGTTCAAGTTTGGCAATCGGTCGGCCGAGACGATGCTCAGTATCAAGGATGGGGAAACCATTATCCTGGGCGGGCTCCTGCAAGAGGAAGATCGGAAAACCAAAGTGACGATCCCGTGGCTCGGCGACCTTCCTTTGATCGGGAATCTCATCAGTTCGTTCAGGACCGACCGAGTTACCACTGAAGTGATTTTGACGATTACGCCGCATATTGTGCAGAACATGACCCCTCCAACACTCAACGCGCAAGCGTTTTGGTCCGGCACGGAATTCACCTATGCAACCGAGCCGATGTATCCGGTCCCTGGGCGGAAGGTATCCACGTCGGTAGGGACGGGGTACGGAGAGCATCCCGTCGTAGGCGACAGGGCGGCGAAAGACACCGGAGAAACGAACCTGGCCCGTTCCTTGGCTCAACTGGCTGTCCCCGATCCACTGCTGGCCATCCACCCAGATGAATCGGTTGTTCAAGCTGGTCGGGAAATCAGGTTGTCGATCGTGGATGGCCGGATCGGTGCATCGGATCGCAACGTATTCAAGTTTGAATATGACCCGAAGGTGCTTCAGTTCAAACGGCTCAGTGCGGCGGAACTTGTCATCCCATCGGACCTCCCTCCTGGAAATCAGAGGAAGGCCGTAGGAAATATAGCGTTCAGGCTAGCCCGTCCGAACCAACATGCTCCGCGGTCCGCGAGCATTATCTTTGTCGCAAGGGTGCCTGGGGTGTCGCCGGTTCGCGTTGAACTGACTGATTCTGGTGGTGCGGTACAGGCATCACCCGGAGTAATCGGGACAGGTGTGGTGAGAGTGCGGTGAGCGAGGGCGGGTTAACACTCATCGAGATTCTTGTCACCATGGCAATCATTGTGCTCTTGGCTTCGGTCGCCATGCCATTGAGTAAGGTATCAATGAAAAGAGCCCAGGAGATTGAGCTGCGCCAGCATCTTCGGACCATTCGCGGCGCGATCGATCTGTTCAAAATGGAATGGAATCGCGATGGAGATGTCTTACTTGGAGCGGTCTGTATGAAGAATAGGTTGGTGTGTAAGGAAATCACCGGGTCGTACGGCTATCCGAAGTCCCTCGATGCTCTGTTAGGAGTAAAACTGACGGGAGAAGAGGCGACGATTCGAGGCACCACGGTAAGGCGCTATTTACGGGTGATGCCAATCGACCCACTGACAGGAAAACCCGATTGGGGCCTGCGTTGTTACAAAGATCGTCCGAAGCCGTCTAGCTGGTGCGGTGAAGATGTCTACGATGTGATGACACAAAGTGAGGAGTCGGCACTCGATGGTACCAAGTACCAGGATTGGTAAGATAGATGGATGGAATCCAAAGGGGTTCACACTAATTGAACTTATGATCACCGTGTCCATCGTCGGCATTTTGGCTACTATTGCCGTTCCGTCCTATCAATCATCCTTGATCAAAGCTAGGGAGACGGTGTTGCGGCAGGACCTCTTCACGCTCCGCGAGTTGTTGGACCATCATCGTGCGGACAAAGGGAAGTATCCTCCGGCTTTGGATAGTCTGGTAACTGCAGGGTATCTACGGACCCTACCTAAAGACCCCTTTACGAATTCGCCGAGTTCCTGGCAACAGATCATTGAACCAACAGAGGGTGGCATCTTTGATGTGTATTCAGGGTCAGACCTTGTTGGGACAAACGGGACTCCATATAACCAATGGTGAACAGGCGCGTGAGATCGCCTCGGAGTAGATTCTGCCTGGGGCACGAAGCGTTTCGAGTGAGGGGAGAATGGGGGAGTACGTTCCTGGGAATCCTTTTGCTCGGAATGTCGGCCTGTAGTCCGCTCGAACCCACCATTAGGGAAGAACCGGAGATGTCGGATCTCCAACTCACGGTAGACACCCTCAAGATCTCATTGCGAAATGCCCAGCGAACGGTTGCCGAGTTGAGAGCAGAGGCCGACGCACGACGTCAGGAATTGGCTGATGTGCAGATCGTCCGGGCGCAGCTCGAAGGGCGTAATCGGGAGGCGGAACGTCGGTTGACGGAAGCTCGCCATGTGATTGATCTCCAACGGGAAGAACTAAGCAGCGCTCGTTCCGAACGGGAAGAGGTGGGGCGGACCAGAGTCGCACTGCAGAATCAACGGAGGCAGCTTCAAAAGCAGTTATCGAAAGTTGGGAGGCAGGTGAAGGGAAATGTGTCTCCCGCGGCTATGGTTTCTCCAAGAGACGGACAACTGGAGTTGGTGGCTGTCGGCCCCCAGCAGGATGCCCTGTTGGCGGCTCTGGAGGAGGGCACCCGGATTGTCTCGGGGCCGGCGACCGAGGTATCCAGAGCATCCTCGGTCGGCGAACCACCGCGGAGTTCTCTGTCGGCAACTGTGGGACCTCGCATACAGGTAGTAGTCAAGTCTGGGGATACGTTGTGGAGTATTGCACGCCGATATCACACTTCCGTCAGACGCCTCATGGTTCGTAACGCGCTGCCTCACGACCGTATTCAAGTTGGTCAAGCCCTCTGGTTTACTGAGCCTCCAAGTGAAGCGTCCGAGTGCGAGCGAAAGTAGTGGCGCACGATGGGCTAAGCGGCAATTCCTGAAGGTCTAGTTCTATGGCAGTATTTGCGTATCGAGTCGCACGTCATGATGGGTCTACAATCCATGGGCATGTGGAAGGAGAAAGTGAGTCGTTGGTTCGCGCCAAGCTAGAGTCACAAGGGTTGTTGGTCTTCAATCTTCACCGTCGGGGAGTCACCTTAGTCAAGACGGAGGCCTCGTGGTCATGGGGAAAGCTTCCGCTGGGTCAGTTCTTGGTCTTCAATCAAGAGTTGCTGGCTCTGGTCAAGTCCGGGCTACCCATTATGCGCATCTGGGATCTCCTGATCGAACGAGCCGGCCATGCTGGATTTCAGCGGATACTACGTGACGTGCGAGAAGACATTCGAGGCGGAGCCTCTGCCTCGGACGCGTTAGCTAAACACCCCGCATATTTCCCGGAACTCTATGTCGCCACGGTAAAGGCAGGAGAGCAATCGGGCAATCTTCCGGAGGTGCTACAGCGGTATGTGGCGTATCTGAAGCTGATGGTCGGGCTTCGTCAGAAGGTGAAGAAGGCGATCTCCTATCCCATTGTCCTTATCGGTATCGGCCTGGCCGTGGTCAGTTTTCTGTTGATCTATGTCATGCCGACTTTCGTATCGGTCTATGGAGAATCAGAGAAGACCTTACCATGGGCGACTCAGGTCTTGCTTGATATGGTTATGCATGCCGAGTCACGGATAGTGCCCGCAGTAGTCGCCGTGATCGGCATCGTGATCGGAATACGTACCTACTACGCCACCCCGGCAGGACAGCTGGCGATCGATCGTCTTGTGCTGAAACTCCCACTCGTGGGTCAGATTGCAGTCGAACACAATACCGTTCAACTTACGCGAACGCTCGGAACGATTCTTGCTGGCGGCACTCCACTCATTGATGCCTTGCAAGGCGCACGAGGAGCCGTTTCAAACAGATGGATTTCACAAGAAACGATCGGAGCCGTCAATGAGATTCGTGAGGGTGCGACATTGGCTGATGCATTGGATCGTTCCAGAGTGCTCCCGAGACTCGCGATCGAAATGTTATCGGTAGGGGAAGAAACAGGTTCGCTTGATACGATGTTGCGAGACGTCGCGGAGTTTTATGAGGCTGATCTCGATACGAAGCTTGTGCAGCTCACCATTTGGATAGAGCCGGTCTTGCTGCTCGTCATGGGGGTGTTAGTCGGCGGGATTGTCATTGTGATGTATCTACCGGTATTTCAGATGGCTGGGACCGTCGGCGGTTAGACAGGAACAAAGTGGGAATGGGATCCGAGGGCGTTGAGGATTCAACGAGGAGAGAGGTCGCGTATGCCGCGTAGCCTTTCAAGGCCATCTCTTGCCGAGGTCCTGGTGGACCAGCGAATGCTCACAAAGCACTCGGTCGAGGATGTCCTGCGCCGATTGAAGGGAGCGGCTGTCGCCTTAGGACAAACGCTGATCAGTGAAGGGCTCCTCTCGGAGGATCAATTGGCTCATGCCCTGGCTGTTCAATACGGTCTTCCCTATGATCCGTTGACTGATTTTCAGATCGATCCGCGATACTACGAAACCATCTCGATCAAGTTGATGCAGCGATTTCCCTTTGCGCCGATGGCTGAGCATTCTGGAGGATTGACGATCGCCGTTGCCGACCCGCAAAACCGGCTCGGGCTCGACGAATTGGAGCTCCTCATCGGAAAGCCGCTGAATCGAGTCGTCAGCTCGAAGAGCGCCATTCTGGCGGCGCTGGAACGCAGTGAAGGATCGAGTCAAGTGCTCCGTGAGCTGGAAGCGGAGTATCGGTCGATCTTGCTGAAAGAAGATGATCAAGGAGAAGAAATTCCAACTCTGGATCATACGGGGGAAGAGCAGAGTCCGACCGTGAAGCTGCTGGACTCGATTTTGCTGAGTGCGATGCAGCGCCGCGCAAGTGACATCCACATCGAAGCCGCAGATCGCGCGACGAAAGTTAAACTTCGTGTCGACGGCATTCTGATTCCAGCCATGGAGCCGCTGGATATTCGATTGCATGCCCCTTTGGTGTCGCGATTGAAGGTCATGTCAGAGCTCGATATTGCGGAGCGTCGGGTGCCTCAGGATGGAAGCTTCCGTATGAGGCTGGATCGCAGGGCAGTGGATTTGCGTGTCTCCATCCTACCCAGCGTCTTCGGCGAGTCGGTCGTGATTCGAATACTGGACCGGGACTCGATTGCGACCGGAGTGTCGGCCTTGAAGCTCGAACGGCTCGGGTTTAATCCGGAGGATCTGAAACGATTCAGAAAAGCCATCACGCGGCCCTATGGCATGGTGTTGGTAACGGGGCCGACGGGAAGCGGGAAGACGACGACGCTGTACGCTGCGATATCCGAGATGAACACGCTCGAAGACAAGCTGATTACGATCGAAGATCCCGTTGAATACCAACTCTCAGGAGTGGTGCAGATTCCCGTCAATGAAAAGAAAGGAGTCACGTTCGCCCGCGGTCTCCGCTCCATACTCCGTCATGATCCAGATAAGATCATGGTCGGCGAAATTCGAGATGCCGAGACGGCGCAGATCGCGATCCAATCGGCCCTGACCGGCCATCTTGTGTTGACGACGGTGCACGCGAACAATGTATTCGACGTCATCGGGCGGTTCGCGTCGATGGGGATCGACGCCTATAATTTTTTGGCCGCTCTCAACTGCGTGTTGGCGCAGCGGCTGGTCCGAATCCTGTGTCCGTCATGTCGGACACCAGTCAAAGTGCAGCAGGCTCTTATTGAAGAATCCGGGTTGGACTATGAGCAATACAAGGATACGTTGTTCCATGAGGGAAAGGGTTGCCCACAATGTCATGGTACTGGGTACCGAGGGAGAAAATGCATCACGGAATTCCTCGATTTAACCGATGAAATCAAAGAAATGATTCATGCCGAGCGACCCCTTTCAGAAATCCGATACCGGGCCGTGACCGATGGAATGATTACGCTGCGGCAGTCGGCGCTGAAAAAAGTGTTGAATGGGGAGACGTCGCTGCGAGAGATCAATCGTGTGACGTTCAGCGAGGAGGGGTAATCCGATGTGGCAATGGACCAGTAGCCGCCCCCAACGTTGCTTAAAATTCGGAACCGACTCAATCGCGTGGGCCGAAACCGAGCGAAATTGGTGTGGACAGCGTCGACATACGTGCGTCATATCCCCGCTTTCCGATGGCATGATCAAGCCTTCTCCAACTGAGGAGAACGTGTCCGATCCGTCAGAATTGGCAAATCGTATTCGTGCCCTGACGGGCTCAGAGTCGGTTCACCATGCGGCCGGGGGAGCAATCATCCCTGAGCTTCCTCGACGAATTGGAGTGTTGCTGCCTGACACGGCGGTCAGAGCGACAGTCTTGCAGCTTGAGCAGCTCCCTGTCAGGCGCGAGGAACGCGATGCGCTGATCCGCTGGCGGCTCGGTCAAGAGCAACTGTTCCCGCTAAGCGGGGCGAAGGTCTCGTTCCAGGTATTTCATGATCGCTCGGGGAGTAAAGGGCCAGCCCATACTGTGCTGACGGTGGCGGCCCAGGAATCGGTGCTGCAGCAGTATGAGTCTCTGTGTGAATCTGTCGGGCTCATCCCACAAGAAGTGGGGATCACGAGCCTACGGATCTTCGATCTATGGAGAAGGGCCTTAGGTGGATCTCGTTGGCAAAGCCGAGAGTGTCTGTGGGTCAACCTATCGGATCGAGCCTTGACGACCATAATTTGTCAACGAGGACGTTTGCTGTTCTACCGGTGCAAGCTCCTGGGGGTCGAGGCGGCTCACGTGTTTACGAAGACCGATATGCTGAGCAAGATTCTCGAGGAATGCTGCATATCGTTAGAGATCTGTCAACAACAATACCCCTCAGCGGTCGTTAAGGAAGCCGTTATTTGTGCAGACGGAGACATTTCGGCCTTTCAAGAATTGATTGAGGCAGAGCTCCGACTGTCCGTCGAACAACTAGGCTGGGAATCGCTCGAGGCCCTTGGTCGGGTGGCCAAAAGGAGTCATCGAGGGATGACATCGTTGGCTGCGATGGCTGGGTTGCTCTAGCATGACGATCATGAGTTCTGCGGTCGCCAGGTTCTTCGAACCACTCAGATCAATTCCATTGCTGCGTCGCGCCGATAATCAGTTCCAGATAAACCTGAGCCGCCGCTATCGGCCGATGGTCGTTCCGCTTCGATTGCTCTTGATCGGAAGCTGTGTCCTGCTTCTGATAGGGATTAGTTGGAACGTCAGGCAAGTGATTCTCACCCATCAAGAATCTTTGACTATCCAAGTAGAATTGGATGGAGTACGGCAACAGGACCTAGACTTGATTGCAGAGGCCCGAGATGAAGGCATTGATTTGTCTGAAGAGGCGTTGAAGAGGCTGCCTTTCGAGGTTGAGTTGGCCAATCAGCTGCTTGAAAAAAGAACCTTTTCATGGACAAAGTTTTTGACCGAATTGGAACAGACGATCCCTTCACGCCTTGCCCTCAGCAGTGTTCGCCTAGATCAAGCCGGCACTATGGTTCGACTCACAGGAACCGCTACGAGCCTGGAAGACATCAGTAGTTTCACCATCGGACTCCAGGATCACGCAACATTTAAGGACCCGATCCTGGCGCAGCATCGTGTCGGACCGAACGGGTTGGTGGAATTCGACGTCACATTACGCTACCGGCATGAAGGAGCTTGAGTGATGAAAGATCGCCTGCTCTTTCTCTGGCAGCATCCCTTCGCACCCTTGCTTCCGTGGCTGGGGGTCGCTCTGGGTCTGCTTTTCATACTGTTCCTCGTCCAGGACCTCGGTGTGGCAGGCGTCCAAGCTAGCCGGGAGCGTTTGGAAAACGAATGGGCCGCGGCCCGCCAGAAGTTGGTCTATCATCGAGAAGCAAGAAAAGCGAAACAGGACCTAAGCCGAGTATGGGCGCTGTTTCCAGCCGAGCGCGACTTTACCCCGTTAGCACTGGGGATTTCAGATGAAGCGAAGCGCGATCGTGTCACATTGCCGGCGTTGTCCTATAAGACCGAGCCTACGCTCGTTGCAAATACGAGCAAAGGACTGTTACAGGGGCCGATGACCGGACGATACGAGGATCTCCGCCGATTCATCTATGGTCTCGAGACGGCTGAAGAGTTGGTGTTCATCGAGGATCTTGAGCTGACTCGGTCCGGAGGCAGTCAGGACGCGTTGTTGACATTCAATATTAGGATTGCGACGTACCTTCGCGGCGATGCTGGGGAGTCCAGTGCGCCTGGACCAGCACAGTAACCATGGATGCGAAAAAGAAGACGATGCTTGCTGCCGCGCTTATCTTCCTCTGGGTAGGACTGGCTGTATGGCAATGGCGGCTGCTGCAGGAGCCTGTTCGTGTTCCGCTCATGAATGTCACAGGGCACCCGTCGTCCGTGGGGCGACATGCGGAGACGAGGGGGACAGGGTTGCACGTCAATCTCGATTTGCTTGCTTCAATGGATCTTCAACGTCAGGCGAATTTCACAGTGCCTCGGAACATCTTTTCCGTACCCCGTCCCGATGGCACGTTCGCAGCCGAGAATGCCCCAGCTTCCCTGGACCAGCCTGGTTCGGGTGCAGTCGAGACTTTGAGGCAACAAGAGGATGCGTTGGAATTAGAGCAGTATCGATACCTGGGATTTCTTCGCGTGGGTGCGGGTCGCCGAAAAAATAGGGATATTGCGGTACTCAGGAGAGATGATGAGGTGCTGGTGCTCAAAATCGGTGATCGTGTCGACGACCATCTGATCCTCAAGGCAATCAATTCTGAAAGCGTGACCATCCGAAACACCGGGACCCATACGGATCAAACGGTGCCGTTGTCGGAAGCATCATCGGAAGAACCAGCAGAAGCACCAACGGGTCAGGAGTGATGGATAATGGGGAGCCGCTTGGCGCCGCTGAGGTGGCAAGAAACGGGGTTCTCATACTTCATGGTGATGATTGCCATCACTCTCATGGGGCTTGCCATGACGATGGCTGCCCGGCAGTTGAAGACGATAGTGCAACGGGAGCTCGAAGCAGATTTGCTGGCCAAGGGAATAGAAATTCAAACGGCCCTAGCTCTCTACTCGGCCAGAGCAAAGGCTGGAAGGGTTGTACCTGGTGAGGTGTACCCGCAAACGCTGGCCGAACTCACGAGACCGCCCAAGCCCTTTCTCAGGAAGGTCTACCTCGATCCGGTGGGACGTGGTGAGTGGGAATTGCTGCGGGCACCCACGGGCGGTATTATGGGAGTTCGAAGCAAGAGCAGACACAAACCGATCAAGCAAGGTAATTTCCCGCTCGCAGTGCGCCATTTTGAGGGAAAGCCGACCCACTACGATTGGGTATTCCAGTATCCGAATCCGTCTACGGCAGCCTCGACTTGGCCTGTCGCGAGGCCGTTTACGGTTCCTCCACAGCCAACCCTACGTGATCAGCCGATCGTTCCAGTGGAACCGAGCTCACAAGACCAATCGATCGATTCGGAAGAGATGGATTCGTCAGGCGGCGCAATGAATCTCACCGACTCGCCTCCGCCAACGCCTCCGACCTCGCCACAAGAACCTGCTGCGGATCCTCCTCCACCGGAAGCAACACCGTAGGTCATGCAAGGTCGGCATTGGCCATTGCCTACGCTTCCTGATGCTACGGAGTGTTAGGACCAGACTCTTGACCCGTCTCTTAGTCGCACGGTATTGTCAACGTTGCTCCCGAGTTGTTCAATCATTGGTGCGAAGCGTGGAACCTCTCGACAAGACTGCCTCAGATCAGAATATCGACGAATCCAAACCGCTGCCTGTTTTGGAGTATGTTTTGGAGCTGGTTTCCAAGGCTAAACAGGCGTCGAGGAGATTGGCGTCTCTGCCGACAGCGACCAAGGATCAGGCACTCCTTGCCATGGCTGAGGCGATCGAGGTTAAGTCGCACGAACTCCTCGCAGCGAATGAGCAAGATTTGAAGGCATTTGGAATGACACCTGCAAAGAAGGCGATGGCAGATCGCTTGAGATTGACCGAGAAGCGGATCGCTGAAATGGCCGCCGGCATTCGTGAAGTGGCGAAGTTGCCCGATCCTGTAGGAATGATGTCCGCTATGTGGACGAGACCCAACGGGATGCAGGTCGGGCGGGTACGTGTGCCCATTGGAGTGATCGGCATCATTTATGAGTCGCGTCCCAACGTGACGGCGGATTCGGCGGCCCTCTGTCTTAAATCGGGCAACGTCTGTGTGTTGCGAGGCGGCAGCGAGGCGATTCAGTCCAACATGGCGATTGCCGCCATTCTGTCTGAGGCATCGGAAAAAGCCGGTGTTCCATCCGGTGCGGTCACGTTCGTCGACCGTGCAGATCGTGAGGTGGTGCCGGTGTTGCTCAAGCAGGATCGGTTCATCGACTTGATCATCCCACGTGGCGGGGAATCGTTGATGCAACTCATTGCGGGACACTCGGCGATTCCCGTGGTGAAGCATGATGCAGGCGTGTGCCATATCTACGTCGATGCCGAAGCGGATTCGGCGATGGCGGAGACCATTTGTGTCAACGCCAAAGCGCAGCGACCGTCCACTTGCAACGCAATGGAGACCCTGCTGGTTCACCAGTCGGCGGCGCGGACTCTCTTGCCCAAGCTTGCCGCAAGCCTCAGCGCGGCCAAAGTTGAGATTCGTGGCTGTCCTAAGACCTGCCAATTGATTTCTGAGGCCAAGCCGGCAAGCGAACAGGATTACGGCAAAGAGTTTCTTGAACTGATTCTTGCGGTGAAAATCGTAAAGAACATGGATGAAGCGATGGAACACATCGCACAGTATGGATCACGGCACACGGAAGCGATCGTGACGTCGGATTACGGACGTGCCATGCGGTTTCTCAAAGAAGTCGATGCCGGTGCCGTGCTTGTGAATGCCTCCACTCGACTGAATGATGGGTATCAGTTCGGTCTAGGAGCCGAAATCGGTATCAGCACCTCGCGCATTCATGCGCGGGGACCCATGGGGTTGGACGAGTTAACCTGCTCCAAATTTATTGTCATGGGGAGCGGCCAACTCCGCGAGTGAATGCCCTCGGACGCCATTGCATTTGCTCTCAACACTCCCGACCATCTCCTGTTTTCTTCCACACGTACACTCGCTGAAACCTTCGACAAGGTCGGCGGACACGTTGAAACTTTTCCAAACGGACACCTCGTTTTTTATCGGCGTGATGGACGGCGCTTTCTTGAGACAGACCCGGCGGGCCATCCCTTGCACGAGTGCGAATGGGAGTCGACCGGCACCGGGACCGTCTTTCTGACGCGAGCGCGAGTCCGACTTGATTGGGGCCGATGGGTCCTTCTTAAACCCGGTGGGCTGGTGAATGAAACCAGATTGAATTTAGCCTCGAGACCCAATTGGCAACGGATCACTCCGGATGATCTTCGTGCCATGGCTGCCGGGGCATTACGAGTCCCCATTGAGGAGGTACGGTGGTTTTATCGCGATGAGGATTTGGCCATCGATCCCAAAGGGATAGCCACGATTCGACAGCGAAAAGACGCCTTGTATGTTTTGGATGGTGGAGGATTTGAAGCGATGCGCTTCATGGCCTGCATGGGAGCCATGCATTGGGACGAGATTGACTTTCTCCCGGTGGTCGAACTGTTCAAATCGTTGTTGCCGGGGACTGGCTCTGCCGTGTTCGAGCTGATTCGCGGACTGTATGACGATCAAAACAAGGGATGCTCTGCTCCGAGGGTTTTACGGTATCGCGGGATTCCTACGTATCCATCCGAAGCAGCCTTTCGCTTGTTCGCCGGCTTTTTTACGCCTCAGCCATTAGATACTGAGGCCCCATTCACAGCATTCATGAATCCCTCAAAATCTCATCGTATTGCCTGGTTGCCGGCCCAATATCCTCCCGTTCGGTATTTTGACGAGAGCCAAGGGTTGTGTCTGACCGTGAAAAACGGGATTGTTCAAAAGGCCACGCTTGCCGAAGATCCGGCGGGGCTTCCATACGTCAGTTCCATCGGGCGCCGAGTCGTCCCGCTGGATCGCAGCCTCCGTGTCGAAGGGAGTCGGTTGATTTTGAAAGATCGTGAAACGGAATTACCCTTGCCGTTAAATCCCGATCTCTCGGTGAGGCCATCGCCGCCAGAGAAATGCCCGATCAGTCCGGTCGATTGGCGAACAGTATTCGTGGAAGGAGTCCCGAAGATTCCCGCTGCCGAAGCCTTCGGGGCGGTACCCTTATTTCCCGAGGACGACACAGAAATCAGCGAGCTCGCCGCCCAATCCTTCGTTGCGGACTATCTCGACGATCTTGGGGAACAGGATCGCGAGGTTGGAAGGCTGCGCTCGCAGGCAGAGCGTGTGTTCATCGCGAACGGCGATGCTGTCATTTCCAGTTGTATTCTCATTGATCGGCCATGTGAATATACCGTGAATGTCCGCTACTTTGCCTATGCGCAGCGTCAGGCTCAGCAGCTCTGGACTCAGTGTGCTGAGGTGCAACGATGGGATTGGCTGAAGCGAATCCGAATGGTAGCCGCGGATACGTGGGAAGAGCCCTTGGTAAGCCGGGAACCCTATGACCTGATTTATCAGTGGCTGCCGTATGACTCGTTTGATTCTTCGGCGACCATGAGAACGATCGTCGCGAGATTGAGTCACATGTTACGGCGGGGTGGTCATGCCTTTGTCGTTGGTCCGGTTCACCTGGGGGAGCTGCTGACGCAGGAGCGGTCGCGGTTGCTGGTGCATTGGGATCAATCAGTTGCCTCTCTTCCGACCGTTCTTATGCATAAGATGATCTTACCGAGGGCCAGAGTTAAACCAGGTCTTACGTTGTTCCATGTCGGACGATTGTAGGCTTGCGCGCAGGGCTCGGATTGTGTCGGGACCTTCTCCCGTGGAGGAACTGGCTTGTCTCTCGAAATTTCTGTAGAATCCCCGGACAGCTGCTGCGACCTGGAAATCGTATCGTACAGGCAAGGGCGTGACCGGTTGGAGGCTAGTGTATGAATCGGGGAGGAAGATTATGCCAAGTGTGCTGGACCGGGTGATCGAAAGAGAATTGAGAAGAGAGTTGAAGGATGCATTGATTCGGTTTGAGCAACAACTGCTACAGACTGGTGTCACGGAGGAAAACGTAAAAAATAGAATGCGTGGGGCAAAGCAATTTGTTGCCTTCCTGTATGGTCGATATCTCGGATAACAGCCATGGCGGTATTCGTCTGGCGAGCCTGGGCCTGATCAATCTCCCGGTGCTTGCTTCACAGCAGATTGAGCCGATCGTACATAGTGTAGCCCGCGAGCGATGAGGAACCCCGCAATGGTCGGGAGCCAGACCCATTTCACCTCGCTGGCAAGTACGTGAAAGGCATCCTCGCTAAAAAATGCGCCAATGCCGATCGGAGACACCGCAACCGGTCGAGCCGCGAAAAAGTACCGGCTTGAATCGAACGGAGAGAAGAAGGCCACACCGAGTCCGCCATCGGTCAGTGCATCCAGCACACCATGTGATGCGGTGCAGAGGAAGAGATACACGAATAGGCCCACCTGCGCTCCCCTTGCTTTCTGTTTGTGCCACATGGCCACAAGAGCAACGCTCAACAGGCCGGCAAATAAGAGGGAATGCGTCATGCCGCGATGGCCCCAGAGGTCGCCGTATTGGATGCCGAAGTAAAAGCCGATGACATCCAGATCCGGAACAATTGAACAAGTCGTACCAAGGAGCAAGACCTGCCAAGTCATGATTGGATGTGAGGAAGCCTTGCCGAGCGCGAGGGCGACAAACGCATGGGAGAATGCCGATGCCATAAAGGCGGCCTTTCACGCGAAGAACGAATGTCAGCGTCCGTTCTCAAAACTGATCTGCCGCCAAGCTTCATAGACGACCACTGCCGCGGCATTCGAAAGGTTGAGACTGCGACTCTCAGGGAGCATCGGCAAACGGATGCGCCTTTCTTCCGCAAACGATTCAAGCAGTGTGGCCGGCAGCCCACTGGTTTCAGGGCCGAAAAGAAATGCATCGCCTTTGGTGTAGGTGACACGATCGTAACGGTGAGTGTTGCGTGTAGAAACGGCGAATAGGCGGTGGGCCTTGAAGTGTGCGGCGCACGCAGCCCAATTGTCGTAGACGTTGAGCGTGGCAAACTCGTGGTAGTCTAAGCCGGCACGCAGCAGTTGTTTGTCGTCCAGAGAAAACCCCAGCGGTTTGACAAGGTGCAGTCCCACACCGGTGTTGGCGCAGAGACGGATGATATTGCCGGTGTTGGGGGGGATTTCAGGTTGATAAAGGATGACATCAAACATTGAGGCGAGAAGTGTATCACGGCCAGGGACTTTGTCACGATGCAGCATTGTGGAGTAGGGAGGTGTCCCCCCTCTTGAATCTGATTCTCACCCCGCCCCATACTTCCACCCATGGCTCTTTCGTCAGCCGATCCTTCCAAGCCGCTCCAGGATCTTGAAGCCGACGTCGCCTTACGCGCGATTCTCGAAGGCACCGCAACGGAAACCGGGCAGCAGTTTTTCGCGGCTTTGGTGCAGAACCTGGCCAAGGCGCTCGGCACGCACGGCGCCTGGGTGACGGAATATTTCCCCGAGAAGCGCCGCCTCCGTGCCCTCGCCTTCTGGATGGACGGCCGGTGGGTCAATGATTATGAAGTGGACATTGCCGGAACGCCCTGTGAGCGCGTGATCGATACGGCCAAACTGGTACATTTCCCCGATCGTATTCTAGAGATTTTCCCTCAGGGGGAGGAATTGAAGGCCACTGGAGTGGTCAGTTACCTGGGCGTGCCTTTGCAAGACACGGACGGGCAGATTCTCGGCCATATGGCCGTGGTCGATCGACGACCGATTCCAGAAGAGCCACGAGTTCATACGATCTTTCAGATCTTTGCGGCGCGGGCCGCAGCGGAACTCCAGCGGCTTCGCGCGGAAGCCGGGGTCCGCGAACGGGAGGAAAAACTCGGGCGGCTCTTGGGCACCGCAATGGACGCGATCATCGAGTTGGATCACCAGCTCCACATCACACGCGTGAATCCTGCAACTGAAAAGACCTTTCAATGCCGTGCGGAGACGATGATCGGTCAGGATTTCCGATCCTTCATGCGCTCTGATGATGCCGATCGGCTGCTCGCACTGACAGACGAATTGGACAAGCGGCCCGAGGGGCAGCGATCAATGTGGATTCCTGGGGGACTCACCGCTCGTTGCCCAGGAGGCCAATCGTTTCCTGCGGAGGCGACCCTGTCCCGCTTTGAGCTGCATCGCCAAAAATTCACGACTCTTATTCTTCGCAATATCCATGATCGGATAAGAGCGGAAGAAAAAATCCAGTCGCTGACGGCTGAAACCGAACTGCTCCGGGAGGAATTGCAGTCACTCCATCAGAACGGTGCCTTGCTCGGTGAGAGTCCGGCATTTCGGCGGGTGCTCCAGGACATTGCACAAGTTGCGAAGACCGATGCGACCGTGCTGATCACGGGAGAAACCGGAACCGGCAAGGAACTCGTGGCCCGCGCCGTCCATGCGACTAGCGCTCGCCGAGAACGGCCGTTGGTCACTGTCAATTGTGCCGCGATCCCGGCCACATTGATTGAGAGCGAATTGTTTGGTCATGAAGCGGGCGCCTTCACTGGTGCGACCAGGAAGAGAAATGGCCGCTTTGCCTTGGCCGACAAGGGCACAATCTTTCTCGATGAGATCGGGGACCTTGCCATCGATCTACAGGTTAAGCTGCTTCGGGTGCTCCAAGAAGGCGAGTTCGATCCCATCGGCAGTGCCTCAACCAAAAAAGTGAATGTGCGGGTGTTGGCCGCAACCAACCGCGATTTATCCCAGCTCGTCAGTGGCGGAAAGTTTCGGGAGGATCTGTTCTATCGGCTCAACGTCTTTCCGCTCCATCTGCCGCCCTTGCGCGAGCGTGGTGACGATGTGGTGCGGCTGGCTTCGGCGTTTGCACAGCGGTTTGCCGACAAAATGGGGCGCTCTGTTATGCCACTGAACACTGAGGATATACGCCGGCTGAAGAGTTATGGATGGCCCGGCAATGTGCGCGAGCTGCAGAATGTCTTAGAACGGGCCGTGATCACGGCTATCGACGGCCGGCTGAATCTGGATCGAGCCTTACCCGAACCAATGGCGCAACCGTCTCTAACTGATCGGACCGGTGAACCAGTGCCAGGGATGATTCGCACCGCGAAAGAGCTGGAAGAACTGGAGCGGAGCAATATCCTCCGCGCACTGGAGGCTACGAAGTGGAAAGTTTCGGGTGAAAACGGTGCGGCGAAACTGCTTGGAATCAATGCCTCCACTCTTTCTTCCCGTATGAGAGCGCTCAAGATTGATAAACCTGCGGTACACTGACCTTGCCCTCTGGGGCATCACGGACCGTACGTCCCGCGAGCGTCTTTCCTTTTGAAATCTCACAAATGCACTCATGAGATTTCACAAATCGTGAAATCTCATGAGACCTTTCTTGCTCCCTCCTCATCACTAACTCGTTGAAAATGCATCACACGCTCTCATGTTTGAGGTGTGGCATCAATACTGCTGTAACAGTCTAGCATCAGCGCAGTGATGAGTATCAGGAGGAGAATGATGACGATTCGCGATCTCGGCTGGTGGTACTGGTTCATAACGGCGGGATTACTCGGCACCGGTCTCCTGGGATGGACTGCAGGAAGGTATCTGGCGATGTTGTTTTGTGCTGTTCAGATCGTCCATGTGATCTGGCTGACACGAGACGTTACTTCGTTTCCAGTACAGGTGCGGTTCGCCTATGTGGGGCTGTTGTTTGCCGGATTGTGGGGACCACTCCAGTGGATTCATTGGGTGCAACTGGTCGGAACAACTGCCAGGGTTGTCGTGGGGTACTGTTTTCTGGCGCGAGTGTTGTCCTTGGCATCCTGGAACCGCCGGCAGTCGTTATCTTTGGATTTCGTCGCACGCACGTTCCTTTCGCGTCAGACCGTCGTGCCACCTTGCGGTGAAGTGTTTCAGCAATTGTGGCTTGAGCGGGTGCATGGATGAACTGGGAATCAATATGTCGGAGTGCCGACCGGCTTTTCTTTCGGCAATGCCGGCTTAGCCAATCGGGAAGGTTGAATTAATCACGCAGGGGAGACTCATTATCATGAAACTCACACAGATCCGCAACGCAACACTCAAAGTTGAGTATGCCGGGAAAAAATTCTTGATCGATCCTATGTTATCAGCGAAAGGTGGCTTTCCTGGGTTTCCAGGTACGCTCAACAGTCATGTCGCTAACCCCACCGTTGAGCTGCCCTTGTCCATGAGCGAGATTCTCGCTGTCGATGCAGTTCTCGTAACCCATACCCATCAAGATCACTGGGATGACACCGCCAAAACGGTCATTCCCAAAGATATGCTGACCTTCGCTCAGAATAGTAGAGATGAGTGGGATATGCAAATGTCATGGTTTCGCAACACGCGGGCACTCGATGAGCGTAACGAATATGATGGCATTACCTTGATCAAGACCCCTGGCCAACATGGCCGAGGTGAGATTCTTGAAGGACTGATGGGAGATCTCCTGGGTCAGGTTTGCGGCATCGTCTTCAAACATCCAAGTGAGAAAACGCTCTACATTGCAGGCGACACTGTTTGGTATAAGGGCGTCGAACAGAACCTGGAGCAGTACAAACCCGATGTCATTGTTCTCAATAGTGGCGACGCTAGAGTTCTTCCTAATGAGCCGATCATTATGGGGAAGAATGATGTGTACGAGGTATATAAGGCCGCTCCCTCCGCAACCATTATCGCTAGCCACATGGAGGCAGTAAACCACGCCACGCTGTCACGAAAAGACCTGCGAGCGTTTCTTCTCGAACAGGGCATGACCTCGCGCGTGTTGGTTCCTGAGGACGGCGAATCTTACATTTTCTGAAAGGTTGTTCGATGAGTAATTCTCTTGAACATGATTACGCTCCGGTTTGCGACCTGTATGAACGGCACCTTGGGTCGGCTTTGTTCGAGCCTTATGCCATAGATCTTGCCGAGCGGGTAGCTAACGATTACGCGGAAGGCTCCGTTCTCGAGATGGCCTGCGGGACCGGCATTGTCACTCGGCAGCTGCGTGCACGCCTGAAGCCGACCGTGGCCCTGATGGCAACCGACATCAATCCCGGCATGCTCGACTACGCGCAGAGAACACTGAGGGACCTGGAAGGAATCGACTGGAAACAGGCGGATATTGCAGACCTCCCGTTTCCCGCCGCTTCGTTCAACGTGGTCGTCTGTCAATTCGGGCTCATGTTTGTGTCGGATAAAGACCGCGCCTTTCGGGAAATGCGCCGCGTCCTGCTCACAGGAGGCTTGCTCGCCTTCAGTGTGTGGGATCGCATGGAGAAGAATCCCTGGGGCATCATCGTACACGAGACCGTGAGAGGATTTTTCCCGGATAATCCCCCTCAGTTCTTCAAATCGCCGTGTAGCTTTTACGATATCGACGTCTTGCGCAGGTTGCTGACTGCGAGCGGATTCGATAACGTCAATATTCAGGCAGTCCCGAAGAAGTGCTACAGCGGCACGGCTAAATCGCTGGCGATTGGGCTGATCGAAGGCGCGCCGGTCCTCGCTGAAATTCAAGAACGCGGCGGTTCGTCTGGACCAATCGTCGAAGCAGTGGCGACAGCCCTAGCCAGGACCGGTGGAGACACCCCCTACCGCTCATCGATGCAGGCGATTGTGGCGACGGCACGGGCGAAGGAATGACGGGGAACCTACCTGCTTAGCATCTGAACGTACAGGATCGAAATACGGAGGTTGGTTGTATGAAAGCGCACAAATTACTTCCTCATCACTGGATGGCGATGCTCACACTTTTTCTCACTCCTGCCTGGACGTATGCGATGTCAGGCATGGAGATGCCGCATAGCGGACACGCGAATACGAGTTCCTCACTCTCGAAGAGCATGGGGGAGCCCATTAACTCATCGGACTCGGAGATCGAGATGACCTATAGTGCCGACGGGAAGACCGCCATCTTCGTCTCCGGTCGCCCAGGGAGTATTCCATCACCTGGGGTTCCCTACAACTTCGATATCTGGATGTCTCACAATGTGAACGGCACGTGGCAAGCCCCGATTCATTTGGGACCGGGCGTCGATCCGACGGTGGGTCCGAACATCAATACGTCTGCGTGGGAGCTGGAACCGAGCCTCTCGGATGACGGCAACGCCGTGTATTTCACGAGATACGAGCCGGGCAATCTCTCGACCGGCGATCTCTACGTGACACAAAAAATGAACGGCGTCTGGCAACCGGCCAGAAATTGGAACGATGTCCCGGCGCTTCCCCACATCAATACACCCACCGGCGAGGAGCACTGTCCGATTATTGCCTCCGACAGCTTGATTTACTTCAACAATCAACAACCCGGGGTTACCCAAGACAGCGACATCTGGAAAGTCGAGAAGAAGGATGGTGTCTGGCAGAAACCCCAGAGTCTGGGCCCACGCATCAATTCGGCCTATCGTGACCATATGCACTGGACCGGCCTGTCAAAGGACGGGAAAAGCCTCATCATTACCAGTACGCGTCCGGACATGGGCTCGCGGGGAGGACATGATATGTGGATTTCCTATCAGAATCCGAAAGGCGAATGGCAAGAGCCATTGAACCTCGGCGATACGATAAATACAGCCGGCGAAGATATGTGCTGGGCCTTCTCGCCTGACGGCAAGAAATTCCATGGTAGCTGGGGACCGCATGGCAGCTACAATCATGATGTGATGTGGGTGAACAAAGACGATGTGCCGTTGCTGAAGAACTTTGAGCCCATCGGCCCACCACCCAATTTGCTCACCACCAGCAAGATGACACCTAGCGCAACAAAGTGATCGCGATACCTACTATGGAAGGAATGTTTATCACTCAGAGGCATATCCCGACCGATGAATGACCAGTCCACTCTGGCCAGAGTCCGCACCGACCAGGATGAAGCACCCTTCGAGCAGTCGCTTCGGTTGCTGTACCACATCCGGCGAGATACTTCCGAAGAAAGTCTGAATCCTTGTGAGAATGGAATGTCGCAGACTAATTGGAAACTGCTAAGTGAAAAGTATCCGGTGGGAAGGGCAACATAGCGTAGCTTGGATTCGCTGTGCCCATAGATACAACGATAAGGATCAGGATATTCAATAGGTCGATGTCGCAAACTTAAGGCTTCATTATGCTCATCAACTGAGGGAGGAAATTATGGTGCAAGAACGAATCACACAACTTCGCGACTTTGCTGCACGATACACGGCCGCTTGGTGCAGCCAGAATGCTGCCAGTGTCGCGCAATTCTTTGCTGCTGGTGGCTCGCTTACAATCAATGGAGGCACCTCGTCAGTGGGCCGAAGCGCGATCACCCAAGCTGCACAGGGGTTCATGACTGCCTTCCCAGATGTCAAGGTCTATATGAATGATCTCGTTGAGAGACACGAAAAGATTATCTATCAGTGGACGCTGGAAGGCACCCATAATAAAACGGGTAAACGCGTGCGCATTAGTGGATTTGAAGAGTGGCGGATTGGTGATGACGGCTTGATCGCTGAATCACTCGGCAGCTTCGATGCTGCTGACCTTGAACGTCAAGTCGAGCATGGAGTAGATCGCAAGTGACCCATTGGGTCTGGCGAGCTGTGTCCCCCGGCGGGGTCATCCAAAGCCCCTGTGCACCAGATTCGCTCAGGGCTTCGTCTGCTTCCGCGGGTTGGTGAGCCCAGCGGTTAGCCCTCTGCGATGGTGCAACAGCCGCTCTGTCGGAGAAGGCTCTCTTGTGAGCCTAATTGGCGACTAGGTAACTTTAACTGGTGGGGAGGAATCAGCATGAATAAAGTCACTGTGCTTGCTCCAGGGTATGCCCAACCCATTGAGGGGCGTAAACTCATTCCCTTCACGTCGGATGATGGTGCCAGACGCGTCGCAAGTACCATTACCCTTATCCAGAGCGATCATGCGGTTGTGGTGGCCGATCCAGGCATGGTCACAGACCGTTCGCTTATTCTGGACCCACTTAAAAAAGCGTCGATCTCTCCGTTGGACGTGACCCATATCTTTATTAGCCACCATCACATAGACCACACCGTAAACATCGCGCTATTCCCCAATGCTGAAGTCGTAGACTTTTGGGGCCGGTATAAGGGAGATCTGTGGTGTGATCATGAGGACGGTTACGAGATTGCTCCTGGTGTCAGAGTGTTACGGACACCTGGTCATAGTGAGGAGGATGCTTCCCTACTCGTGGAGACTCCTGAGGGCATCTATGTTATGACCCACCTCTGGTGGTTTCCAGATATGACTCCGGAGAAAGATCCGGTGGCCTGGAACCAAGGCAAACTCGAACAAGGCAGAAACAAGATAGTCACAGTTGCAGATTGGATCATCCCTGGGCATGGACACATGTTCAAGAATCCTCGCAAGGAGAAATAATTAAAGATGTGAAGTCGGAAGGGGCTTCAATCTGCAGCACAACTCGGCCGTATCGCATCGCCGCGGGGTTGACCGGAAAGCCAGGTGGGGATAGCTCTTTCTCATGGATCAATTCAAAAATACATCATTATGCTGAAGTGGACCCGACGACTCATGTCATCAAGCCTCTTGCGGTAAGCGATGCGGTCAATGTCACATCGGGTGCGATGGTGTTCAGAATATTTTATGTCGCGCCAGCTCAAAATTTGCCGCCTTGTTCATTTTCCGACGATAGACTGTCTTGGCGTAAGCGCTTTTCATGGCCCTGTTGAGTGACCCGTTCGATGAAGCAGCGGGAGAATGTGATGTCCCGAATTTTAGGAACCCGGACAGAAGACCCTCATGCTGTGAGAAACGACGTTGCATCTGAGTTCATACCATTGCGGCATGAGGATCGTGCCAGATGTATATCGACGCTTGCGCAGTGAGCCTGGCCAGCGGGAAGTTTGTTCGCTCCATGTGCGAGAAGTTAGACGCCCTGACGTTTGAGGCCTTCTTGAAGACCCTGCTGCGGCATCGCGCGCGCGGAACGCGCATGGTCATCGTGCTGGACAATGCCAAGGACCACCATGCTGTGCTGCTGGCGCCCCTGCTGCGGAAGTATCGCCGGTGCTCACGCTCCTCTTCCTGCCACCATACAGCCCGCAACTGGCGCCCATCGAGCGAGTCTGGAAGCTGGCCCGCCGGATGGCCACGCACAACCGTTTCTTCGAATCGCTGGGCGAGTTGGTCAGGGCGGTCGAAACCTGCTTCGATCGCTGGCACAAACCCAATGCTGTACTGCAAAGACTATGCGGCATTATTTAAGACGCTATGTATAGAACGAACCAATATCCTGTGCGCTCTCGACGCGGCTAAGTGGAAGGTTTCTGGTGAACAGGGTGCTGCGTCATTACTCGGACTCAATGCCTCCACGCTTTCGTCACGCATGAAAACGCTGAAGATTCAGAAACCCCGCTGAACCCATATTCTTCCTCGAATCGTCACTTCTCTTTCGTCCAATCCCGTCGCAGCTGTCTGCAAGAGAACTTGCGAAATTTCACAAATCCTCTCGTGAGATTTCACGTATCGTGAAATCTCACAGACCCCCATCGTGCCCGGTCCATCCTCCAACCTCTGGAAATTCCATAACATCATCGATTCATTGTCCTGGCATCGATGCTGCTCTAGGAATTCAGCACCGCGTCAATCACTCACAGCAAGGAGCGGGACCACGATGACGATTCGGGATCTTGGCAATGACAGGAGTAGCAGAACAGGAAGCAGCCTGAGATTCAGGTCGGGGCTGCGCCTATCGATAATTCAACCTGAACATCAGGCTCAGATTTCTTTGAGCTGAAGCAGGATCAAACATGATAGCAACACGATGCTTAATTGCAACGACGTTTCTACTGGCCGGTTGTGGGTCTAAGGAGGAGCCCGGCAGGGCGGTGGTTTCGGCCGCTTCACAGGAGGCTATTCAGGCTGAGGTTGTCGAGGTCAAACACACTTCGGTGCCGATTCGTATTGAAGTGACCGGCCAGGTGGCGGCGATCTTCCAGGCTGCGCTTTCCAGTCGCATCCAAGGAACTATCGACACACTGTTCGTTCGAGAAGGCACGCCGGTCGTCAAGGGACAGACGCTTATTCAGCTGGATAACCGCGACGTACGGGCCGACTTGGCGCGCGCCACGGCGGAAGTAGAAAACACGAAGGCCCAGCTCGACCGCATGAACCAATTGTACGCCCAAGATGCCGTTTCAAAACAAGAGATGGAGAATGCGACTCGTGCCTACAAGGTAGCGGAAGCCAACCGTACGACAGTGCTCGCCCAGCTGAGTTATACGATGGTCAAAGCGCCGTTCGACGGCGTGATTACCGAGAAAATGGTGGAAGCAGGTGAATTGGCCTCGCCGGGACAGCTCTTATTGAGAATGGAAAATCCCCGACAACTACGGCTTAAAGCAACGGTGGCGGAGGGAGATTTGAGATCGGTATCTCTCGGAGACAAGATTGCTGTGGTCATCGACGCCTTGGGTGAACAAGCGCTGGACGGCGTCGTCGGTCAAATTCTGCCGGCCGGCGATTCGCAAACCCACACGTTCACCGTGAAAGTGGACTTGCCTGCTGAACCGGGGCTGAAAACCGGCATGTTCGGACGATTCCAATTGGATAAAGGAACGAGCAAGACGATTCTCGTGCCAGGGACCGCCGTCGTCGAACGCGGTGAACTCACGAGCGTCTTTGCCGTTGGCTCGGATCAGATCGGCCGCCTTCGCTGGGTCAAAGTCGGTCGGCGGCTCGACCAACAGGTCGAAATCCTGTCCGGTGTGCATGTCGGCGAGTCCGTGCTGCTCGATGCGACCCGCGGTATCGATGGCATGGCAGTCAAGATCGTCGATACGACAGCCTCACCAGCCGTTCCGACACCCTGTACCGTGTCTTGTCAGTCACCTTGGTCAAAAGGTGGGAGTTCTGTCGCTCAGGTTTCTGATAGCGGGCTCTCTTACGTGAAACCTTCAACTCAATAAGGGTGAACGAATGACGAACTATCGTCCCGGCCTTTCGGGCCGCATCGCCGCCCTCTTCATCGGGAGCAAGCTGACGCCGCTCATTATGGCGGGGGCATTGTTGCTGGGCCTGTTTGCGGTCGTCGTCACGCCGCGTGAAGAAGAGCCTCAGATCGTCGTCCCCATGGCCGACGTCTGGCTGCCCTTTCCCGGCGCCTCCGCCAAAATTGTCGAAGAGCAGCTGACCAAGCCCTTCGAGCGCAAGATCTCCGAAATCAAGGGCGTGGAGTACGTGTATTCGATCTCGCGGCCAGGGGGCGCGCTGATCATCGTCCGCTTCTACGTCGGCCAGCAGATGGAGCAGAGTCTGGTCGATCTCTACGATAAGCTGATGTCGAATCAGGACCTGTTGCCACCGGGGGCCGAACCCTTTGTGGTCAAGCCGAAGGACGTGAACGACATCCCGATTGTGACGATCACCCTGTCGAGCGAACAGTATGGCGAATTCGAATTGCATCAATTGGCCGAGCAGGTGTTGGAGGAAGCCAAGAAGGTTGCCGGCACATCCGGGGGCTTCATCGTCGGCGGTCGGGCGCGAGAGCTGCGGGTGCAGATAGCCCCGGCAAGGGTGAAGGCCTATGGGCTGACCCCCTTGCAAATCGCGGCGGTCATTCGCGGGGAGAATCGAGCCTTGCCGACGGGCCGGTTCGACAACCGCAATCAGAACTTCCTTGTGGAGACGGGTCGGTTCATTCGATCGCGCGAAGACCTGGAAGGCCTGGTCGTCGGCGTGAGTGATCAACGACCGGTCTATCTGCGACAAGTGGCGGAGATCCTCGACGGGCCGGCCGAAGCGACGAACTATGTCTGGTTCGGTCTCGGCGCCGGTGATGCCTCGTCTGACGCCTCTCGCCGGACGCCTCACGAATCCCCCGCCGTGACCGTGGCCATTGCCAAGCAGGGTGGCGTCAACACAGTAACCGTGGCCGAGCAGGTCATCCGAAAAGTTGAAGACATGAAAGGTGTGACGGTTCCGTCGGATGTCCGCGTCACCATCACACGCGATTACGGGGAGACTGCGCAAGAGAAGGCCAACGAACTGCTGTGGCACCTGTTCACCGCCGTCGTCGCGGTGGTCCTCTTCCTCGGCGTTGCGCTGGGACCGCGCCCCGCCCTCGTCGTGTCCGTTGCGATTCCGCTCACCCTTGCCTTGACACTGTTTACATCCATGCTCATCGGCTACACGATCAACCGAGCCACGCTCTTCGCCCTGATTTTCTCCATCGGGATTCTGGTGGATGATGCCATTGTCGTCGTCGAGAACATGTACCGACACCTGCGGCTGCACCTTCGTCCCCATGACGAAGCGTCCATCTATGCGGTCGATGAAGTCGGAAACCCGACGATTCTGGCGACCTTCACCGTCATCGCTTCGCTCCTTCCGATAGCGTTCATATCCGGTTTGATAGGCCCCTACATGAGGCCGATTCCCATCAATGCCTCCATCGCCATGTTCTTTTCCCTGCTCGTCGCCTTCGTGGTAGTTCCGTGGTTCTGTCGAACCTGTTACCGTCCCGGGGCTGCCGCTAAAGGCGTTGATCACGATGAAAATGAAACCGGCTTAACGGCACGCCTCTATCGTTGGGCGCTCTCACGGTTGTTGCTCCGGCCGTACGTAGCTTATTCCTTCTTGAGCATGATCACCCTCCTGCTGGTCTGGTCTTGCCTCTTGTTTTACACACGCCACGTCGTCATGAAGATGCTGCCGTTCGACAACAAGAGTGAGATTCAGTTGGTGATCGATATGCCGGAAGGGACGACGCTGGAGGAAACCGCCCAGGCCGCTAAGGCTCTGACGCAATATGTCCGCACCCTTCCTGAGGTTCGGAACTACCAGGCCTACGTCGGCACGGCTTCCCCATTCAACTTCAACGGCCTGATGCGCCACTACTTTCTGCGGTCGCTGCCGCACGAGGCGGATATTCAGATCAACTTGGTACCAAAGGCTGAACGGCGGGCTCAGAGCCATGACGTCGCGCGGCGGATTCGTCCCTCTATTCAAGAGATCGCCCGTCAGTATGGCGCGAATGTCAAGGTCGTTGAAGTGCCGCCTGGTCCGCCCGTCCAATCGGTGTTGGTGGCGGAGATTTACGGGTCCGACTATGGCCGGCAACTTGCCGTCGCGAAAGAGGTTCGAGCGCTGTTCGAGTCTACGCAGGGGGTTGTCGACGTAGACGACTCTGTTGAGGCGGATCAGGTGAAGTACGTCTTCACGGTCGATCAGGCGAAAGCGGCGCTCGCCGGAATTTCTTCCGAGGAGATTGTCTACACCTTGCGCATGGCGTTGGAGGGAACGAAAGTCGGGCTCGTCCATATTCCCCGAGAGAAGAGCCCGGTGCAAATCATGCTGCGCCTTCCGTTGGCGGAGAGAACGGGGCTCGAACATCTCGGGGAACTCGGATTGAGGACGAAGAGCGGCGGGCTTGTCCAGCTCTCCGAATTGCTCTCGGTCGAACAGACCGTGCAGGACAAAGCGATTTACCATAAGAACCAGAAACCCGTGGTCTATGTGACGGCCGACGTGGGAGGACCTGGCGCAGAGAAGGCGGAGAGTCCCATGTACGGCATGCTCGGAGTCGGCAAGAAACTGGAAGACTATCGGCCGGCCGAAGGATATCGGATCGAACAATACTACACTTCCCAACCATGGTCGGAAGATAAGATCGCGATGAAATGGGATGGGGAATGGCAGATCACCTATGAGACGTTCCGCGACATGGGTATCGCCTTTGCTGTTGCCATGTTGCTGATTTACATCCTGATCGTCGGGCAGTTCCAATCCTTTCTTACGCCGCTGATCATCATGGCTCCGATTCCACTCACGCTGATCGGCATTCTGCCGGGGCATTGGCTGACAGGATCGTATTTCACGGCCCCGTCGATGATCGGTTTCATCGCCCTCGGGGGCATCATCGTTCGGAACTCGATTTTGCTCGTGGATTTCATCCAGCTTCAAGAGCGTGCGGGTGTTCCATTGCTGGAGGCGGTCGTTAAGGCCGGCGCGATCCGTACCAGACCGATCCTCTTGACGGCAGCCGCGCTCATGGTGGGCGCCTTCGTGATCATTTTCGATCCGATCTTTCAGGGGCTGGCTGTATCTCTCCTTTTTGGCGTAGGAGCTTCGACGTTACTCACACTGTTCGTGATTCCCTTGCTCTACTACCGCATTGTTGGACAAATGCCCCAATCTGGCCGCCCTTCCGCGGAAATTGCGATGGGAAACGGAGAAGCGGTCACTCATCGCGTGCGGGCAGAAGGAGTTTCGGTTTGAGCGAGTGGATATGGCTTTCTGCAAGAGACTGGGATTTCCCCTGTAGGACATGGAGAGCTGTAATGGTGCTTCTCCAAAGGATAAGAGTGCGTCGTCTCTCAATCCGATTGCTTGTCAGTTCTTTTTTCCTTCTCTTCCTTCCTCTCTTGGGCGGTGGTGACGGAATCGCCGACGCGCAGGAGCCGCCGGGATCGGCCACTCCTGAGCTCCGGATCAGCCTGCGTGAGGCCATCCAGGCGGCGATCGACAACAATGTCAACGTACGGCTGCTGAAGGAGCGCATCGCTGCGGCGCAGGCTCAAGGCGAGATTGAGTCATGACTTCTTTAAGGGTGACGATTAGCGATTGACTCATAACGGTGGCGAAAACTCCCTGAAATTCTGACGAAGACAGCTCGGTATGACGGCGCATGGGGTTGCGCCAGTATCCGGGATCTATCTTGCGCGTGACTGGTGGATTTTGAACAACGGCTCGCCGGGCGGCCAAATCCTGCCGGCAAGAGAACTCAACTAGAACGAACCAATATCCTGCGTGTACCCGACGCCGCCAAGTGGAAAGTTTCCGGTGAGAGGGGCGCGATGTCATTACTCTGACTCAACGCCTCAACGATTTCATCACGTATCAAAGCGTTGAAGATTCAGAAACCCCGCTGAATCCACATTCTCTTTCGAGCCGTTCCTTTTCTTTTGTCCCACTTTGTCACAACTGTCTTCGCGTGGACTTGCCAAATTTCACAAATTCTCTCGTGAGATTTCAGGAGTCATGAGATTTCGTGAACCGCCCGTTTCGGCTTTCCGGTTCCAATCCGCCTGATATTCCACCGGTTTCATCGAAGTTGACGTTCTGGCATCGATGCTGCTGTAAGCACCTGCATCGGTGTGAGCAGCAGAAAGGAGCAAGCGATGCCGAAAACATATGATCTCGGCTGGTGGTACTGGTTTCTGACTGTAGCGCTGTTGGCAGCAGGGCTTGTCGGCTGGCAGCCGGGCCTCTACCTGGCGATGGCGCTCTGTGTCATTCAGATCATTCATGTGAGGAGTCTCACGCATGAACTCACTGCCTTTCCCGTACAGGTGCGGATAGCCTATCTGGTGTTGTTGCTGGCGGGGCTATGGGAGCCGTTGGCCTGGCTCCACTGGATGCAACTGGTCGGAACCAGCGCCAGGGTTTTGGTCGGCTACTGTTTCCTGGCGAGAACCCTATCGTTGGCACCTTGGAATTGCGTACAACCGTTAACACTTGCGTTGCTCCAGCGAACCTACTTCTCGCTGCAGGCGGCCGCACCTCCTTGTGGTGCTGTGTTTGCTCGCATATCACTCGAACGGGTGCAGGTATGAGCCGGGAAGTATTCTGCTGGAATACCGACCAGGTTTTCTTTCCGCAACGCCTCATGCACCTCAGCATATGGGAGGGAGAGCTATGGAACAGGCAACTTTGAGCGGAGCCATCAACGACGTCGATGTGGGGATTGGTTAGGGGCAGACGGTCCAGGCTGTCCAGCAGAATCCAAGTTTGGAGGGCTCGCAGTTCCGAGCCGTCCACTGCTGGATCAGTGAAGACACAATCGTTCCAAGTCCGGTCATATTGTTCGGTCGTCCTCCGGGCAGTGGGTGAAGAAATAGCTGCCTGTTCCGAGACGCCTCCGCCGCCCTTTCCCGCCTTTCCCTCTTTCTGCTCCCTGCATTCTACCGTCAGCCTCATGACCTTCTTTGTGGCGGGGGACTGCAGGCTGCCGGCTATCTCTCTCGTATACGTTCCGATACACCGGTTGAAGAAACAGATACAGCCCATTCGGTTGTCGGCTGACAGT
Organism: Nitrospira sp.; assembly: GCA_029194675.1. Taxonomy (NCBI): domain Bacteria; kingdom Pseudomonadati; phylum Nitrospirota; class Nitrospiria; order Nitrospirales; family Nitrospiraceae; genus Nitrospira; species Nitrospira sp. The sequence continues at coordinate 717,500 of JARFXP010000001.1, read as the reverse complement.
GCGTTAGTCCGACCAAGCTGGCTCCTATCCTTCAGCTTCAATTCCCCAAGAAATTCCAGCAGTCTTAGCCCGTCAATTCCGATCAACACCAACTTTTCTCGCGGCGAGCTCCTGGCCTGAGAGTTGCTCCTCTCGATAGTGTACGAGGTCTTCGATGATGCGGCTCCTCTTACATAAGCTTGGACACCTGATGGCCCTTGGCGCCAGAACAACGGTCCAAATTGGAATGACCCTGTTTCTGACGAAACAGTTGATCCTGCGAGACTGGTTCGAGAAGGCGATCTCGTAGCCTATGTGGGGCAAGCTATTTCGAGGGCAAGAAATCAACTACTGTGAATGAGTTGAGTTCCCATATGAATTTGCTGAGTAGAACTATCATGGGGTGATTGCCGCAGCGGTTGCAAGGCTTGCACCGGCTACATCGCTTCTATGCGAATGCCTGGAGGTCGCGTGCGGGCGAGCCAAAGCGGGTCCTGCAATCCGTCTGTCTATCCCGTGCCTAAGACTTTGGCGGCTTTTTTGATATCCCGTGTCTTGACCCACAGAATGGCGCCGAAGCGTCCCTGACCGGCCGTTGTAGCGGTCACCGCAGTCAGGTTGATTTTAGCTGAAGCAAGTTGGTCAGTCAGACCCACCAGCGCTCCTGGACGATCATCGCCATCAACCAAGAAACATACTTTCGGGCCCTGCATTTTCCACTTCAGCGGCTTGACAACATCCTTGAAGGTAGTGGGATCTTCCGGCACCACATCTACTTGCGTGCGACGATTTCGAGGAAACGCATGCACCGCCAGCAGGTTGACTCCAGCGTCGTGGAGTGGCTTCAGCATGTGAGACAAGGTCCCTGACTTATCTGGAATGGTCACCTTGAAATAGTGGGCAGTGCGAATCAGATCGGCCATCGGGCCCTCCTGTACCAGTCCGCATAGCGCGGTATCATTCGGTAGAACATGCGTCACGCTGAAAGAAGTGTGTGGGAACATCATTGTGGAGACCACCCTCCTCAGCAGATTCGTCATGATGAAATGGGGAGCATCAGCCATAGCCTAGGCGCTCATCCCTGAGAAATGCAACCAGGCAAAGACATCGTCTCACGGGGTGGTTCAGCGGCTCCAAAGCCGGCTTGATCGGTCACCTTTGGGCGCGGAGGGGGATGATTTCCGAAAAGTAGAATGTCCGGATTTTTGGTCTTCATGACCACCATGAACGATCGATCGGGTTATTTTCTCTTTACCTCTCCAAGAACCGGATGGGCAACAGGCGTCTACCGCTGCGGCCTCCTATGAGCACGAAGTCCGGTTCCGGATCATCGAACCCACCCCCGTAATGAGCCGGATATGGCTGTCCACTAGGTGCAATTGAACTCACTGTCTACGCGGATGTAGACTGAAAAGATGGTGCCTCTCAAAACCCCGTCAACAGATAATTGGTGGCTTAGGGGTGTCATTGCCCGATCCGTCGGAATCATCGCCATTGCCCTCGGGTTCGTTATCGGAATGTACGGACTCGATCACCCTGAGTTACATTGGCTTCAGACCGCACTTGGGTTACTCGTGACCGGCATGGTGGCCCAAGGCTATGCGCTCTACTGCTCGATCAAACGGATGCAACAACGGAACTCCTAATAGCGCTTCCCTCAGCTGGCTTGACCAGCCCCGATACCACCAACATCAGCCATCACTGACCAGCTCGTGATTGACATTGGTATAAAAGACACGCGGTACCTTTTCATCCTCTTCATAGGTGGCAGTTATTTTCGCTAGGTTGAGTCTATTCGCTCATGGGCGCGTCGTAGCTTCGCACCAACCGAACGAAGTGAACCGAGTCGGCCGATACGGGACCGACTCGTCCCGCGCGATAGTGAACGATCCATCGGTTCGTGCCGTCGATGGTGTCGCTGGTCCAGATGTCCTCTTCTTCGCCCAGTCCGGCGACGATATGAAGGCGTCCGGTGAGCGTCGGAGACAACGTTGCCGCGGCTTCATGAAGCCGCGGCAACCGCCAATCGTCGAAGCCGGCGAATCTAGCCGCATTCATGGAGCGGACATAGGCTACCGCACCTTCGAAGTTGAGGCGATCCGATCCGCGCACTTGCCACATCAGACCTTGGGACCGCTGGATCACCACGGTATCTCGGCCCCCGGTCTGGAGATTACTAACACTAAACGGTTCAACTGGATAGATACGGCCAACCGGGCTCATGTGCAGGTCGAACAACTGCTCACCAACGAGAAGATCGTGAACAGCTGCCTCCGTGAGTGGGCGAGCTGACAGGAATCGGCCCACTGCAACAGCACGCGACATTTCCCTGCGGTCGTAGACTAAATTAAGCACCGAACGAGTGGTTGACATGTCTATGCGAGCATGCTCGGCGCCATTCAATGGCGACAAGACTCGTCGATTGATATCGAACGCAACACTCGTGACATATTCGCTAGTCGGTCGCCAATCGATGACGCCTTTTGCGCTTTCGAATCCCCAAACGGATGCCAGTCCATCATTGGTCCAGGTGACCAGCATATCGTCAACGAATCGTGCGGAAAACTCCTTGCCGCCGTGATGCCATGGCCCGGCCACCAACAGAGACGTTTCCGGATCAAAGAGGCTCAGTGACGTGCCTTCCATAACGGCCACGCGGGCATTGTCCAGCGTCCAAAAGGCACTGGACACCAAATCGGGAACTTCTATGTCCGGTCCTGCCTTGGAGCCGCTCCATGGGTTCCAGGTCGAAACAACATCCGCCCCCCACGTGAGTATTCGCTCGACGTTATCGGAGGCCGCAATCCCTGCCAGCCGGAAGGGATGCACAGCCGGCTCGGCCACTTCGTCACCCGTTGCAACATCCCAGATGCGCATACTCCGATCAGCCCCAGCCGTGAAGAGCAGCGACCCGTCAGAGCTCATGGTCACGATCTTGATACCTGCTTCCATCACGGTATCAGGGCCAGGGTGCACGCGCCGGATAGCTTTGCCGGTCATAACGTCTATGATCACGAACGAGTTGTCCAAGCTCCATGCGACCAGCTTATGTCCATCGGGCGGCGTGAAACCCAATGCGACAACAGGCGCTTCGAATATAACTGAATCACTGATAGGACGACCGGTCCTAGGATTCCATAGACGAACGACATTCTGTGAAGCAGACGCCAGTGTGGCCCCCGCTGGACCCAGTTGAAGGTGCATAATCCGTTCGTCCTTGGCGTGCACCATGCTGCTCACGACTTCGACCCTCTCGTCAACTGCCATGATCGAGATATCAGCACCAGTTGCAACGGCAATAAGATCGCCCGCCTCCGTTACAGACGTCTTTTCTACCGGGACGCCTAACGGCAAGGGAGTCTGTTGAGCCTCGAAGCCGTGCCGGCGCCACAGGTGGAGTCGGCGTTGCATATCCAAGGTCAACGCGGTGAGATGGTCGGGAGTGATCAGAATGTCTGTGATCTGCATCACAGTGTTGAGCACCGGAAACGCCGGTTCACCCGACACAGCATCCAGTATTCGTAGAGTACGGTCGTGCTGTTCGAAGGCGGCCAGAATACGGTTGCCGACCTGCAAGATATGAGAGACATCATAGTAGCGTCTCAGTGCTTCATCTGCCCGCCGGCGACGCAATGAAGCGAGACGCAGTGAGTTTTCGCCACTCGCTGCCGCAATCTGACCGGCACTACAGCTGTCGACGTATCCGGCGGGGCGCACCGCACGCCTGGTTTCAAGGACGCTGCCGTCGGCGAGGTCGATATACGTGGTGTGGCTCAATTTGGAATCGACTCGAGAAAGGATGCCAAGATCTGAGTGTACCTTCAACCCGCCCAATGCTGTGCAATGATCGAATTCGCGCTCCCAGAGCATTTCCCCATTTGCAGCTAAAGCGCAAATGGTATGATCACCGTACGCAACGGCAACAGCATCGCCGTTCCAGAACTCGAGGTCGTGCTGGTCTGGTTTGATTCGAACGAACATCCTGCCGTCATCCGCATCTCGGTCCAAATCGTCATCATCTCTATACACAAACCAGTCACGTGAATAGAGAACGTGGCTCTGGTCAATCCAACAGAGTCTTGTCAGGTTGGGGCCAAGTCTGGCGGCAACCACTTGTGCGGTATTTTTGGCCACCATCATTGTAGCTGCTTCAACTGACTCGGGTAGACACGCGACCAGTTGTATGCTCTCCGAGTCGGATACCAGGAACGATCCGAGCGGCGCCACGGCTTGATGGACCACGAACTTGGTTGGGAGTTGGATCCAACTCCGGTCACCCGTATGTTCCAGTTGAAGCACCGATGAACCGTTTGTGGCCAGAAGGGTATTCCCATCATGGTTAAACAGCGCGAGCGCCTGATCGTCTCCCCAGAATTTCTTGACCTGGATAGGCCCAGTGAGCCGTCTCGACCACAGACATACCTCTCCTTGCGGGCCGGTCAGCGCCAGGAGATCGCCGATAGGAGCTTCGACCACGCGAGCGATGAAGAATGGCGCATCCCATGTAACTACGTCGAGGGACTTCTGTATGATGGTTATTCCTCCCCCACCGTAGGTCACCACCGAGCCATCGTGCAGGAAGGCTGCGTTCAGAATCTCGCCTGGATGAATCGCGCTGGCGAGCACCTTGCCGGAAACGACGTCAATTAGCTGCACCCTGCCACTGGCGCTCCACCCGATTAACTGCGAACCGTCCCGGTTGAATCGAAGACCACGGAGCGGTGCGTCGACTGTCAACACGCGGTCGACCACAATGCGAGGAAACAAAGCTATAGTCGCGATTCCCAGGCTGATCTTAAGCTCGGAGTCGGGCATGATCGCGTGCGCTGCCGCAGCGTGGAGCAACGCCTCTACCAGGTTCTCATCTCCCTTCTTTGTGCTTGCGAGCTCCCAGAGCCGAAGCGCTTCAGCTCGCCCGAGTTCATGACTTACATTGACTTCAACCTCGAATGTAGCACGCTCGACGTCAAGAACGTTTGCCAAGATCAGATGCCAGGCTTCGCTCCAGTCAAGATCCTGCAAACGATGCCGCCGTGGCTCAAATGTTGACAGGTTCGCCGCTAATGGCATGTCGCCGAGAAGATCGGGAAAGGCCTTGAGATCATCGGACGGGGCCTCGTTGTTGGGCCAACCCGACGCGATGACAGGAACGATGTCATTGATCGAATGGGTGCCAAGGAATCGCCTGATCTCGTCGCAAACAAACTCACTGCGCCTGGCGGCTGGAGAGCAGATCAGCAGCATCTTCCTCGATTGCCGTAGGTGTGCGTCGATGGATTCGTAGTACCTCGTGCCGCTCATAGCGGTCTCGTCGCGGAACACGGATATCCGGCGACTGGGGCGAGACAAGTGCGAGGGAACTTGGTAGCGCTCGAGAGCCGCATGCAACGCTCGGGCGAGTCTGACATCCACGCGACTGTAGCTGATGAACACATCGAACGCAGCGCTTAGAGAAGCACTGTCGTATTTTGCCATCGCGCTCATTCTCCGCATTGTTACGTAAACAGAAGCCGTGCAGACCAGTTACGGCACTCGACGCTCACCTGCTTAAGCGGACACACTGCTGAACGCCTGCTCAGCTGAGCAACAGACTATCGGAAACAGTTGTCAGTGAAATCGTTCTCTGTCGGACTCTCCACCTGATTCATCACTATTCCATTTGTGAAGTTGAGTAGCCAGACATCTTGTCGGTTGTCGGATTCAGAGTGGTCCTGATGGAGCCGGCGGTGATATGCGACCACGAGTTGTCACAAAATTGGTCTGGCATACGCGTTGATCTATTAGGCCTTCCAAGTCCGTGAGAAAGGCCTGGTGGGCGATAGGCAGGAATCTCATGGTTTCTTCGCCACCACCTTGCCGTTTTCCCACACATAGATGGGTGTCCCATACATCTTGGCGGTTTTCCGAGCCGCCTTGGCAGCTCGCCGCAGGGCGCGCCCAACAGCCTCTGAAAAAGCTTTGGTCTCCTTCTTCCTTGTTGCTTTCCTCATGGGCCTTCCTCCAGCAGCCGTGGAGCATCGCCTGAATTCTCATAGACCGACCAGGTGTCGGCAAAAAGTGTATATGGCTCGGCGGTCATTTGTTTGAACTATCGTCGAGTGACCAGACGGTGACGTGCTTGCCGCGAGCGCGCAGTACAGGCGCTGCCATTTTCTGCAACTGTACGATCGCTCGCACTTTTTCATGGAATGGCATGTCCGCAAGTTGACTCCGGCGCTTTTGTTTGGCGACGAAGAGCTTTTCGATTCTTGGTTCGATGACGTTCATACACGCTTCTGAATCATGCCGCTTCGTACGATCGAACGTCCACCTGAACGCCTCTTTGGGCCACCTCTTCTGCGGTTTTAAGCAACTGTGAGGCTGCTTTGTCGTCCACGTATTCCTCGCCACAGTTCGTACACACCTCTGCTGGGACATTCTTCACCACCAGTGTCGTTTCTTGGCGTTCTAGCGTGACCGTTGCCTTTCCAGGTTTCGTTTGTCCGGTTTTGCAGATGACGCATTTCATCGAGGTTTCCTCCGTGCAAATCCGGCTTCCCACTCTTGAGAGTCCGGTTCATACACCGTAATCACAATGGTTTCATCGTTTTGAACATTATCTGCTGCGACTACATGCAATGGGCGACTTCCCCGCCACCCCAGCAATAATTTGCTGGGGTATGGAATATCGTTGGGATAGCTTTCGATCATTTCTCCCGTTGCCAAGACCTGCTTGACGTCTTCCTCTGAAACCTGTCGTTGGAACATACGCTTGATGGCATGGATGCGGAAGATGATGCGGCTCAAATAATGCTCCAGCTGTGGGTGCTTATCGAGCGACGATAGAAGTCCTTCGTGTCCACGGATATTGGACGATAACAGGCTACTTGTACAGCAACAACGAAGTCAATCAGCTGGCGACTGGCTGCTGATAATCGACTTCGATGGTGAAGCCAAGATCTTTGATCATGCCCCATACTTCTGGGGCTGGTGCTCCTGGCGTCGTGAGATACCCGTTCACGAAGACTGAGTCCGCCGGATAGAGTGCCAACGGTTGGAGGCTACGTAGGTTGTGTTCGCGACCGCCCGCGATGCGAATTTCCGTGCGAGGATGGAGAAACCGGAAGAGGCAGAGCACTTTCAGACAGCGCTGAGGCGTGAGTTGATCGCACTTTTCCAACGGTGTGCCGACGACCGGATGCAGTGTATTCAAAGGAATGGAATCCGGCTTCACCTCGCGCAGGGCCATCGCCAGTTCGATCACGTCCTCATCCTTTTCGCCCATGCCGACGATGCCCCCTGAACAGATTTCCAACCCCGCTGCGCGGGCGTTCCTGATGGTAGTCAGTCGGTCTTGGAAGGTGTGGGTGGTGCAGATCGACGAGTGAAAGGCTTCGCTGGTGTTCAGGTTGTGGTTCACTCGATCGACACCGGCGGCTTTTAGTCGTTTAGCCTGAGATTCATTCATTAGGCCGAGAGAGCAACAGATCTGAATCGGGAGCTCTGCCTTAATGGAGCGCACCGCTCCGGCAATTTCTTCGATTTCCCGATCCAACGGACTCCGACCGCTGATGACGATGCAATAACGCTGGGCTTTGGAGGCGGCGGCTTGTCGCGCGCCTTCGATCATCTGCCTTTGTGGGAGCAGGTTGTAGCGCTCGATCGGTGCCGTTGAAATCGAAGACTGTGAACAGTAGTGGCAGTCTTCTTGGCAGGCTCCGCTCTTGGCATTTTGGAGCATCTGGAGGCGGACGGTCCGTCCGAAGTATTTGGAGCGGACTTGAAAGGCTGCATGCAACAATGCGAGCAATTCGTCATCCGGCGCATTCAAGACGGAATGGCACTCTGATCTGGTAAGGGATTCGTCGTTGAGCGCTTTGTCTGCCAAGGTCATATAGGTCATGAGATCCTCAAAAAGTCGTGATGTGGTGATGATCTGCTGGGCTGCCGATGTATTGAATCGAAGAGAGAGGTTCCTCAAACACACCAGGTCAAGTAATCAGCAGACGCTGGCGGGAAACCTACACGGTTTCAAAGGGAGAAGCAATGCTTTGATAGGGAACAGCACGCACGGAATTAGGCTCTCCGGCTGATCCGATAGCGGTATGTCCGGCTTCAAGCCAGGGGAGGGCGGTGAGCGTGTTCCACTTGGCGCAGCGGCGGCAGCGGCCTGTCCACTCGACGGATTCCTGCTGACACTGTGTGCAGATATAAGGGACGACGACGCGCTTCTTGAAGCTGAGGGCCTTCTTCAATTCGGTGATGGCCTCTTCGAAATGTTGCTTCCGCAAATAAAGATTGGCCATGATCTTGTGATAGTCCAACAGATGGTCTTGTGGCCCTTCGATCGTCGACAGCAGGTCGAACGCTTCATCCACCATTTCCAACCGATAGTAGAGCTTGCCGAGATAGAACTGGAGGACCGGATTCTGCGGGTTTTGCTGTAAGGCCTCCTGATAGACCCGAATGATTTCGCTGGGCTCGCCCTGTTCCAAGAAGAGTTCTTCCAGCCGATGGAGAATAATCACGCTTCGAGTCCGTGAGTAGACCTTCTTGAGGATTTCGACGGCATCTTTAGTCTTGCCTTCATGGAGCAGGATCTCGCCCATTCCGATATAAGCGGGCAGGAAACTGCGATCCTTCTTGATGGCGCCTCGGAAGTATCGACGAGCCTTGTCGGGATGTCCACGTTCGAGCAGTTGACGGCCGACTTCATACATGCATCCGATCAGCAGTGCCGCCTCCGTCTGCTTTTCAGGGGTGGGAAGATTGGCCTTGAGCAAGCGGTGTTGAATCTCAAGCGCTTCACTCCACCGCTCCATACGAATATTGAGATTACGCTTTCGAATGAGCGCGGTCAGGTTATCCGGTTCAATGTTGAGAATTTTCTGGAGCGTCTGAAGCGCTTCCTCGTAACGCTTGGCTTCTTCCAAATCCTTGCCTAATTCCAACAAGACTTCGATGTTCCGATCGTCCACCCGTTGCGCATGCTGATGGAGCCGGATTGCCTCAGGATAATTCTGTTCCGATCGGTGGATGTTGCCCAGCCATAGGAGTGAATCGACCCTGTTGGGATCGATGGCGAGTGCCTTCTCCAAGAGAGTAATCGCCTCGATGGTGCGCTTCGACATGAACGCATGGGTTCCGTCTCGGTGAAGTGTATCGACCTTCTCCTTGCGACGGACGAGACGGCTACTACGCCAGTTTAAAATCAAGTGCGCCGTTTGCTGCAGCCCTACCACAAGGGTCGCGAGCACCGCTCCCAATGCCATGGAAATCAACACAAGTGTGACGGGACTGAGCTCAAACTCGGCACCAGGCGCGGTATGGACTACGACCGTTCCCGGGTTCAACTCGCGAAAATAACTGTAAATGAACACACCGGCACTGATGAGAAAAATGGTGACCAGCAGTTTGAACATGGCCTAGACCATCTTCCGTGAAGTCGTTTTCTGGATCATGTGTCGCTTCGGTGCGGTGGCTGAAGCCGATGCATTATCTGGAACCGGGATAGATCGGGCGTCGCTCCACAGGCGCTCAAGGGCATAATGCGAACGCGTGTCGTGTCTGAACACATGGGCGACAACATCGCCAAAATCGATCAGGACCCACTGGCCCGAGGATGTGCCTTCGAGACTCAGTGGGCGTTGGCCCACGCGCGAGAGCGCTTCTCTGACGGAATCAGCGATTGCGCGTGTTTGTCGGTCGGATTCAGCCGACCCAATGACCAGGTAATCGGCGATTGACGTAAGCGGGGCGACATGGAGGACCTGGACATCAAGAGCCTTCTTGTCGAGCATCGCCATGGCTGCGGCCAGGGCGGTGGCCTTAGATGCGCGTGAGATCGCTATCCTCCTGATAAAGGCTATGCCGAAGTATATAGGATTCTACCGAGGGGGGCAACATATCTGCCAGCGATAGTCCATCCCGAACTCGCCGCCTAATTTCTGAGGCCGAGATCGAACAGGGTGGAAGGGCCAGACAGGTGATCCCCGGGCAGGAAGGGATGACGATGTCGAGTCGATTCTGAACGCCGGTGTCGAGCTGGCCAAGGGCCAGTGGATCCAGGTTTGGAAGCAACGGCATCTCGGCCAGCGCCTGGAACGATCGCTCACGCCGAGGCACCACCACGAAATGACAGATCTTTAAGAGCTCGTGCGGTTCTCTCCATGTAGGGAAGTCAAGAAACGCGTCAAGACCAATGACGAAGAACAGCTCTGTGTATGGGCCATAGTGGTCCTGTAATGAGCGGACGGTATCGATCGAGTAGGACTTTCCTGTTCGCTGTATCTCGATATCCGATACCATGAAAAGTGGGCTGTCAGCGATCGCAAGACGTACCATGTCAACGCGAACGTTCGCCGGCGCCAGTGAGCCGCCCTGTTTATGGGGTGGGTCGCCGGTCGGGATGAATAGAAGCTGGGAGAGCTGCATCCATTCATGTACGTGATGAGCAATGCTCAGGTGACAATTATGAATAGGATTGAAGCTTCCACCCAGCAGGCCCAGTTTTAGTGGCGAGTGGCGAGTGGCGAGTGGTGAGTGTTTGGACCTCGGAAAACTCATAACTCAGCACTCACACCACACGATTAGAGAATGACAAGGTTGTCTCGATGGATGACTTCCTCATACTCTTGGAGGCCGAACTGCTCATGGATGGCCGCTGTCTTGAGGCCTTTCATCTGACCTAATAAGTCGGACGAAACGTTCACCAGGCCTCTTGCGAATTCCTTTCCATCTGTATCGAGACAACTGACCGGATCACCGGCATCAAATGATCCCGTCACCTGAAGGATGCCCGATGCCAGCAAACTTTTCCCTCGCTCGATCAAGGCATCGACTGCCCCCTGATCGAGATGGACCTGACCGCGGGAGCGAAGCGTAAAAGCGATCCAATGTTTACGGCTGTTCAGTCGACGTTCCCGGGCAAGAAAGAGACTTCCACCGGGCCCGCCTTCAAGGACCGCTGGGAGGAGTCCGGCTCGTTCGCCATTGAGGACTAAAGTCGAGATTCCATACTCGCCGACTTTCTTGGCTGCTCGAAGTTTGGTCGCCATCCCGCCTGTCCCTTCAAATGTGCTGGAAACTCCTGCCAGGCGCTCGACGTCTTGGGTAATCTCCGTAATCAAGGGGATCAATGTCGCCGACGGGTTTTTCCGCGGATCTTCCGTATACAGTCCGTCTACATCGGAGAGAATCACCAGCAAGTCCGCATCCGCCAGATGAGCCACTTCGCTCGCGAGGGTGTCGTTGTCGCCGACCCGGATTTCATCAACCGCGACGGTATCATTTTCATTGATGATGGGCACGATGCCGAAACCGATGAGTGCCGCGAGTGTATGGCGAGCGTTAAGGAATCGGCGGCGATCAGCGAGATCCTGGTGGGTGAGCAGTATCTGCGCCACTTGAATATTGAGACGTTCAAACGCTTTTTCATAGGCCCACATGAGCCGGCTCTGGCCTACGGCTGCCGCTGCCTGCTTGACAGGCAGGCTTTTCGGGTAATCTTTCAGCTGCAATTTCTGAATACCGGAGACGATGGCACCGGACGAGACCACCAGGATTTCCCGCCCCTGTGTTCGGAGCCCAGCGATTTCATCAGCCAATCGCTCAATCTGTTGAGGCCGCAGACCTTCCGCACGCGAAGCGATCAGGCTGCTGCCGATCTTGATGACGATCCGCTTCGCTTGTCCTAAGAGCTTGTCTCGCATGGCGTCTTTCGTAAACGCTCTACCTGTTTCCCGACGTAGGTGACCAAGTCATCAAGCCCCTTGTTCGTGGCGGCGGAAATCGGCAAGCAGGGATAGTCGTTGAGGCGACAATAGGACCGCAGCTGGGCAAGCCGGTCGCTCGTGCCGATTATGTCGATCTTGGTCGGGACAACGGCGAATGGGCGCTTGGTGAGCTCCCCGTCATAGGCTGCAAGTTCCTGCCGTAAGGTCTTAAAACTCACCACTGGATCGTCAGGGGTCCATTCTGAGACATCGATCAGGTGGAGCAAGAATGCGGTGCGTTCGATATGGCGGAGAAACTGCACGCCCAAGCCTCTGCCTTCGTGGGCACCCTCGATCAGGCCCGGAATATCGGCCATGACAAAGCTTCGATCGGATCCCCACCGAACCACGCCGAGATTGGGGGTCAGAGTGGTGAAGGGATAGTCGGCGATCTTGGGGCGGGCCGCTGATACAGCTGCAATGAGCGTCGACTTGCCGGCATTAGGAAAACCGACCAGCCCGACGTCGGCGAGGAGTTTCAGTTCAAGTCGCAATGATCGTTCTTCACCTGGAGTGCCCGGGGTGCACTTCGTCGGCACTCGGTTGACGGAGGTGGCAAAGTTGCTGTTGCCTTTTCCGCCTCGCCCTCCTTGGGCGATGACGGCCGTTTGAGCATCCTCGATGAAATCCGCAAGTATTTCTTTCGTCTGGTCATCATAGACGATGGTGCCGACAGGAACGGCGATGGCCAGATCTTCTCCGGAACGGCCCGTACAATTGGAACCCCCGCCGGCGCGCCCGTCTTGAGCCTCATAATGGTTCTGGTAGCGGAGGTCGAGCAGGGTGGTCAGTCGATGAGATGCGGTCATGACGATGTCGCCACCGTCGCCTCCATCCCCGCCGTCCGGGCCTCCACGTGGAACAAACATCTCCCTCCGGAAACTGCAGATGCCGTTTCCGCCACGACCGGCTCGTACTGTGATGTGCACCTCATCGACGAACATAAGTTGTCAGCGTCATCGCAGATGAGTCAGTCATGACGACGAGAAAGTATACCCGACCGTGATCCGAGGGGGAGAGAGAACATATCCAGCTTGGTTGTAACGGAGAGAGTAGAAAAGAGGATCAGGGTTTGGTCGGAACAGGGTATACGCTGACTTTTCGTCTGTCGCGTCCACCTTCAAACTTCACCACACCGCTTATTCTGGAAAATAGGGTATGGTCTCTTCCAAGATCCACGTTGAATCCTGGAAAAAACTTGGTGCCGCGCTGGCGGACGATAATGCTGCCGGCCGTCACGGTCTGACCACCATAGGCCTTCACGCCCAAATATTGAGGATTGCTGTCACGGCCGTTACGTGATGATCCGCCGCCTTTGTTTGTTGCCATGGTATACCCTTCCTGTGACTTCAGGCTGTCGCAATATTCCTGATCAACAGCTGGGTGAATCCTTGTCGGTGTCCACGAGTCCGGCGATAGTTCTTGCGACGCTTCTTCTTAAACACGGTAATCGATCGGGTCCGCCCTTGTCGCACGATTTCAGCCGTGACTTTGGCTCCGTTAACGAGGGGCTGTCCAATCAGAATACCGGCATCGCCATGTACGAGACGGACCTTGCTGAGTTCAATCTGGGCTCCGACGTCTCCCGGCAGCCGCTCGACCTGAATCGTCGTGCCGGTTTCAGCTCGATATTGTTTACCACCTGTTTCAACGATCGCGTACATAATCCATTCTCCGAACTTGAGGAACGGTTCATTTAACATGGAGATATGAGAGGTGTCAAGCGAACGAGGAGCGATGAGAGCTCATTGACCACCCATAAGCCCCTCTTTAGAAGGCTATGAGGAAGGTCGTCCTGACACGTATGCTTGGCGTCATCATTGCGATGCCACATTCCAATTTCATGATACCAAGCGGGAGATGGCAACGAGCACATGTTTCACGCTAGCAAGTTTGTGATCCGTACCTATCATCGGATTCCCGTTCGCTGTGAGGTGTACTACCTGGGCGGAGATTTTCTCGGGAAGGGAACGGTGATGAACCTCTGTCGTAACGGGTTCCGGGTTTTGGGAGACCATCAAGTGGTTCCTGGGATGGGGTTGGTTGTCCGGCTCACCCTTCCCGACAAAGATGAGCCGGTCGAAATTCAGCGCGTCGTGGTCCGATGGGTGCGAGGTCTGTTGTTTGGTGTCAAAGTCCTGACCATGAGTCCAGCGGAAGAAGAACGAGTCGGAACGTTCCTGAGTTCCCGCCTGCGCGCCTATTGCGCTTCCTCGTAGGTCTCATATCATCGGTCGAGTAGATTCCGAGTCAGCCGCTGCCTGTTTGCTTGACCCACGTTCGACCTCACGCTATAGTCCCTCACGCCCATGGGGGCGGAACGGTTACTATCCCTTTATTGGAGATTGCTCTCAATGTTGGAACCGGTCGAAAAAATCTGGATGGATGGGAAATTGGTGGAGTGGAGAGAGGCCAACGTCCATGTTCTCACCCATTCGCTACACTATGGCCTTGCGGCGTTTGAAGGTCTTCGGTGCTACAAGGGTAAGTCAGGCTCCGCCATCTTCCGGCTTCGTGAACATGTCGATCGCCTGTTTGATTCGACTCATATCGGCATGATGACCATGCCGTATGACAAGAAGCAGATCACGGAGGCCATCATCGAGACCGTTCGTGCCAATCGGCTCGATGCCTGTTACATTCGCCCGTTAGTCTACATCGGGTATGGGGCGATGGGCGTCTATCCAGGAGACAATCCGATTCGGGTAGCCATCGCTGCTTGGAAGTGGGGCGCCTATTTGGGGGACGATGCATTGGCCAATGGGATGCGCGCCTGCGTCTCGTCTTTTACGAGGCACCACGTGAATGTGTCCATGACCAGAGGAAAAATATCCGGGTACTATGTGAACTCCATCATGGCCAAACAGCAGGCGAAGGCCGATGGATATGACGAGGCGATTCTTCTCGATCCCGAAGGCTATGTTGCCGAGGGAACGGGAGAGAATGTGTTCATCGTGCGGCGTGGGGCCTTGAAAACGACGCCCTTGACGTCGGTGCTTGAAGGGATTACGCGAAACTCTGTCATCCAATTGGCTCAAGAAAGAAAAATCGCCGTGGCGGAGGAGCGATTCACGCGCGATGAAATGTACATTGCCGATGAAGTATTCGTGACAGGAACGGCTGCTGAATTGACCCCGGTCCGAGAAATCGACAACCGGCGAATCGGAAATGGTACGCCTGGGCCGATTACACGCGCCCTCCAAGACGCCTTCTTTTCGATCGTACGCGGGGAAGACGTCGCACATGAGTCGTGGCTAACTCGTATCTAAACCCCGCTGCAGACCGTTTACCATCAATCGAGTGGAACCGAACCGGGACTGTCTTTCGGACGACGAACGGCAGGCGTCGATCTGACGATGAACAGATCAGTGTCCGGCTGCGGGAGTCTCTCCCGAAGGATGCGAATCCCCTGAAGATTGAGCGGGTGGGGCAGTCGGGGGAGCTGTTGGAGCGCTCTTGGGCTGCATATCGATGACGGTCGAAGAGAAGTTTCGTTGCTTGGCTAAAATCGCCAGACTGAGCGACGTCGCCATGAACACCGCCGCCACAATGACCGTCAGCTTGCTCAAAAAATTGGCGGGACCACGGCTTCCGAACACCGTCTGACTGGAACCGCCGAACGCGGCGCCGATCTCCGCTCCCTTCCCTGATTGGAGAAGAATCGCCCCGATCATCAGAAAGCAGATAAAGACATGGACAATAACAATCAGCGTATACAGCATGAGATCTCAGACTCCGATTGATCGTGCAGTGGATACGATCCTCGTAATTGTAGCAAAAGACTCGACTTGGAGACAAGCGCCTCCGATGAGTGCGCCGTCGATCTGGTCTGAAGAAAGCAGCGATTCTATATTCTGTGGCGTGACGCTCCCTCCATAGAGAATCCTGGTGGCGTCGGCAACGGTGGAAGACCACGTGGCGGTAAGGAACAGCCGAATCGTCCGATGGGCAGCGACGGCTTGGTCGATGGTCGCCGATTTGCCCGTGCCGATGGCCCATACTGGCTCATAGGCGATGGTGACAGCGGCCATCGCGTCAGGGGCAAGACCGGAGACGCATTCCTTCAGCTGTTGGGTCAGCACGCTGTCGGTCGTCCCGTTTTCGCGCTGGGCGAGTGATTCGCCGATACAGAGAATGGGACGCAGGCCATGGATGAGTGCGGCTAGGATTTTCTTGCGGATGCTGTCGTTCTGCTCACCAAAAAGGGTTCGTCGTTCCGAATGGCCCAGAATCACGTAGCGACAACCGAGATCTTTCAGCATCGGTGCGGAGACTTCTCCTGTATAGGCGCCGTGATCCTCCCAGAACATGTCCTGCGCTCCGAGCTGAATCGGCGATGAGGCGCCCAGCGCCATACGAACGGATTCCAGCGCAGTAAAAGGGGGGGCGACGACAAGCTCAACGCCCGTGGAGGTGCCAGGTAGGTGCTGGCTGAGCTCATGAACGAAGGTTGCCGCTTCAGACGCGGTTTTGTTCATCTTCCAATTGCCGACGATCAGGACTGTACGCACCGTACTTCCAGGAGCTCGGGTTTCGTTGAGGAACCTTGATCAGTTTGGGCGGTCTGGCAGCGCTGCGAGACCAGGAAGTGTTTTGCCTTCCAGTAATTCAAGGGCCGCGCCACCACCGGTCGAGATGAACGAGATGTTCTCAGATTCACCGGCCCGATGAACGGCCAGTGACGTTTCACCGCCGCCGACGATCGTGAGCGCGTAGGCGTCGGCGATTGCATGAGCCATAGCCAAGGTGCCTCGCGCATAGGCGTCGATTTCAAATACACCCATCGGTCCGTTCCACAGGATGGTTTTCGCATTTTGAACCGCCTCATTGAATAGTTTGACGGAGGCCGGACCAATATCGAGGGCATACCATCCCTTGGGAATTTCCTGTACCGGAACAATCTTGGTTTCGGCGCCCACCTCTCGGCCGGCCGCCACCACGCAATCGACAGGCAGGTAAAATTTGACCCCTCGTGAGAGGGCATGGTCTTCGATCCCTCGGGCAAAATCCAACATGTCCATTTCGCAGAGAGAATTGCCGATCTCCATGCCTTTCGCCTTCAAGAACGTAAATGCCATGCCGCCGCCGATGATGACCTTATCGACCTTCTTGCCAAGGTTTTCAATGACGCCGATTTTTCCCGAGACCTTGGCTCCCCCTAAGACAGCGGCAAACGGTCGAACGGGATTGGCGACGGCACCTTCGAGATACTCGATCTCTTTCTTGAGCAGTGCGCCTGCAGCCGCATCTTTTATGTAGTGGGTGATGCCGACGGTCGACGCATGGGCCCGGTGGGCCGCCCCGAAGGCATCATTGATGAAAACATCGCCCAGTGAAGCAAGGGCCTTGGCGAAGGCGTCGTCATTCTTTTCCTCGCCGGCATGAAAACGAAGATTTTCCAGCAAGAGGACATCGCCGTCCTTCATCTTCGAGACCAGTTTCTCGACGGCCGGCCCTATACAGTCCGGAGCGAAGACCACGTCTTTCCCGAGCAGGCGTCCCAGTCGTTTTGCGACCGGCGCCAGGCTGTATTTAGGGTGAAAGGTCCCCTTGGGTCGACCGAGATGAGAGCAGAGAATGACTTTCGCTCCCTCGTCGACGACGCGATTGATCGTCGGCAGGGTTGACCGAATACGGGTGTCATCGGTAATTTGAAGCGACTCATCGAGCGGGACGTTGAAATCGGCGCGGATAATGACCCGTTTGCCACGAAGTTGCACATCGTCGATCGTTTTCTTGTGCAAATTCATGAGGCGCTCCTCCAGTATTCTATGACCTGCGAAATGAAGCGAGTGAGATGGATTCGTCTGAAACCTGCCCGATCATTTCCCACACGGTCATCAGTGAGTGGTGGATTTTCCGGCCAGAACCTTGACCAGGTCGCGGACTCGGCATGAATAGCCCCATTCGTTGTCGTACCAGGCCGTAACCTTGACCAGACGCTTGTCGACGACGTTGGTCAGCGGGGCATCGACGGTGGCCGAGTGATCGTCCCCCTTTTGATCG
Source organism: Nitrospira sp. (assembly GCA_029194675.1). Lineage (NCBI taxonomy): Bacteria > Pseudomonadati > Nitrospirota > Nitrospiria > Nitrospirales > Nitrospiraceae > Nitrospira > Nitrospira sp. The sequence continues at coordinate 699,762 of JARFXP010000001.1, read as the reverse complement.
ATCGAGACGATGGGGTCTTCAGAGTACTTGAGAATACCTTTGAGTGGTCCATCCGCCGCCTTCTTGAAGGCTGCGTTCACAGATGCCACGTCACAATCCTTCTCGGTTTCGACAGTGAGATCGACCAGTGAGACGTTCGGCGTCGGCACCCGAATGGCGAGTCCATCCAACTTGCCCTTGAGCTCAGGAATGACGAGATGCAGCGCTTTGGCTGCGCCGGTGCTGGTAGGAATCATCGACATGCCGGCTGCGCGGGCGCGCCGAAGGTCCTTATGAGGAAGGTCCAGCAGCTGCTGATCGTTGGTGTAGGAATGGATCGTGGTCATAATCCCGTGCTTGATACCGAACGTTTCCAACAAGACTTTAGCAACAGGCGCCAGGCAGTTGGTCGTGCAGGAGGCGTTGGACACAATGTGGTGGGATTGAGGGTCGAACTTGTCGTCGTTCACGCCGAGTACGATGGTCACATCGGGATCTTTCGCCGGTGCCGAGATAATCACGTGCTTGGCGCCGGCAGACAGGTGTTTGCCCGCCGCTTCCCGGTCGGTAAATCGACCGGTCGATTCAATGACAACGTCGATGTTCAGCGCCTTCCAGGGCAATTCCTTTGGGTCTTTGATCGCGAGCACTTTGATAGGTTTCCCATCCACGAGGATCTGGTCTTCCTTGGCCTCAACACTTGCCGAAAGGGTGCCGTGCACCGAGTCGTACTTGAGAAGATAAGCAAGCGTTTTGGCGTCCGTGAGATCGTTAACGGCGACGATCTGCAGATCTTTATCACCCATCGAGGCACGCAGCACGTTGCGCCCGATGCGTCCGAATCCATTGATTCCAACACGAATGGACATAGCGTAATCCTCTACATGCAAATATATTGGTTGAATACACCCGGATGGTACAGCACGAACTGCGATAGTATCGACGCTCTCTGCTTCTTGTCAAGACACTTGGTTAGCGCGCATTATTCACGAACGCTTCTGCTGTAATCGCGGATTCGCCGCTACGATAGCCCTGGACGCGATTCGAGAGCGTCCAGGAAGACGGGCTCGCCGCTCGGTCGGTCGACATACTGTTTCAAGTACGCCTCCCTTCCTTGCGGCTCCGCGCGCCTGTCTCGCCTGGCGACTGCGCGATTTCGCGACGAACCGTCGTAAATAATGCGCGCTAGCATCCAAAATGGAGTACAGGAGGGGAGAGGAGGCTTGTGTGAACGAGACATTATCTGAACATGCAGCACAGGCGTTGGAGTGGCCTCGGCTGTTGGAGCTTCTCGCACAACATGCACAGTCGACGATCGGAGCTGCTCGATGCCGGTCGCTTTCCTTATCGAGCCACCTGGCGGATGCTCGCCTGCGCCAACAAGAGACGACCGAGATGGTGAGTTTACTGGAGGGGAGTGATCCGATGCCGGGCCTCACCTTTCCCGATATTCGCGAACAACTGATTCGATCCAGGAAGGGAGGAGCGCTTGAGGCCGGTGAGTTGCGAGACTGTGCGGTTGTGCTGGCCCTCATGGCAGAGGTGGAGCGATACGCCGAGTCTCATAAAGATGAGACTCAAGCCCTGGCCCACGTCTTGTCTCCGCTTCATAGCACAACAAGTTTGCGCGGAATCCTGAGGGCTATCGAGGGCGCGATCCAATCGGATGGCTCTATGAAAGACACGGCTTCGCCGGAGCTGCGATGTCTGACTCACCAGGCTCAGGAGCTGAAACAGGAGATGCGGCAGCGTCTGGAGCAGATACTCCATTCCAAACGCTATGAGGAGGTGCTTCAAGAGTCGTATTTTGTCCAGCGAGAAGGACGCTACGTCGTGCCGGTGAAGGCGGACATGCGGGGAAGAATCCCCGGGATCGTCCACGATGTGTCGTCCAGCGGGGCAACCATCTTTCTGGAGCCGCGGGAGTTGGTCGAACTGAACAATTCCATCAAGGTGGCGGATCTGGAGATTGAGCGGGAGGTGCATCGCATCTTGCGGGAACTCAGCGGTTTGGTAGCCTCCAAAGCGGAGGACATCGGCCGAGGAATCGAGGCGTTGGCCGAATGTGATGTGATCAGAGCAAAGGCTGAGATGAGTCGTCGGCTGAAGTGCAACCCTGTCATCTTGAACAAAGATGGCCGCATCATGCTTAAGCAGGCGCGGCATCCGTTGCTGCTCGTCGCGAAAGATCAGGTTGTCGCGAACGACCTTCACATGGATGAAGCGATCCGCGTCCTTGTGATCTCCGGGCCGAATACAGGCGGAAAGACCGTTACGCTCAAGATCGTCGGGCTGTTTGCGCTCATGGTGCGGGGCGGACTGCATCTTCCCTGTGCTTCGGAATCCGAGATGGCAGTTTTTACCGACCTCTACGCCGATATCGGTGATGCACAGGACTTGAGTCGCGATCTGTCGAGCTTTTCGGCTCACATGACTTACATGATCCGACTCCTTACCGAGAGCGTTTCCATGGAGAGGTCGCTCGCACCCTCAGCACCCTGCGCACTCGTGCTCCTTGATGAGCCTGTGACTTCAACTGATCCGCAAGAAGGGGCGGTGCTGGCAGAGGCGCTGCTCTGTCGTCTGGCCGAATTGAACATGAAAGTGGTGGCGACCACGCATTACGGTGCGCTCAAAGAGCTGGCACAGACGACTTCTGGCTTTGCGAATGCCAGCGTGGAATTCGACGTGGAGCAGTTGGCGCCTACCTACCGATTATTCATCGGGATCCCGGGCGGCTCATCCGCCTTGGAGATCGCCGGCCGCCTCGGTATGGACGAAAGTATATTGAGCGACGCGCGGAAGCGACTCCACCACGATGGCCAACGGCTCGACGAGTTGATGGCTGACTTGCAGCGGAAGCAACGCCAACTGATTGAGGATACCGAGAAGGCTCAGCAGGCGAGGGAAGAAGCCGAACAAGCGGCCCGGGAAGCACGAGCACTTCGAGCGCAACTGCAAGAAGCGGAACAAGAAGCTCGACGAGGGCTCAAGAAGAAACTCGGCGAACAATTTCAGCGTGCGCGAGCCGAGGTTCAAGCCACGGTCGATTCCCTGAAGCGCGAACAGAAGCTCATCAAGGCGAAGGAGACGAAACAGCGGTTGCATGAGTTAGAGGCGCAAACTAGGCAGGAGTTTGTGCCGACCGGCAAGCCGATTCCACTTGAACAGCTTGGGATCGGCGATACGGTGGAAATTGTCGGTTTGGGCATGACGGGGAGTTTGTTGGAAATGCCTCAGGGGAAAAAACGTGTGCGTGTCAAGGTTGGGGAGGGCGAAATCTTGGCTGCTGTATCGAACCTCGTCGGTCTCGCGCATGAAGCGACTGCAGAGGCAGCAGCTCCCACGTCAACCGCTACGATTCCCCGACGAGTTTCGACGAGCAATGGGCTGGGACTGGATGAGCAAACAGTGGTGGACGTACGAGGGCAAGCAGCTGACGAGGCACTCGATCACGTCGTCGTGGCATTGGATCGGGCAACTCTCACTGGCGCCCCGTACCTCCGCATCATTCATGGCCATGGAACCGGTCGTCTCAAATCCGTCCTGCGCGAATATCTCAAAGAGTCGCCTTATGTGGCAGACTTTCGTCCTGGCGATCGAGCCGAGGGAGGCGATGGGGTGACGGTGGTGAAGGTACAATGAAATTTTGAGATGGTTTGTTCCGGCAGAGAAAATTCCCCCAAGCTTTCAAAGCGCTTGTCTGTCAGCATTTGCACGATATGATTACTCCCCCAAAAGTATCTTTTCCGATCCACCACAGTATCTGACTAGATACGCATAGAATTCGACCACCTCAACATTCAGCACGTTTGCTGCTCTCCAGGCACATCCCCACCGTGGAATCAAGTTTGCAGAACCATTGATTATCTGTGACAGCTCTTGTCAGGAGCCACCTTAAGCCAGGAGGTCCGTTATGCGTACCTTCAAAATCATCGAAACGGAAAGCGTGAAGGCATCTGACGCGAAACGCCTGAGAGAATTGCAATACGAGAACGATTGGCTCAAACTTCTCTATACGGATCTGTTGGCGAAGACTGTGGTGATAAGGGGCGGTCTTGCGAGAGGTATGAGGGACTGCTAAGCGACAAAGAACATCGATTAGGTAGTGATGATACTCTTTCAGCTAGCTGATCCTAGAATCTGCTTTGAAAATGCCGCCGCTGTCTCTTAGGAGACCGGTTCGTGGACGACCCGATGGTCCGAGCACTCCAACTGCTTGACGTGCCGGCGTGTGGCGTGCTCTCAGCTTTCGCTGATCGAGATATGTGGCCGCCAACTCCTTATACGGGACGTGGTCCTTGAGCAGATGATATCGGTCAGAGCTTGGCAATGTAGGACCGGTTGGGTGTCAGCGCTGAGTACAGAACAGTGCACTCCGAGTACCCAGTCAGACATTCAGGGACGTCTTCTCAGTTTAGCTGCTTTCCCAGGACCTGTTCCCCGCCGCGGATGGTGCAATCTTCTTTGGTCGTGCGAATGGGGCGCCGTTCAGTGACATATGTCATTTGTGTGCCGAGCTGGCGGACTTGTCCGGGCAACAGGCAATCAACCATTTCGTTGGATTTCGGTCCATCCGGTACATTGATCACCTCGGCTCCCGGGGGCATCGAAGCGACTGACGAGGAGTCCGAAGCACAGGCCGACAGTGCAACCAGAAGAGTCATTGCCATAAAGCAAGAGTCGAGAATCTTTTTGCATGAGATGGCTATGTCATGAGATCGCGCCGCTGAGATCGTGATCGGTTTATCGTAAAGCTTTGAAGAAATGTTTATGGCTGAAGCAGGCTTCCGACTGATCATGAGCGCTCCTTGTGTTGAAGGGTGAGCGTTCGGTGTCACTGAGAAGTGTAGCAGGCGTTATTGAAGCGTCTGAGGTGACCAGGTTGTTTTTGTATTCAAGCGCTTAGCGGTATGAGCTTGATTGCGGCAGGCAGGGTTGGTGGAGGAGAAGATTTGCCACGCCTATCAATGACGGGATCAAAGATAAGATGATGGCGAAATAACAGTGAGCTTTCAGGAGAGGCGCTCACCGATCACGAGATTGTTTTGGACATGAGTTGGTTATCCTCCTTTCCGTTGCTTCCATCCGGTCCGTTGCCAGCAAATGACAGCTCAACAGCGTTCTGTGGGGCGGGGATGTTATCAGAGCGCCCGCGGGACGAAGATAAAGTCGCCGATACTCTCATGTCCAGCCATGTGGATAGGGTCGTACGTGGGAATTTGCTCGCTGTGTATTTGTTGTGACGTGCTGACGACGCGGGAGCGGATGGCCAAAAACAGTCGTTCGGCCTCCAGAACGGTGTCGTTCTCTTCCAGCACGCCAAGAAAGGCCTCGGCAAAAACCGAATGGCCGCTGCCCCCCGCATCCAAGACTGGGTTCACTCCACCCGAAGTCATGGCGGTACGCACCCGTCGTTTCGCGAGCTTTTTCAAGATGTCTAACCGTGCGTGGGCAGTCAAGCCCGGTTTTAACTGCGCCAATGAACTTCTCGTCAATTTTCCGCCAAAGCAGGAATCCGCCACCACCATCACGTGTTTTGCAGAGATGAGTTGCAGAAGGTCGGTTACGTCGGAGAGATTCACCCATTCGGAATTGTTGTCGATCTCGGCATTGACGGGAATCCAGTACCCTCGATCGATGTCTTGTTCCAGGTGTCCGTGGCCGGCGTAATAAATCAGCAGATTGTCGTTTTCGTTGAGGATTTTCCGGTATTCATTGAGCGCATTCATGATATCTGAGCGTATCGAGTCTTTGATGATCGTGACGTGGAAACCATATTGCTCTTTCAATGTCTTAGCGACGGCAGTGGCATCAGAAATTCCATTCTTCAAGACCTTCCAGTGTTTGTAATGGTCATTCCCAATGACAAGGGCATGGTAGTGACCGAATTCGGAGAGATCCTGCTTGGGCACCTGGGGGTTGGGTTGTATCGTACCTTTGCCTTTGAGTACGAATTTCAGTGCGGCACGCTTGTTTTGCGTGTCCACGGCGAGAATCTGGACGACCGATTCATCGCTGGGTGATTGAAGAGCTCCGAAGGTCGACGTGAACACCCCGTCTTCGTTAACCTTCATCTTCTCTCCATTCACCATCAGCGACCGGAGCCCGGCAGGCGCCAGCACGCGACCGGTGACGGAACGCTGGGAACCGGTGTTGATGGGAATCGCCAGCTGCTCTTTGCTACGGGTCCTGGCGAGCGGCGGGTCGATAATCTCCAACGTGGGCCCGTCAAAGCCGAGATCAATGGCGTTGGTTTCGAACGAGGCAATTTTCTGCTGAAGTTGCACGATGTCTGTATTCCTGGTGTCGAGTTCTCTCCTTGCCCGGTCCATTTCCTCCTGGATCTGCTTGACCCTGGCATCGGCTTTGGCTATGGCTTCGGACTGATCAGGTCTCTCGCGAAGTTGGTCCAGCTCTGCGCGCGCCGCTTGGTAGCGCTGATCGGCATCCTGACTTTTGCGCCGATCGGTTTCTGCTAATCGTTGTAATTCCTGAAGGTGATTGTTTAGCCGGGTGACTTCCTGGTTTGTCGTAGCGAGCGCCTGCTCCAGTTCACGGATGCGTGTCGTGGCTTGCGCGTTGGGGAGTTGCTGGTTAGTGAGGAGGGATAGCGCGGCGTCATCCAAACCGGACGCTTTCGCGAACCATGTGAAGGCTTGCGCGGGATCCTTCGAAACGCCCAATCCTTGTTCATACAGCCGACCGAGGTTGACCGCCGCTCGCTTATCTCCCTGTTCAGCGGCCTTGCGGTACCAGTTCGCCGCCCGCTGATAATCAGGTTCTCCCCCTGCGCCTCTTTCATACAGTGTCGCGGTATAGTACTGGGCTTCTGCAGACCCTTTTTGGGCTTCACTGAGCCAGAATTTTAGGGAGGTCCCATAGTCTGCCCGATCTCTCGCGACGTATTCACCACCACGGATGGCGCAATCTTCTGTGGTTGTGCGAACGGGGCGCCGTTCAGTGACGTACGTCACCTGTGTACCGAGCTGGCGGATTTGCCCTGGCAACAAACAATCGACCACCTCATAGGTTTCTGGACCGCCCGGCGCGTTGATCGCTCCGGTCACCGCCTTCACCGTATCGACTGACGGCGGATCGGAGGTACAGGCCGACAGCACGACCATAAGAGTTACCGCTATAAAGAACGAGAAAGGAATGTTTTTACAGGCGGTTTCCATGTCGTGAAATTGCTCCGCAGAGCCCGTAATCAGTTGTCGGCAAAACGGCAGTTCTTGCTGCAGATGATTGCGGGAGAACCAGGTCGCGTGCAAAAAATGAACGTGACCTGCGTCGGAAGCATGTGAGCCAAGGCTACGGTCTCTACGTAGAGAAATCAAGCCGCCAAATCGTTCTCTGTCAAGCCCAAATAGAAATGTCCGCTTTCTCCCAAAGTAGAAATGTCCGGTTTATGTTCCGGCCGCCGCCGGGTGGTGTCCTCGTTCCTGCCGCCATCGCTTGCGCCATGGATGATCCGCCGGCGGTTTGATCGGGCGCTGCGATCGGGACACCGCCGTGACCGCTGCCGCCGACACAGGTCGCGCCGCGATCGCGTGAAAGGCGAGCGCCCGTCCGTGGTGCGTGAGCCGCATCGTCCCATCCACATGTTCTTCGACCACCACACGAGTGGCGCGGAGATTGTCGTGAACCTGATAGAGCCGCCCTTCATGAGCAATGGTGAAGTCCTTCCGCAGACACCGGGATGTCTTGATACACAGGCTTCGCTCCAGCACCTGGGCCGTCGGCTTCGGCCGATGCAGATTGACTGCGTGCGCCGGCCGCACCGCGAACCGGCGGTTGTAGACCGGCAGATAGCCCTCCAGGAATCGGTTCGCCGCCTCGAAGGTCCCAATCCGTGCGAGGCGCAACTCCTTGACCAGTCGATCCTGGAACGTCTTAAACAGCCGCTCCACCCGCCCCTTGGCCTGTGGGGAGTGCGCCGCGATCAGCTCAACCCCCAGCTCATCCAGTGCCCGTCCGAACTGACTCTGGGGTGCCTCCCCGGCCAGCTGCTCCGCCACCGTGGGCTCAGCTGGCGACTGGTAGGTCGTATGCTTGTCCGCATAGATGGCCAGCGGAATCCCCTGGTGCCGAATGTAGCGCTGGAAGCTGTCCATCGCCGGGATCGTGCCCTCGTACTCATAGAACCGAGCAAAGACGCGACTGCTCGCATCGTCGATGTAGGCCATCAGGACACCCCACGGGCCGCGCCCCTCCAACCAATCATGATGGGACCCATCCAGTTGCACCAGTTCCCCGACATGCGCCTTGCGCGCACGCCACGCGCGATGCGGTCGCTTCCGGCGTGCGAAATGATCAATCCCCCGCTCCCGCAACCAGCGCCGCAGAGTCTCGTCGCTGACCTCGAGTCGGTGCCGCTCCGTCAACTTCTCCGCCGCCAACGTCGGCCCAAAGTCTCCATAGCGTGTCTCATACAGCCGCAGCATCTTCGCCTTGACCGGCTCCGCGATGCGCCGATTCGACGGCTTCCCCCGTCCCCGATGGACACGTCCCTGGTCGCCCTCCTCCTTTACCCGCCCAAGAAGGCGCCGGATCTGACGCTCCGTCAGCCGCAACATGGTGCCCGCCTCCTGTTGTGTGATCCGCTTGTCCCGCACCTGGCGAATCACATGGATCCGCCGCAACTCCTTGGCACTCATCATCACCCTGTCCTCTCCCACCATCCCGTCCTCCTTTGAAGAACGGGCAGTCTATCAACGAAGAGGACATTTCTACTTTGGTGAAACCGGACATTATCATTTTGGGATTACAGCCGCCAAATCGTTCTCTCTCCAATTCCTCTGGCCCACGCGATCTGGCCGTTTCATCTGGGATCTCCGCTCAGGTAGTCATCTCAGGCGACCCGCTACTTCGCAAAGGTTTCATTGCCAAGGGACGTGTGGAGTGAATCAGTTTAGATACATAGGGTGAATCTATTTAGATACTATTCGTTTCGGCATCTCATCGTCCGTCTTCCGCTCGTCATGCTCGGTGTCCCCGAAACTCAAGAAACCGGGTGATACGAGCTTGAAATCATAGGGGAACTATCTAGCATCGCTCTTGCTCATCGTACAGCATAGGTGCCTGCGATGTTTCCGAGCCGAAGGTGACCATGGTGCTTCGCCGAGCTCATTCCATATAGCCAGGGAATAGCCAGGCCCACATCACACACTTGCCGAGGAGGCATGACAATGAAGAACACCTTGTCCATTGGCAAGAATGGGTTTCTCGTCCTTCTCCTGATCGCGCTTCTTCCCTCCAAAGCACCAGCACAAGTCCTCAACGACAAGGTCAATTCTCTGCTCACTGACGCGTGCGCTGGTTTAGGCTTTGGTGTCGACCCCGATGTACCTATAGTAGGTCTCGGCCAAAACCTAACAGCGATCTGCGACTCTCAAAGGAACCAAGTACCTGTCGCTAGTTCAGGCGGCGGTGGAGCTGCCTCTTTCCAGGGTTCTGCCGCATCGATTTTGAACAGATTGCTGCTCCAACGGTTGGAGGAGACGGACGAAGAGGAAGGCCAAACACATGCACGATCCTCCTCCATGAGGCTCAACCCCTTTGGCTCACTGCTTTCCCTTGGGTACGCTTCTTCCGTATCATCTCCGTTGTATGCCGCCACGACAGCCGACGGTGGGTCAGCGGCGACATTCACCATTGGCAGCCAGAGGCGCTGGAATGGGTTGGGATTGTTTGCCAGCGGGCTGGTCGAATCCCTCAACCGTGACATTACGACCTTTCAGGATGGGTACAGGTCCACAATCTTTGGCTTCACTGGCGGAGCAGACTATCGGTTTAGCAAAAACCTCGTTGCCGGGCTGGCCTTCAGCTATTCCAACACCGATGGAAACTTCAGCAGCGGCGGTAATTTCAGCACGAATTCCTATGGCGGCCTCTTGTTCGCCTCCTATCTGCCGACGGACCGGACCTTCATGCAGGTGAGCGGTGGGTATACACGAAATAATTATCTGATATCTCGACTGGCCGAGGCTCTTACCGGTCAGCCGCCCGGTGCAGCTGGATGTTGTGTCCCCGGCTTTGCGTCAAGTAATTCCAACGGCAATGTCCTCACGCTCGGACTCTTGACTGGGTACGACCATCCGATTGGCCGATTCACCATTGGCCCACGCCTGGGGGTGACCTACAGCAATACCCACATTGGCGGCTACACCGAGAACGGCAACACGGGAATCGAACTCAAGTACAACGATCAATGGATCAATTCTCTGCAAAGTGTCCTCGGAGTCCAGGGATCAGCCGCTTTCAGCACCAGTTTCGCTGTCCTGGTCCCACAGTTTAATGCGGACTATATCCATGAATTCGCCAACAACCAGCGCTTCATTAATGTACAATTCGCGCAGGACTTGCGAGGCACTATGGGCTTTCCCGGGACTCCGACCAAGTTCACATTCCAAACCGATGTACCGGTTCGAAATTACGCCAATCTTGGGACTGGCCTCGTGATGATTTTTCCCAATGGCTGGCAAACGTTCGTGAACTTCCGAGCCATGGTCGGGAATGAACAGTTCAACAATTACGCCGGCATGTTTGGGCTGCGGCGAGCGTTATAGGCGCCGCTGATGAATAGGCAGTAATTAGGTGAATGGCTAGTTCAGCCACCTGCGATACAGGCCGAGAAGCGCATGGCGGGAATCTTCATCAGCTATCGGCAGGATGATACCGAAGCCTGGGCGATCTTGTTGTGCGAGAGTCTTGCGAAGGTATTCGGCGAACAACAGGTTTTCCTCGATAAGGATACATTGCATGCGGGGAACTGGCGAGACCAGCTCAACCAGGCGCTTGATCGCTGCGCGGTCGTGTTGATCGTGGTCGGCCCTCGGTGGCTTACCATTGTGGACAGGCAGAACCGGCCGCGCATCAGTCTTCCAGACGATGTCCATCATCAGGAGGTTGCCCTGGCGTTGAGCCGGCCTGATGTCACTGTGATTCCCGTGCTGGTCGATGAGGCGCCCATGCCTCGACCTGATCAGTTGCCCACGGATCTGCACCGGTTGTGTGATCAACAAGCGTATAAAATCGGGGATACTCAAGCTCGGCGCAAGGCTGATTTAGAGGCCCTGATCAAAAATATCCGGACGGTCGGGGGCTTTGATGTCCGTGCAGAGGAGTGCATCAAGAGCGACGGCGACCCGCCACTCAAATCGTTCTCGTGGTTCAGGCTGGATCTTGTGGCACTTGGCAGTGCGGTCGCATTGACGGTCGGTTCCGCCATCCTGGCCTTTCTCTCCAACACACCGTTTACCAACGGGGAACCGGTTGTTTTGCTCCCGCTGTTCTACGTGCTGGTACTTGGCGCTAAATACCTGTGGCACGGACGTGTCAACTGAGGAAATGAGGCAAAATGAGGCGAGGCGGATATTGGCGTGCTGTTGTCGTGTTGTGGTTGATGGTACCCCTGTCTGATTTCCAACCTGTCTATGCCGCAGCGGATGCCGGGCTCAATGGAACCAATGGTCTGGAGATGATTTGTCTTACTGAACGACCTGTCATCGTCCAGGGCGAAACTGTTCGATTGCGTGTGTGGGCGAGTACATCAGATGGTCAATCAATAGCGCAGCCGCTCACCTTTCAGTGGCAGGTCACTGAAGGCCATATCCAGGGCACGGGGAACGAAGTGCGCTGGGATCTGAGCGCAGTGACAATCGAGCCGAGCGAACCCTATAAGAACGTTGTCGCCACTGTCACGGCCAATGCGCCGAGTGTAGGCAATGGACGGTGTTCGGTACGGGTCACTATCAAGGAACCCGTTCAAACTCGAGGGCCTCTGATCTCGACTCGAGGGTTCCTCAAGCCCAAGATGAGAGAAAAACCGGGTTATGGGCTCTACAGCTACCTGCTCTTTAGTGCACCCCCGCAACATGAAGGAGAGAAAGCACGATATCTCAAAGTCTTAGAGGCCTGTTTGAGCATCATGCGTGAGAGTGAGGAGTTCCTCGATCGGCAGCCGGATTCCGAGCTGAATGCCACATATATTCCCGTGAGGAAGACCCCTATGTCTGGTAAGTCGGATTCAGAGTGGGCAGAGAAGGTGCTGGCCGTCTACGATTATGCGGCCGCACAAATTCTGTTGAGCAAGCTTGATACGATGTATCAACAGGGCCCTTATCTGATTTCCACCCTGAAGCCATTGTCCATGTCGGACAGCCCTCAGCCCTTGCATCTGTTTCAAGACTTGACCGGCGTTGTTCCGGATCAGGCATCGAACTGGGTGAAGCATTTCACTTATCTCGTGGCGCAACAACGGAGTTGGCAAGATCAATCTCTGCGGCAATTTCACCTCAAAATGCGCAATCTTCTCGCCGTGGCCGGCATCGTCACTCCTGAGGTGGTGAACGCGGTCAAAACTCTGGTTCAGGTCAGGTAGAGAAGGGGGAGATGCCATGCAGATAGGAACCGACTTTGGCAAACTAGGATGGGCGATCTTCCAAATCTGAAGAGGAGTGTTTCATCAAGACAGGTGGTACTTCGCCATGCGGTAACGCATGGGTATTTCGAGTCATCTTGAGGAGGCGGCTGGTTTCCGAGGCATTGCCGGACGTTTTTGAGGTGGTCTTACGTTTAAGCAGACAGGGCCTGCTTCGAGAGATTTGGAGACTCCGCCTGTATATTTTCCGATCCACCGCAGTATCGAAAGAGATACAGCGTCTGATTCAACTATCGATAACGTTCCTCGCCCTCCAGGATGCCATGGAGTACCGTATCTGCCGGCTCTTCCAGAGGTTTTGGAGTATGACACTATGAGTAGTTTTGCGTGGTATCGAGTTTGCTTCACCGCTGTCTGTCACATTGCTTACCACGGACATAAATGCCATGCCTCGGCTCTTGTCATCAAACTCAGTCTTTGGGGATGCGTTTACACATTAGCCATCTGTTGTCAGGAGGTTCGTTATGCGTGGTTCAAAATGGATTGGAGCCCAGTCCATGAAGCCGCCCGAGGTGAAACGCCTCGGAGAATTGGAGAATGAGAGCGGTCTCCTCAAACTCCCGTATGCCGATCTGTTGCAGAAGTTTTTGGCTATGAAGGATAGCCTTACCAGAAGCGCGAGAGCCTGCTAAGCGTGCGGGAGGGGGTATCAGTCGCCTGGATATAGAAGCTGACGACCTGAGGAGTCCACATGTGCACTTCGCGGTAGAGCCGCACAGTGCCGGTTGCTTCGACCTTGACGGATGAAGTGAGAAAGGAGATCAACGATGCCTACGAAAGGGAAGTCCGATACTGGTCTCAAGGTAAAAGTCACACCGTTCGGTCCGACGCGTGAGGAGCTACAAGCGATCGGCAAACGTGTGCTGACACTGGAGAGCGTGCGCAAGTACATCGGCCGCAGCAAGGCTCGGCTGCTGTACGTCGAGGCGCTCGATGATGACGGAGCCAAGGAAAAAAAGCCGCAGCCGCCGAGCCGCTTTCGCGCCACGCTCTATGACGACACGAACCACCGCACGATCCTCGTCGACGGTAACCTGCGTGATGTGCGGCGCGTGGACATCACCGAGTCGGCGTTGCCACCGCACCCATCGGCTGAAGAATTTGCCGCAGCCGTGAAGATGCTCCGTGGCGATACGACGTTTGCCGCGCTGTCCGACTCACAACAGATCGAGACGTACCAGCCTATTCCATCGCTCGTGTTGAATGAATTGCCGGATGGCCGCATCGAGCGTCGCATCGCGGTCGGGCTGTTGCCTCGCGGCGGCGACGCGCAGCATGAGATCGTTGCCGTTGACCTCGCGCGTAAGCGGGTCATCCGCTTCGAAGAACACCTGCCGCCAAACGTCCGTCCGCGCAACCGGAGCTTATGCGGCGTACCGCATGCCGCCGACCAGACCACGGCCGCGAAAGGTACCGCCGGGCAGGTATGGGTGACGGTGACACAAGGAGGGCAGACGCTGTGGCGCTTTCTTGCGGTGCGGCCGGCCGCTTCGAGTGGAACCAACGGCTCCGGTATTGAGCTGCGCTATGTCGACTACAAGGGTAAACGGGTTTTGTATCGCGCGCATGTGCCGATTTTAAACGTCAAGTACGACGGCGATGCCTGCGGACCCTATCGCGATTGGCAGTACCAAGAGGGCATGATTCAGGCGACCGGCACCGACGTCGCGCCGGGCTTCCGCTTCTGCCAAGCGCCGGCCCAGACGATCATCGACACCGGATCGGATACCGGCAACTTCCTTGGTGTCGGCATCTATGTCTTGTTCAACGAGGTCGTGCTTGTAAGTGAAATGGAGGCAGGCTGGTACCGCTACATCAGTCAGTGGCGGCTGCACGCCAATGGCACAATCCGCCCAAGGTTCGCGTTCGCCGCGGTCGAGAGCACGTGTGTGTGCAATGTCCATCACCATCATGCCTACTGGCGGTTCGACTTCGACATTCGCACTGCCGGCAACAATCGCGTGCGCGAGTTCAACGATCCGCCGCTGATCGGCGCTAGCAAGTGGGACGACAAGCGCTTCGAAATCCGCCGCCCGCGCGACTTCGCCCACAAGCGCAAATGGCGTGTTGAGAACACCCGCACCGGCGAGGGCTATGAGATCGTGCCGAATGCCGATGACGGTGTGGCCACCGCCATGTCTGACTCACCGTTCGGCCGGGGTGATGTCTGGGTCCTGCGTTATCGCGGTAGCGAGATCGATGACGGCGTGGTCGCAGTCGGCCCGCCTTATGAAGCCGATATCGACCGCTGGGTCAATGGAGAGGCGATTAACGATCACGATGTGGTGATTTGGTACGGGGGGCATTTTACGCACGATGTGAACCACGAAGGTCCGGCGCAGCACGGCCACATCGTCGGGCCGGATCTGAAGCCAGTGAACTGGTAGTGCGGCATGGGTCAGTGACCTGCTTGGCGGAGTTGGATTCAGGCTGGCGGAGCCCAACGGCTAAATCGGTCATGGGGATCGGCTGGCTCAAATGCGTTTTGCGTGACTATCTCAAAGATTCACCCTATGTGAGAGCCCTTTGGACAGAATTTCGGAAACATCACCAGGACTCAGCGCTAGCCCACATTATTCATGAGCGCTTCTACTGCAACCACCGATACGCCGCTGCGACAGGCTTGGCTGCGGGTTTCCCGCACCCAAGCGGGCAGGCTCGCCGCTCGGTCGGTCGACATACTGTTTCAAGTATGCCTTCCTTCCTCGCGGCTCCGCGTGCCCGTCTCGCTTGGCGTCTTGGCGGTTTCGTCACGAACCGTCATGAATAATGTGGGCTAGATCGATTCACAACGCTGATAGCGGCTCTACACCGATTTGAGCACATTCGTTACCCCGAGAACCTTATTAGCGAGGGCGGATTCTCCGCTGTGGGTTTTCCAATAGTAGCCGCCAGAAGCACGCAGCTGGGTGCGGAGAAACTACCTGAGTATCATCTTTCTGTCGCGGAAGTCGATGCGTTGGTCAAGGAGATCTTTGCTCGCGGCAATGTAAATCCAGCCTTCTACGCTTTCCACCTGAAGCAGGAGCATGCGTCAAAGTATTTTGAATTTAGAAATGAGACGCCTCTTGTGTAAGTCACGGTCTAATTGCGCGAGAGTTTCTCGCCTGTAAAGGCGGGGTGTGAGCACGGTCCCGCGTCTTCCGAGACTGGCGTGCGTGAAACTGCACACGGCGCCTGTCGCCGCGAGGAGCGAAATGAGGACGTCGTTGAGAAACCGTGGGTATTGCCGTTCGCTATCGTCGTCACCCTGGCTCCCGACGTGCGGGCGTCCTTGTTAATAAGTTACCGCCCTCAAAGCGTCTTCAAATACTCCACCAACGCATCCTTGTCCTTGTCCGGCAGGTTGGTTCCAAATGTGTGACCCTGATTGCTGCCGGCACGTTGGCTCACGTCGAACCTGGTTTCCATCCGCTCAACGTCCTCGCACAATTTCTCCCGCTCTCGCTCATCCGTGAGCCCGTTCATGTCAGCCTCCTACTTGGTCGCGACGACGCCCACTTTCACCGGATTATAGACGTCGTAGCCGCGAAAAAAGATCTTGGGTCGTTTATCGACCGGCTCCAAAAGATCGCGCAGGGTCGGCACGGCGACAACGTCGGAATGAACGCGTCATCTCTCGCCGCTCTCGGTGAAACGAAGATCTATCAGGCTGCGGGAAACCCCTCCGTTCCTCCTTCGAGAGCATCAGGACGAACGGTGTGGCCATTGAACTTACTGAGGTTTTCCGTTCGTGCTGAGCCTGTCGAAGCACACACATCGAGTTTTTTCGCAGCCTGCTAAAGATGTTGGCTGGGTAGATCTGAAGGAGTCTTGCGGCAGGACAGGAATCGGTCGGATTTGAGTCACACCGCCACGGCTCACCTGGGTTCTAGCCCGCAATATTCATGAGTGTTTCTACTGCAACCGCCGATACGCGGCTGCGACAAGCATGGCCGCGGTTTGTGTGCGGCCAAGCGGGCAGGCTCGCCCTTCGTGGCCTCAACATACTGTTTCAAGTATGCGTCGGCCTCTCAGGGCTCCGCGTGCCCGTCTCGCCTGGCATCTCGTCGGTTTCGTCACGAACCATCACGAATAATGCGGGCTATGGGTTGGTTTTTCGTCTTCGGATGGAACTGCGCAGCCGATCGATCCCCTCACGGCAATAGCCGAGCGGCAACCATCGGCAACTGCCGCAGATGGAAGGCAGGTCGCCGCCGCTCATCGACCTGCTGATCCGCGCGAGAACCTCTTGCCAAGAAAGATGATCCCCCGCTTTCAGACCAAGCCTCCCAAGGACGACCCGATCCTGGTCAATCATGTCCGCTTCCGACGGCTCTCCGTTGAGTGTACAACCGGACGACCCTTGTTGATGGAGGCAGGCGGCACACACTGCATCTGGAGATGCCACGACCTGGACAGTGGTTTCGGGCTGATGACACAGAGTCTGATGAATCGCCGCCATATTGGCAACAAAACCCGGGCTGTAGCCTTCCCCACGAAACCCTTGCAGACAGAGGAGGGTATGGCCCCGGAGACGGATTGGAGTGGAGAACCCGGCGTATATTTTCAGCTCGGCCATCGCGGAAGTTCCACCACCATTGTGTCACCGCCTAGCCAGACGATGCAAATATGGGATGCCGGCAGGAACAACAGAAAGGAACGGGAATTGGGCGTGCCATGGCGTGTGGTGTAGCTCACAGAGATGCACGATCCAAGATCTGACCCCATTGGGCTTTGTGGGAGTGGACGACCCGGCGTATATTTTCAGATCGGCCATCGCGGGAGTTCCATCACCATTGTGTCACCGCCTCGCCAGACGATGCAAATATGGGATGCCGGCAGGAACAGCAGAAAGGAACGGGAATTGGGCGTGCCATGGCGTGTGGTGTAGCTCACAGAGATGCACGAAACAAGTTTGACTTCTCACGAAACTGCGGACAAGGAGTTTGCCCTTTTGCCGCCTGTGATTGGTACAGATACGGTCGCCAAAGTCTTGGTACTTACTTTGGGCTCTCCGTGTGTGTCATAACACTGGGCATCATAACATCTCCAACTACACCATACTCAGACCAGACTTTTCCTTTTGTATCATCCCAAATCTGCGTGGGCATCTCGTTCTGAGTTTGGGGGGGGATCTTATACGTCCACACATACCGTGGCCTGTCCGATTCCTCTCGGTTTCCCATGAGATACGCAACGCCATGTTCATTTTCATGTATAAGATCATTACCGAAGAGAATATATAGCCTGCCATCTGTATGAGCTGAAAGAGGTGAAAATAGAATCAGCTTCGTCGTTGATCGATAATTCTTTGCAATTTTATAGGCTTCACTATGTGTCCAGCCACTCTCAACCATTAATGCTCTTGCGTCCTTTGGTGGGTACGAAGGAGGAGGTTTATTATTTGTAAACTTTGTGACCGCCAGCTTAGCTTGCTCAAGATTTGCGCCCATTTGAGACAGAATCCAGCCTGTATAATAATCTGCTTTTAGTTCGAAATCGGGTCTGTCGACACTTTGAGATTGCTCCCAGGACAATAAGTGCGAGTGCACGTGATGTCCTATTTCGTGAGCTAAAACCCCTTTTACCGTCCATCGCCCCTCCTCAGGCACGGTATCAGATTGAAGCCAACCAGGGTTATATACAATTAATCTTCTCGGCACATTCGAGCCTGCTACCTTGAGTACAATGGCCTCCGCGCTGCTAACGTCGGACGAGGATTTGAGTTCATAACCACCTGTAGCTGTAGTGTCTTCGAGAATGCCGAGTATCTCTTTTATGCTTGGCTCTGGGTCTGTAACACGGATTGTTCTTGGCCCTGATTTGACAGTCTCTGCTACATATTGGCAATAAGCCATTACGTCAATCGTCTCATCGGCCCGTGTGGGGAGTGGGGAGAAAATCACCCAAACGACAATCAAAGGGGTAAATATTCTGCACATACTACCACCTCACGTGATAATGGAGTTATGGTATGAAGATTAAAGTTCCATTGTCGCTGTACCCCCTATTTCATTTGGAACTACCACTGCTAGCAGGTGGCTTTAATGCATTTGTAATCGTTGTACTCAGTGCGTCTGCTAAGGTTTTCTTGTTGTCGTCGATTTGTTTTCCTAGGGTGCCAAAATCATCTCCTCCAGAGCCTGTCTCAGTCACCAAAGCAGAGATTGTAATTGCCGAGACACCCCGGCATTCACCTCCACTAGAATGGATTGCTTCACATTTCTGTATTTCGGCATCGCTGCGAGGTATAGGAGGAAACCAACTGGATTCTACTGTGGACGCAACAAAGGTTGCTTCCTTATTAAGTTCAGGAGTGGTCATTCCTGGATAGCTCAGCGTCTTGTCGGCGATAGTGGTCGTTACAATGTCTCCTTGCTTGTTATAGGTCGTGGCATCGATCTTTATCTCAACGCTGACATCAATTTTTCTGCTTGCGCTGTCCGTTCTTGCACCAGCTAGACTGAGCTTGGTGTCGATCGTATCTATTTTTAGAGCAGTTCCTGATTCATTAGGAATAAGGGCTGCCCGCCATACGAATGCACGCTTCGTTTTCTTGTTTGCCGAAGAACTGTCTGTTGTTTTGTCATCGATGATGCGTATCAGTCGCAGGCAGTTATACGCGGGTTTAGTGTATTGCTTGCTTCCACGGTCTTTGAGGTAAAATTCCGGCAAGTTAACCTTTGTGTTGTATTGAAAGCTGAACTCCTTTTTCTTCTTACTGAGATAACTTGATAATTCGCTTGCGGCGTAGTTAAAGACAGCTACAGCTCCTGCAGCTATCATTGGTGCGGCAGCGGCGAACCCAGCGCCTTCCTGTTTGTCTAGGTCATCGCACTTAGTCATGTCTGAACCTTCAAATACAACCAATTGAGCTTGTGAATTGTGTATCGCGTAACTATTGGCGTCGGAAGAGAAAGTCATCACGTCCCACAACGTGCAACCTGGTAATAAGCTAATCGCAATCAGGAGGCAAATTACTCTCATCGCGACCTGCATTTCTCCACCTCTTCCAAATGAAGCATCTCATGACGTGCCTTCCCTATGACCAGCGCGGAAGGTACAACATCTGGTGTTAAACCACAAGCAAGCAATTAACAAGAACCAGCCTACTTCATGACACATGTTTGTAATGCACAGTGTTAAGGGGTCGTGTTAAGGGGTCGGGTCGTGTTAAGGGGTCGGATACCTTTGTCGTCATCATCGTCAATTCCGAGGATAACTAGATAGCGTCAGACCTTGCCTCTTGCATCAAGGCCTATTTGCTATTCGGCTCACTGTCGCGTAGTGCGATCTGCAACCCCTCTCTGGCTGTACCCGTAACGATGAACCGCCGGGACAATCGCGGTGTCTCGCTTGGCGTCTTGGCCTGCCTGTGCGGACACGCAGACAGGCGGTTTCGTCCCGAACCGTCATGAACAATGTGGGCTTATTGAAACGTTTCATCCCCGGTCGGCTCATAGTGCGGCTCAGCGTTCATGTCGTGTCGAAACTTCGATAACTCGAAATACATGCGGCGCCGGGCGCGGCTTTGATTGCCGAGCGGGCGGTGCTCGGCGATGCAGTGCCATGGATTGTAGGATAGGCGTCGCGCGAACGCGATCTGCGCCGGTGAGTCGAACTTCTGCTTTGGGATGCGCAAGGTGGCCACCGAGACGCGGGGCGACAGCCGCTCCGGCCACAGCACCGCATTGTTTTCGAGCGGCATCAGGTGAGGATCGGTCTGCAACTGCAGGCGAATGTCCAGCTCGACATCACGTTGATTGAGCGCGGCGACCATGGCCTGACGCAGGTAGTCATCCGGCGGCCGCAGCGGAAGGCGTGGGATCGGGGTTTTTGTGTTTGATTTAGGCCACACCGAATATTGCATCGCCTGCCCTTCTCCCAACAGATAGGGCACACAACTGAAGTACGGCGCTTCGAACGGACTGCTCTGCGTCTTGATCCATAGTCCCTGCATGATGAAGTCCAACAGGTGGGGGCGGCGAAGATTGAAAAAGTAGTACATCTGCGCATTCTTCAGGCTCTCAAGCTGCAACTGAGCGTTCGCGCGCGTGTCCGGTGTGACGAAGGTCGGCGTGGATACACCGAACATGTCCTGCGTGAATTTCTCTTCGTCCATCAATTTGGGGCCGGGAACCCCCATCAGCTTGATGCTGATGCTCATGAACCCCACATCGTCGATGTCCGGCGTCACGTAGGGCCCGGGGCCTGAAAAACGTACCCATGCGCGATAGGTTTTGGGTTGCGCGTAGATGCCGTGCCGGAACCGCGGCGGCAGGCCGTCGTGGACGATGAACTCGGCACGCACGATGCCGTGGGTCTTGGTGTTTCCGCCTCGTTCGAATCCACCCGGCTTCCACAGCCCGCGCATCTGCTTCTGGAACGAATCGATGATCGATTGGAGCGAGGCCTCCTCGTCCGGTTGCAGCCGTTCCTCGGCGATCTTCAGTCTTTCGTTCGGGCGGAGCAAGTTGATCAACGCGGTGGTCAGGCGCGCGACCGGGTCGCGCAGCACCGCGTCGAAGGGCGGACGCATCCAGGGATCGATGCGCCGCTGCAGTTGCACCAGTCGCAGTGACGTATCGCTGATCCAATTCAGGACTGCCGAGCCTGTATTGGCAGGCGGCACCGGGCGGCTCGTCATTGAGCCAATTACGTTCCGTTGCATCACGACTCCTTTGAGTGTGTCGTCGCGAGGTACCGCAAGGCGCGAATCCCGGGCAGGAAAAAGTAGGCGCCGCCTTGCACGGTGACAAACTGCGGCAAGCTGTTCAAGCGTCGATCCGGACCATCGGCTTGCGGAATCGAGAAGCCGTCGGTGGACGAATCTCCCGGCTCCGGCAATCGGTGGCCGAGCAACGGATCGCTTTCGCCGGTGAGCCCGGCAAATTTGCTTCCGATCACCCACGCGCTTTGCACGAACTCGAACTGCCGTTTGATATTGGCCACCAGGCAGATGAAATAGATCCCGGTATCGGCCCCGGACGAAGGTTCCACTGTAGACAATGCAGGCGCCACGCCTGCACCGAATGTTCGTCCGCGGCGAAGCAGGCGATGAAAGCGTGTCGATGCGACCAAATCTTGATGCCGCGCCGCCGCGTTGAAGCCCAACATACGCCACAGACGCGAGAGGATTCCCGGAGGACCGGGCGGCAAATCCGCATTGCGCGGATTCATACGTCGGATGTGCGCGCCCAACGGGCAGCGCAGCCCTCGCGGATCGGCTTCGTACGTGAAGTCGTTCAGGTTTGATCGCTGCCCGGGAGCGTCGTCGGCGACTGAGCCCTCGCTTGGCGCGACCAGAGGTTCGCCGTTTTTCTTTCGACCCACCATCGCCTCGGCCAACCGCTCGCGCAGGTCCACATCACCGCCCGCTTGCCGATTCAGTTCGCGCCAGAAACCTTGCACGTCCTGCTGAAGTTGACGCAACACGAGATAGCAGCCGTTGCGTCCGAGGTCGGCTTGGTCCGGTGCGTCTTCGGCCCTCGGCAGCAGAGCATCGGAATCACGCCGTGGAGTCAGCAGCGGACGCGCTGTGTAGAGCCCGTATTCGTTGGGATAACCGAGCAGGAACTCGCCGAGGCAACTCACGTTGCTGTACTCGAGCTGGTCCTGGTCGCGCACCGGCCGCTTGCGCTCCCAATCGATTTGCGGTTGCGAAATGCCGTCGGCAAATCCAAACGGCTCCACGTCCTGCCTATCGGATGTCGACAGGCGTTCGATGCGCACGAAGCCGGCCGCGCACTGCGCTTCGATCTCCTGTTCCCATGCCGCCAGTCGCCCGGACCGGGCATACAGAAGCACGGCGACGTGCGGCACCCGCTCACCGGTGCCCCATTGCCAACCGCTCGGATCATTGGCGCCGATATCTCCTAAACGGCGCGCGCGTGCGGCGTCACTTGTCATGCCGGCGACAAATTCGGCTGAAAACTCCGCGAGCAGGTCGGGGGCGATCTCCAATGCACGCAGTCCCTCGCTCGTGAATGCGACATGGAGCGCAGTCTCGGGCAGTGGATCGACCTTGACAGCGGTTGTGATGGGAGCCTGCGCCAACCAGGCACGTGCCGCGGCTGGATCCTTGACGCACAGTAGGAGAAAACAAGCTTCCGTCAGGTGCTTGTGCCCGAACCGCACCAAGCCCTGAACGTCGTTCAGTTCCACGGACCTGTCCTGACTCAGGTTTGTGCTCATAGCAGCTGTAACCAGGCTTGAGCCTGCGTATCAGTCACGTGCGCAAGCTCCAGCCCTTCCCTGATGCGCTGGTTCCGTTTGAGGTCGACCAGGGCCAGGCCCGGGTAGGCCCTGTACCAGACCTCTGTCGGCAACTGATGCCGCCTCTGGTAGTGCTTGAACTTGTTTTCAATGCGTGCGCCGCGCGCGACCAGCCAACGAGTGCGCGGCCAGCCCACGCCGTGACTGAAGGCCAGATTCAGACCCCACGCCACCTTGTTGATGAAGTCGTCCATGTAGGCCTCGTGACCGCCGTCATAGTTGCTGGTGAAGACGAGCCGGCGTTTGTCATCGAGAAAGGCCCAGAACGCAAAGTGAATCGTCTGCACGCGTGCGAGAAAACCGCGTGTGAAGACATGGCGACAGGTATAGTCGATCAGCGTCAGCACCATGGTCACGAGCCAGCGGCGAAATAGCCCCGGCTTGACCGAGCCGAACGCCGTGTACTGGTTGGTCACGTCGTAGTCTTCCAGACGCTGCAATTCCAGCAGCGCCGCGCGATCAGGGGGCGGGCAGATTTCGGCGTCGCTGTTCTCTTTCGTGCGCAAGATGAAGATCAAGAGCGGCGACAGGACAATCAGAAACGGCAGCAGGATCAGGCCCGCCAGGGGAATCGCAACGAGATGGAGGAGCTTCGCGATCTTCCAGCGCAGCGGTGTCGGGTCCGGTGGCGTCAGGCCAAGCCTCCCGGCGCTGACTTCAGCATCGACGAAGTCGATCAGCTCGCGCCGGAGTTGCTGAGCTTGCGCGGCCGATGCGAGCGACGCGCGCGGCACTTTCGCGGCGAGAGCACGTTGCAGTGCGCTTTCCTCCTTGACTTGCCGTACCGTACGACCGACCCAGTTGATGTAGTTGGCAGCGAGTCGATGTTGATGCGCTTGCATCCAGGGTAGTAGATCATCATCCGCGTTGAAGTCGTCGCAATGCATGAAGATTCGGCGCAACCCCGTATCCGCGCGCTGTGCCAGATCCGCGATGCACTCGCCTGCGGATCCGTCACAGCTGCCGATAAACGCAAGGTAGACGGGCAGGTTCGGGCGCGGGACCGCGTGCGCTTCAATGTCGCCGAGTGTGGGATCGTCCAGCACCACCAGCCGCGCAAAATGCAGGCGTTCAAATTGTCCGAACGGTAAAACTGCGTTCGCCGAGTCGGCCATACCCGGATCCGAGTTCATCGTCTCCAGCAGGTCCCGCAGGCCGCGCTCGCGGCCCGGCGCGACCTGTGCCACCAGCATGAATTGGGACTGCGGGGTCACGGCATCAGACCCTTTGCATGGCAACCGTTGGCCTTCAATCTATCCATGATGCGCTCCTACTGCTTCGGTCATCTCACGACGAGGAGCGAGGCAAGCCGGTAAGGTGTCATAGTCCTGTTGCAGCAAATCTTCAGGGCTAAATGTCGCGCCTCGCTTTCGCTGAATGGCAGCCACTGCCTCCTTGCGAAGCACCTGCAAATCGGAGTGACGTTTCCATTCGTCCAGACCGATCCGGTAATGTAAGAGATGCATGGCCGGCGGCATCGGAGCTTCCAGCTGTTCGGGGCCGGCAATGTCCCACATGCTTAACCGCACGAAGATCCGATCGGCACATTGCGTTAAATTGGCCTCGACCTCGGCAGGAGACCCATGGAGAAAGTTCGGTGGAAAGCTATCCTCTCCATGATGACAAGCACCGCAATACCGATCTAACAGGTTGTGTTCGCCGATCAGCGAAGTCTCGTGCGCTGCACCTGTTGAGTGATGGGAGGCAACCTCGTCGTCCAGCGGCGGCGGCATGCCGTGATCATTCAGACAGCAACGATGGGTCACCGGGACCCCTAATTGCTGATCAAACGCAGCCAAGATTGTCGCCCGACGGAACGCCTGGTTGGTGAAAGCATCGGTTCGGCCCATCAAGGTGCTTTGCGCCACGGCGCGTACTGTCTGCTTGAGTCGCTCAGGCTGCCGATGCATCACGCGTTTCAGTCGATTGAGGTCCGCCTTGATGAAAAACTGCGCAAACGAAACCAGTACTCGCTCGAGTGTCTGTGGAGTATCGGGGACGGTCCATACCTCGAGCGGTTCGCGAGGCAGGGTCGGTTCGTGTGGTCCGCGAAACAGGGATCGTGGTTCTCTTCCCTCAAGAGCTGTAGCTTCTACCTCACTGAGACCGGGGAACTCGCTCACCGCGACATACCGAAAGGGATTGCGATTAGGAATATCAGGATTGGGAATGGCCAATCCATGCGGCCAGCGCACATGCCATGCGGCAAGAAAGGAGGGTGGCTCGACAGGGTCCTCGCCGGTGTGCCAATCCTGGACCAATCTTTTAGACAGCGCATATCGAAGCACCCACTCGATCAGTTCGGCTCGACACCTGATCGACTGCTCCGGTCGACCGGCCTGTTCACATCCCTCGCGCCAGAGCAGCTGGGCCAGCGAAATCTCATTGGCTCGATCGGTGGCATCATCGAAGGCCTGAAGCACTCCCACTCCTTGTCTAATGGGAAAGCCGTGATACTGGCGACGTTGATGGACAAGCAGGGCGGCGATCTTGGGGTTCACGTTGGTTTCGTCCCACATGGGGCGGGAAAAGATGGGACTCTGATTCTGATGACATGCGGTGCAGAGCGCACGATTGGCGTACCGAACCGCCGGCGTTCCACCGGCACGGTAGTCATCGACAATCTGGAACTCGAACCGGCCCGCCGCCTCGTTATAGCTGATGATCTCCAATACTGCCGTCTTTTCGTGGTAGCCGATGAAGAGCCGGTCTTTGAGATGCATGGCTGATAGACCTAAGGACGAATCCGCTTCTGTATCGACGGCGAGCACAGCTCGCGGATAGGTAAAGAACTCGCCGTCGCCGGCACGCCGCTGCAGCGAGCGATTGACCGGAATCAGCAATCGTTTAAGAGTCGCCGGTGTACGTTCGGAGTGGAGGTGCGATTCGATTCGAGCTGTCAGAGCCGGGAACGGAAACGGGATGTCGTAGACCTTTTCCCCGCTCACGTTCTTTGTAATAAGGAAATCAAACAACGATCGCCCGATCGGCGGGAGGTTCGTCCCGGATTCAGTCGGATCAACAGCCCATGGAGGTACTGCCGAATCACTAGATACCGGGGTAGTGGGTTGCGCAGAGGGAGTACCCGCACCGCTGTTGGACCTTTCCGCATCCTGGCGGCCACATCCAGAAACAAATACAGTCGTCATAAGCAGGCATCCCATGGCAGTTGCCCACCGTCTTAGTATTTCTTGCATGAGTTGCTAGGCGTTTACTTCACCGGGCTTGTTGGGTGCCCGGTTTGTTGGCCATGGCTGTCAGACGCTGATTGCCGACCCAGCAGTCCTCTGCCACCGAGCCGGAACTGGCAAATGCCGGAGATTCCTTCTCCGCCACGGTCTTGTTGTACAGCGTGAAGTTCAAGGCGAAGACCTTCTTCATGTAGGCTCGTCCCAGGTAAAATCCTGGACGAACCATCCGAATTTCGTCGCGTATCTCCAAGCCTTCCCGTCCGGCCAACACATCGGGCATCTCGCGGTAGCCCAGCAGGTCATCGGTAAACGCGTAGTCGATAATGACCGATTCACGGCGCCCATCCAGCAGACTCTGCCCACAATAGAGCTTTGCGGGGAACAGCAACCAGGCGTCTTTGCCGTCTACGTCGATCTTTTGAATCTTGTCGGTGTGTGGACCGACGATCGGCTTGAGTACGGCCAAATCCTGGATGCGATTCCGAAGGACGCCGTCCTGACGATAGAACACTTTCCCTTTCCAGATGAATTCACCGATGTGCTCGAGCTTGGCCGCTTTGAGATCGACGAGGAAACCCTTGATGCCTCCTCCGACGATCTCGGCCAGGCGGGCCCGTTCGCTCGATCCCTTCGGAAAAAACATTTGCCCATCGTACACCCCGTCCGGAATCGGCCCGGCTGTCAAGCGGGCATAGATCTGATCGACCTGTTCCTGCGTGGCGCCCTTGAGATTATCCGGCGTGATCTTCATGAGATCGGCTGGTCTGAGGGGTGACTCGTGCTCCAGCCGGGCAAAATCGACCTTGTCGGAATATCCTTCCCCGCTCTGGGCAAATGGAATCGGCGGCGGATCTGGGTTACAGCCGAGGAGCACAGTTTGGCTCACTACCAAACCGACCGACATCAACCATCGTGCGCGTTTCATCGTGATCACCTCTTCCCAGGGTTCATGCATCAGAGTGTCGCTAGGAACGCTGTCAGCGCATCCTTCTCTTTATCCGAGAGATCCTCGCCGAATCGGTGCCCGTCGTTTTCGATGACTGCGAGACTGTTGCTGTAGACCTCGCGCAATTCCGCTCCAGCCTCAAGGGCTGATCCCGGCTTCTCGAGCAGCTCCTTTCCCTTTTCTTGGATCGTTTTGGCGATCTGTTCGCCCTTTTCCGCTCCATAGCGGCCGGCGTACTTGGCCTTCAGCTTGTCAAAGTCCACCCGCGCCATGACGAGATCTCCCACCAGTTCCTTGTGGCGGAAGTTCCCGATCCGCGCGGCCGGTGTGCCGACCGGGAAGCGAATGGCCGTGTCGACAAAACGCTCCAGTTTGCCGTCACCCAGCTTCGGGAACAGCCGAATGGTCACCTCGTGATTGAACCCGGTCACTTTTTGAATTCGTTGAGAAGGGTTGAGTAACTCTTTCATCGACGCTTTGTAGAGCTTGAATCGTCCCTCCACGCTGGGATCGAATACCCAACAGGGTGGAGGGGAGGCCAGCGGTTTCCCATCTTTATCGACATAGGATGAGTAGTAGTGCTCATCCAATGGACCACCGCAGACTTCGGGGCCCACGGCGTTGTTGTGCATGAATGGAGCGTAGGCCCAGAGGCTGAGTAGTGAGATATTTCGGTAGTAACCCCGTCCGCCGTCTGAGGGTTCCTTGAGTTGTGGATCGCCGGGCTTCGCCCGCAAGGTTTCAGAGCCGTACTCTTCCCAGACGCGGCCCTGCATGTGATTGGAATGGAGGGATCGCGAGCGGTTTGTCCCGACCTCGCTCACGGGAATGACCTTGTCGTTCCCGAGCCAATCGATGCGGATGCCTTTGTCCTTAGGATCTGTGGAGACCGTTCGAAAATCTCGATTCTCGAACGGTGGGCTCTGGCTGGAATGGCACGAGGCGCATTTGCTCGCGAAAATCACGCGACCCTGCTCAACTGCGCCTTTCCCGAATTCCTTATTGAGCTGTTCGACGAGCGCGGCGTTGTTCTTCAACCCACGGGCTTGGTACAGGTCGGCCGGGGCTCCGGTAGACAAGAACTGAGCGATTTCGCCCAAGCGATCCTCAATCGCGCGGAATTGTGGACAGTCCCGGCGAACCTGTCCGATGTCGAACGGCGTCTGCCCGAACCCACGCATCGTGGGATCGAGCTGCCGCATGTCGGTGAGATGGTTGCCCCACCCTTCCTCGGAGCAACTGCCGATGTTGAAGTAGACGCGCTGAATGGCTTCGAGGGTGCCGATGCTGTCCTCTCCACCTTTCAAGATGTGGTGGACGAACTCTTTCTTTCGGCCCCGCTCCCAACACTTGCCGTCCTTGCCCGGTTCGCACCAACAGGTCCGCTCGTTTCCTCCAGCTGGACATTGGTTCGTCTTGCGCCATTTGATGATGTCTTCCTCGAAACTCGGTCGCTTGGCCAGATTGATGATGGCGTTCATCGTGCCGGCGTTGTTGACCTGATCATTCGGAATCGCGGAGGTGTCGACGGCACCAGGACGCGAATGCCCGTAGATTTGGTACTCAATGGTGTTCGGCGCCATTCCCGATCCCAAGATCTGCGCGAATCGGCCATACTGATTGCCGACTGTGCCGGAGAGGTTCTCCCATTTCGGATGGACCGGATCTTTGGGAGGGCGGATCGGATCGAAGGCAATATGACAGGCACCGCAGGACATGCCGATACGATAGGGCGGCTCGATCGAGCCGTCGACCAGATGACTCTTGGCTGGCGCTTCACGGTCCTTGCGCGGCACCACTTTGGCTGTATAGCCGTCCCACGAGTCCAGGTGTCCGCCGTTAATTTTGAGCCATTTCACCTTGTCGAACTTGGGATTGGGGAACTTCCGGAGGCCCAGTGCACCGGTGGATGTTCCGAATTCAAGGTCACAGGCCGACTGGCGCAAATCTCTTTGATCATGGGGATCGCCCTGCACAAGGGGCACGTCCTGCAGATCGCAGGCAGGATCTCGATACCCGCTCTTCCCGACATACTTGAGCAGTTCGTCGTCGCCTGGACAGTAGTCGAAACCATAGGTCTCGTCATAGCTCTTGGCCGGACAGTGAGCATCGCCCGGCTTACAGCAATCCGGATCGTTGATCAGGCCCCACCGATGGAAACGCGCGTCGCGTGCGTCGCTTCGCAAGACTCGATACCAATCGATCATGACACCGAGTCGCTGCTGATAGACGTAGGTGAAGAAGCGAGCGTTGCCGGCTGTGGCGTTGAACCAAATCTCCGCTCCAACCAGTTCGGCATCCGTCAGATGTTTGCCGTAGTGAAATGGTGAAGGGGCGGGCTTGCCGCTTGCCGCGACAGCTGGTCCTTCCGCCAGGATCGCATACCCTGTAAGTAAGGCCAAACCGAGAATGAGTGTGAGTACGGTTTGTATCCGTCGCATGACCATATCCTCCTCCGTTCTTATGGGCACCGTTCAGGCGCTGCCGGTGCTCACGAGCGAAGCCTTCTGCCTCCGGCGAGTTCTTGAGTGTGAGGGTACCGATGCCTGTACGTAGAGTCAACGAGCAAGTAGCTTGCCCAAGAGCGTATCGGTAGACAGTCGTCAAATCTGTGAACATTGTGAGTGAATGCCTGCAGCAAACGCCGAAGTAGTATCTGATTGGATACCGAGTAGGATCAGAAAGGATACAGTTGATTAGGTCTTTGGCTCGTGAGGTGATGGCTATCGTAGCGGTTAGCCCGCAAGAGAAACGATTTTCAGACTGCAAGCTATTGATCTAGAGGGCTTGTTCCTTGACAGGGGAAAAGCGTTCTTGCTAGCTTGACGATCGTTTCCCAAACGTAAGCATCGGTTCTTTCCCCAACCAGGCTGTATCTTCGTGAACTTCCAAGAACTGATTCTCGCCCTCCATCGCTTCTGGGCCGATCAAGGTTGTGTCGTTCATCAACCCTATGACGTGGAAATGGGTGCCGGTACCTTTCACCCAGCCACGTTTTTGCGATCACTCGGACCGGAGCCCTGGCGGGCGGCCTATGCGCAGCCCTGCCGCCGTCCGACGGATGGCCGCTATGGCGAAAACCCCAACCGTCTCCAGCACTATTATCAGTACCAAGTCGTGCTGAAGCCTTCACCGGACAATATCCAAGAGCTGTATCTGGAAAGTCTGGCGCGGCTGGGGATCAATCCAAAGGAGCACGACATTCGCTTCATCCAAGACGATTGGGAGTCGCCGACCCTGGGGGCCTGGGGGCTCGGCTGGGAAGTGCGTTTAGATGGGATGGAAATCACCCAGTTCACCTACTTTCAGGAGATCGGCGGGATTGAACTGGCTCCGATCACGGGCGAAATCACGTACGGCACGGAGCGCATCGCCATGTACCTGCAAGCGGTGGACAACGTGTTCGACCTGGCCTGGACGGACTCGATCAAGTATGGCGATATTCACCATGAAACTGAGGTGCAGGGGTCGCGGTACAACTTCGAGGAAGCGGACGTCAGCATGCTTATGCAAGCTTTCCAGGCGAACGAAGCCGAGTGCAAACGATTGCTCGCGCAGGCCGACAAGCGCTTGACCTTGCCCGCCTACGACTATTGCATCAAATCATCCCATGCGTTCAATCTCTTGGATGCGCGCGGCGCCATCAGTGTCGCGGAACGGACCGGTTACATTGCCCGGGTGCGGGCGCTGGCGAGGCAATGTGCCGAGCGCTATATCGAGGAGCGGGCTTCGATGGGGCATCCGCTCATGAGGATGCAGGTGACGCATCGATGAAACGCACGCTCGTGAAGGGACCTCGGCAAAAAGCCCGCAGCCCCAAATCGACCGCCGAGCTATTGTTCGAGATCGGCATGGAGGAGCTGCCGTTTGAATTTGTCGCGCCGGCCCTGACGGCCCTTCGAGAATCAGCCGCCCGTATGTTTCAGGATGCGCGATTGTCGTTCAGGTCCGTCAACACCTATGGGACACCACGACGGCTCGTCTTGGTCGTGGACGATTTGTGTGCTCATCAAACTGCGGTGATCAAAGAAACGATGGGGCCATCGAGAATGGTGGCATTCGACCAGACCGGCCAACCCACTCGAGCAGCGATGGGGTTCGCAACGGGCCAGGGCGTTGCAGTGGAAAGTTTGGAGGTCCGCGCAACGCCGAAGGGCGAGTATCTTTTCGCGGTCAAGCGCGATGCGGGGCGGGCGACCGCAACCCTTCTTACGGAACTACTGCCTCAACTTGTCGAAAAGATTTCTTTTCCCAAGGCCATGAAGTGGAACGAGGCGGGCTTACGCTTCGCCAGACCAGTACGGTGGATCGTTGCGCTATTCGGAGGAAAGGTTGTGCCGGTACGGATAGCCGGCATCCAGGCCGGCTATCGGACGTACGGTCATCGCGTAATGGGCAGTGGAAAGCCTATCACCGTGAGGGATTTCAAGACCTATAGCCGTGAACTCGAACGGCGAGGGGTGATGGTTGATCCTGAACGGCGCCGAGCCAAGATTCAGACACAAATCGACCGTCTGTGTGTCAGGGCGGGCGTTGCCTTGAATGCAGATGACGCCCTGCTCGATCAGGCGGTGCACACCACCGAGTGGCCTTGTGCCGTCTTGGGCAACTTCAAGCCTGAGTATTTGGCGGTTCCTCAAGAAGTCTTGATGACGTCGATGAAGCACCATCAAGGATTCTTCTCGGTCAGGGACAAGCAGTCCGGCAAGCTGGCGCCTCATTTCATCGCAATCGCCAACAATGAACCCAAAAATATGTTGCTGATTCGGGCGGGGAACGAGCGGGTGCTGGCAGCGCGATTGGCTGACGCGAAGTTCTTTTTTGACGAAGACCGTAAGGTGAAGCTGGAGGAACGGGGGAAAAAACTCACCGGCGTCACGTTCCATCAGAAGCTCGGCACGATGGCCCACAAGGCGGAGCGAGTCTGCAAGCTTGCTCGTCTCATTGCCGGCTTGCTGGCGCTTCCACAGGATTCTGTCGAGGCCTGTGTGAGAGCAGCCCAACTCTGTAAAGCGGATCTGCTGTCCGGCATTGTGGGAGAATTCCCGGAGCTTCAAGGCATCATGGGAGGATATTACGCGCAGCACGATGGAGAGAAGCGCGAGGTCTGCGAAGCCATCCGGGATCAGTATGTTCCACGGGGGATGGACGGGGCCTTGCCGGAGACGACCGAAGGGCTCGTGCTGGGACTAGCCGACAGGCTCGATACGATCGTGGCGTTTTTTCAGGCCGGCATCATCCCAAAAGGGTCAGAGGATCCGTTTGCATTGAGGCGGCATGCGTTGTCGGTCGTGCGAATTATGATTGAAGGCACTATCCAAGGCAATGTCAAATTCGATCTGCGTCAGATGATCACGAGCGCCAGGCAGGGCGTGGAGACTGATGTCAAATCGGCAGCGTCGATCGTCGAGGATCCGTTTGGATTCATCATAGAGCGACTTCGGTTCTACATGAAAACGACGAAGAACCTGCGGGATGATGTGATTCACGCTGTAACGGGGTCCGTCACGAACGAATGCGATGTGGTCGATCTTGCCCGACGAATGGAGGTCCTACAGACCACGACTTCGCTTCCGGAATTTGACCCCTTGATAGTCGGGTTCAATCGAGCGAACAATATCCTCAAGAAAGAGGGAGTGCGGAAGTCGGAGTCGACACCGGTGGACTCGTCGTTGTTCAAAGATGACGCGGAGCGGGAGCTCCATACGCGATTGCAATCAATGGAAGAAAGATATGACAGGCTTATCGAGCAGCGGCAGTATAAGGACGCGCTCCATTGTCTGGTTCAGTTGAAGCCGTCCATCGATCGTTTTTTTGACTCGGTGATGGTCAATGTCGAAGATTCTGCATTGCGTCATAATCGGCTTTCGTTGCTGAGACATGTGGCGGATGGTTTCTTTGGGAAGTTCGCAGATTTTTCACAGATTGTGGTACAAGTACGGTAGATCAAATCGGACTGAGTGCAGGCATCCTGTCGGCGAGACGTGAAACAAGACTGGAGAGGCCATGGATCAGCCGATGACGGACGTAGGCCGTCGGGCGGACAAGATCCGACGATTTTCTCTGGGCGTCTCGCTGACCTTGATGGTGCTCTGCAATGCAATCCTCCTCCTCGGGCTTAGACTCAGCGGCATCAATTTGGATGACTTGGTGAAGACACCTGAGCTCTTCAACGTAAAACAGGACGTGTGTCTTCGGCTGACGTGGCAGTCATTCCCTGGTGTGAATGAACCGGTCCGCCTCTGTTCGGAATGGCTTAATCTCTCCGACCCGAGTGGGAACCCCCATTTTCTCCAGCCAGACACGAAGCTCAAGAAGGGACTTGACGGCCAGTATTATGTCGATCAGGGTATTCAAGCTGACTACCGGTTATTGATGCTGATATTGTTCGTCACCGTCATTATCGTCGGTGGCGTAAGGGCGAAGTGGTTCTTGGTGAACCGCTATCGGCTTCGTCTGGAATCAACCGAGGGTCGTCGCGCGTCGCCCGTTCATTGATACGCATTCTTCCCGGAAGGAGAAGTCACGTGGCAAAGAAATACGTCTACTATTTCGGCGACGGCAAGGCCGAGGGCACGTCGAACATGAAGGAACTGCTCGGCGGAAAGGGCGCGGGATTGGCCGAGATGACCAATTTGGGTATCTCAGTCCCGCCGGGCTTCACGATCACGACCGAAGCCTGCATCGAATACGACAAACAGGGTAAGAAATATCCGCCCGGGATGTGGGAGGCGACGTTGGCCGCCCTGAAGCGCGTGGAGCGGTCGATGGGTATGGGGTTCGGCGATCCGGAGAAGCCGTTGCTGGTGTCCGTGCGATCCGGGGCCCGCGCATCGATGCCCGGCATGATGGACACGGTCCTGAATGTGGGCCTCACGCTGAAGACGGTCGAGGGGCTTGCCGCCAAGACGAAGAACGAGCGGTTCGCCCAGGACAGCTATCGCCGTTTTGTCACGATGTTCGGCAGCATCGTCATGGGGGTGCCTCGCGAACACTTTGAAGCCATCCTGAACCACAAGAAAGAAGAAATGGGCGTGGCTCACGAGACACAATTGGACGGGCGGGCCTTGCGGGACCTCGTCGGACGATTCAAGTCGTTGGTGAAGGAGGAAACCGGGAAGGATTTCCCGGATGATCCAAACGAGCAACTGCGGATGGCGATCAACGCGGTGTTCTCGTCGTGGAACGGCGCCCGCGCCATTACCTATCGGCGGCTGAACGGCATTCCGGACCATTGGGGCACCGCCGTCAACGTGGTGGCGATGGTGTTCGGCAACATGGGCGACACCAGCGGGACCGGTGTGGCGTTCACCCGCGATCCGAATACCGGCGAGCATAAATTCTTCGGCGAATGCCTGATGAATGCGCAGGGCGAGGACGTCGTGGCCGGCATCAGAACGCCGCTGCCGGTCAGTGCCCTTGCGAAGAATGTCCCGGCCGCCTACAGGGAGCTCGAACACACCTATAAGAAGCTTGAAAAGCATTACCGAGACATGCTCGACCTGGAGTTTACGATTCAGGAGGGCAAGCTCTATATGCTGCAAACACGCGTTGGGAAGCGGACCGGCATCTCGGCGGTTCGTATCGCCGTCGAAATGGTGAAAGCAGGACTGATCACGAAGCGCGAAGCGGTGCAGCGGGTCGGCCCCGATCAGCTGGCGCAGTACCTCTATCCCATTTTCGACTCAACGGTGGAATCCAGCTCGACTCCGCTGGGCAAAGGGTTGCCGGCCGGTCCCGGTGCGGCAGCAGGCAAGATCGCGTTGACGCCGGAGCGCGCGGTCGATATGAAAGCAGCCGGTCAACGGGTCGTGCTGGTCCGCGAGGAAACCAGCCCGGATGACATTCACGGCATGAATGCGGCAACCGGATTTTTGACCGCACGCGGCGGGATGACGTCGCATGCGGCGGTGGTGGCGCGGCAGATGGGCAAAGTCTGCGTGGCCGGCTGCGAAGCGGTGCAAGTGATCGATGCTCAATCGGTGCGGATCGGCTCGAAGGTGTTTCGCGAAGGGGACTATATCTCCGTCAACGGGTCGACGGGGAACGTCTACGACGGCGATGTGCCGGTGGTGGAGTCGGAAATCATTCAAGTGGTGCAAGGGAAGCTGGATGTCAAGCAGTCGCCGAAGTATCAGCTGTTCGCGACGTTGCTCTCATGGGCGGACGACGAACGTCGGTTGCGTGTCCGGGCCAACGCCGACGTGCCGGACCAGGCCAAGATTGCGAGAGGATTCGGAGCGGAAGGCATCGGTCTCTGCCGGACCGAACACATGTTTTTTGCCGAGGACCGTATTCCGATCATGCAGAAGATGATTCTGGCGCGGACCAAAGAAGAACGTGAGAAGTACTTGGATCAACTCCTGCCGCTGCAGAAACAAGATTTTATCGGACTCTATCGGGAGATGCAGGGATACCCGGTCACGATTCGTTTGCTTGATCCGCCGCTCCATGAGTTCTTGCCCAAGCGGGAAGAATTGATGGTGGAGATTGCGCAGCTGGAATTGACTGAGCATGACGGGGCCAATCTCGCGGAGAAACGTCGTTTGCTGGCCCGAGTGGAAGAACTTCATGAATTCAACCCCATGCTGGGTCTTCGTGGCTGTCGGTTGGGCATTACGATGCCGGAAATCACCCGTATGCAGGCGAGGGCGATCATGGAGGCGGCCTGCGAATTGGCGAAGGAAGGCAAGAAGATCGTGCCGGAGATCATGATCCCGCTCGTCGGCATGGTCTCCGAAATGAAGTCGCAGAAAGATCTCGTGAAAGAAGTCGCCCAGGAGACGATGAAGCGGTATGGCGTCAAGTTGAATTACTTGGTCGGCACGATGATCGAGTTGCCGCGTGCGGCGGTGACGGCCGACTTGGTTGCGCAGGAGGCGGAGTTCTTCTCGTTTGGGACGAACGACCTGACTCAGACGACGTTCGGCTTTTCACGCGACGATGCGGCCAAGTTCATCGATTTCTATAAGACCGAGAAGATCATGGACTCGGATCCCTTTGCCGTACTCGACCGCGAAGGCGTCGGGTTGCTGATGAAACAGGCGATCGAAGGCGGGCGCAAGACAAGGTCTGAGCTCAAGCTCGGCATTTGCGGCGAACATGGCGGCGATCCCAGTTCCGTCGAGTTCTGTCATCAATTGGGATTGGATTACGTCAGTTGTTCCCCCTTCCGCGTGGCGATCGCGCGGTTGGCGGCGGCGCAGGCAGCCATCGCGGAATCGAGTGCGAAGCCGGCTGGGAAGAAAGCTGGGACGGCGCGCAAGCCGTCGACCTCACGCCGCAAGAGACGGTGACCAGCACTGAACGAGATCTCTACTTCATGACCCTGGCCCTTCGCCTGGCGGCGAAGGGCCAGGGAACGACAAGCCCGAATCCGATGGTTGGTGCCTTGGTGGTTCGTCAAGGCAAGATCATCGGGCAGGGTTTTCATCTCCGACCCGGAACTCCTCACGCAGAAATTCTGGCGCTGCAAAAGGCAAACAACGGTGCTCGAAGCGCGACCCTCTATGTGACGCTTGAGCCATGCTGCCATCTGAAGAAGCGCACTCCCCCTTGCGTCCCAGAAATCCTTCGCTCATGCGTCCGCCGTGTGGTGATTGCAATGCAGGATCCGAATCCATCAGTAAAGGGAAGAGGAGCCGCAGCGCTTCGGCGGGCCGGACTCGCAGTCACGGTGGGAGTTGCCCGGTCTGAGGCGGAAGAACTGAACAAGTCCTATTGCCATTGGATGAAAACAGGCCGTCCCTATGTGATACTGAAGGCGGGCATGACGCTTGACGGCAAGCTCGCGACGGCAACAGGGGAATCGCGATGGATTACGGGCGGATCGTCCCGTCAGGAGGTGCATCAACTTCGTCGTTCTGTCGATGCAGTCTTGATCGGAGTAGGCACCGTTCTGGCTGATGATCCATCATTGACGGCGAGAACCGGACCGCGATTGGATAAAGTAGCGCTACGGCAGCCTCTTCGCATCGTGGTCGATAGCCGGCTGCGCACTCCGTTCAACGCACAGGTCCTGGCACAACAGGGTAAAGCCAAAACGATTGTTGCGACAACTGCTGCAGCCCCAGCGGCTCGACGATCGGTCCTGCAAAAGAAGGGTATAGAGATCCTCACGTTGCCCGCAGTGCAGGGCCGTGTTTCGCTGCCCGCTCTGCTCAAGCAGCTCGGTCGGCGCGGTATCACGTCCCTACTCGTGGAGGGAGGTAGCGAGGTCAATGCGGCGATGCTGAAGGCAAAGTTGGTCGATCACATTCGTCTTTACATGGCGCCGCTGCTTCTTGGCGGCCAGAATGCCAAGGCTGTGATCGGGGGAGAAAGTCCGGCACGGCTTGCAGGTGCGATCGAGTTACGGCATGTGCTCATACGGTCCGTCGGCAATGATTTTGTGGTGGAAGGCGATCTGTGACTGTCTGGATAAGATTCATCAGCTTGGCAGTGGTTCTTGGCGGCGGAATAAACTCCAGCTTTGCAGAGGAGCCGGTATCGGTCGTCGAGAGTCTGTCTTCGCTCGTGGTCCGATATATAGCGGCCCATGACAGTGACGACGTCGATCGGTTGTTGCAGCGCATTCTCCTCGACCAACGCGCGTCCGTCGAAACAGTCTCCCATATCATAAGGACTGAACGAACCTATCAGAACCAACCAGTCGGGAGTCTTCCCGATGAACAGACTGTAATCCGTGGACAGGCGTACCAGCTATCCCTGTTTATCCCACCGACGTACCAAGCTTCGAGGGCCTATGCCTTAGTTGTGTGTCTGCATGGATTCGGTTTTACGGGTGAAGAATATTTGGAACGTTGGCGAACAAGGTTGGGCGAGGACTATCTGTTGGCCTGTCCCACCTATCCCTCCGGTGCCTGGTTTACAAGGCGTGCTGAAGAGTTGGTGCTGGAGACGATCCGGCAAGCCGGGCACCGGTATCACATCGACCCTGATCGGGTTTTCCTCACCGGCATGTCGAACGGCGGGATCGGTGCGTGGCTGATCGGGATGCATCATGCGCCGTTGTTTGCCGGCC
The DNA here is from genome assembly GCA_029194675.1 of Nitrospira sp. NCBI lineage: Bacteria > Pseudomonadati > Nitrospirota > Nitrospiria > Nitrospirales > Nitrospiraceae > Nitrospira > Nitrospira sp. The sequence continues at coordinate 661,921 of JARFXP010000001.1, read as the reverse complement.
TCGCACCCATGGCGAGTGGATTGGATGATGTGGTGATGCCGTTTTTGGCGAATCTTCGAAACACGCCGGTCTATATCATTCATGGGGCCAAAGATCAGGTGATGCCGGTTGACCTGAGCCGCTCGATCGCCCGAGAGCTGGACAGGCTCGGCTATCCCTATGTGTATCGCGAGCATCAACGTGAACATCCCATGGCGGGCGGACATTATTTCCCCAGAGAGGAGTTGCCGGACCTTGTCGCCTGGTTCAACCGTCAACGCCGTGATCCCTTGCCGACCAGCCTGACCGTCGTGCGTGATGGCAGCCACTTTCAAGCGTTCAACTGGGTCCGCCTCGATGCGACCGATCCGATTGCGGCGTTTTCAGAGGATTTGGTCGACAAACGGGACGAGCGAATCAAACGCCGGGAATATGCCAGGCTTGACGCGTCGATAGCCGGAAGTAATCGTATCGAGGTGAAGGCTGAGCACGTTCAGCGCTATAGCCTATTCCTGAACGAGCAGTTGATCGATTTCTCCAAACCGCTCACGGTGGTGACGAACGGCCGTCTCTCGTTTGAAGGAACCGTGACTCCATCAGTGGAAACCCTGTTGCGCCAAGCCAGGCTACGACAAGATCCTGAGCGACTCTTCTCCGTTCATCTCACGATTACCATAGCGAAGCCGGCTTCATGATTTCCGCATGGCGGTTCCAGCCAGGTCCTGTGACAGGCATGCTTCTTCCTTGGATCGGTATGGGGATTCTTGTGTCTGCCGGGTATGGCCGGTCGGAAGCCTGCACATTGTCCCCCGACCATGCCGGGCTCATATTTCCCGTCGAACGAGTGGATCCCGTCTTGACCTGTAGACTGCAAGCCATCATTCAGAATCATACGACCGAAAGCAAGCTCGGGCCGATCCGAACCGCTCTATCCGAACCGCTGTATCGGCACCTGTTGGATCATCCTCCCTTTACAGCGGATGTGATCCGGCGCCTGCATCTCGGTCTTTACCGGTCGGAAGCGCGAGGCCCCGGCCGATTCTGGGGTGATGACGGCGAGGGGACGAAGGGCATTGTTGAGTTGGTGTACGAGGATCCCACGAGCCGCATCTACTTTCTTGAGGGAACTCATGAAGGTCGGTTGCTTCCTCACGTGACGGGAAAAGCAGTCGTCTTTCTCAGGACAGGTGCTCTACGAGACGGGAACAACAATGAAGCGATGGACAGCACGTTGGTGGCGTACACCAAGTTGGATAATCGTTTTCTTTCAGGGTTGGTTTCGCTCCTGCATCCGCTAGTTTCCAGAATGGTTACAAGCAGGTTGCAAAAAGGAGTGGAGACTGTCGATCGATTGGGGGTGGTGATGAGGGTGGATCCTCAACGGGTGATGTCCGCACTGGCGAGTCCGCCGTCTTTACCGGAACATCACGTGGCGTTTCTGAAACAGACGCTGATGGGTCCACAGAGCACCGGCGAAGGTAGTTCGGACGGTAGATCGATCCCATGACGACATCGCGCAGTTTCGTGCTGATCTGCACGGTCGGCATCTTTTGCTTCATCAGCTACAACATGGTGCGGATGCCCGCGCTCTCCTTGTTTGCCGAATCGCTCGGCGCGGGTCCGGAACGGATCGGTCTGATCGTGTCCGTTTCGACCTTAACGGGCGTCTTGCTGAAACTGCCTTCCGGTGCCCTCTCCGATATTTATGGAAGACGGTTTTTGCTGCGGATCGGCGTGGTGGCGTTCGGGCTGCCGCCGTTTCTCTATCCCTTCATTACGAACTTGGATGCGCTGACGGCATTACGGTTTCTGCACGGTTTCGCCACGGCCATCTTCGCTCCGAGCGCTCTAGCGACGGTGGCGGAGCTCTATCGGGAACGGCGTGGTGCGGCGCTCGGGACCTATACGGCCTGCACGCAGTCCGGTTCTCTCTTGGGCCCCTTTCTCGGAGGATACCTCGTCCATGCGGCAGGGTTTCCCACGGCGTTTGTCACGGCCGGCGTCTTTGGCTGCATCGCCATGCTGTTGTTCTATAGCCTTCATCTCGACGTCTCGGTGCCGCAGAGGAAGGAGCAGGGGGCGGCCGTTGTGCTGTCCGAAATGTGGAGAGGGTTTGCCGCCGTCGCCAAAAACAGCAAGGTGCTGATCACCAGCATGACCGACGCGGCCAAGATGATCGCCAACGGAGCCTTGATGGCGTTTCTCCCGCTGTATGGAGTTGCAGTAGGTTTGAATCCCGGCGAAGTCGGTCTCTTGTTTACGGTCCAGGCCTTTACGTCGTTCTTTTCCAAGCCGATTATGGGGCGAATATCCGACCGAGTCGGTCGTCAACCGCTGATTGTCCTTGGTCTAGTGATATGCGCCGGAACCTTTGTCTGTATCCCGCAGGTGTCGATGTTCCCGATCATGCTGATGCTGTCGGCCGGATTCGGCTTCGGTGAGGCGGTTGTTTCTTCATCCTCCTCAGCTCTTGTCGCGGACAGTTCGGAGTTCAAGACGTTGGGAGCGGGTATGGGAATGCAGGGCACGATCATGGATATCGGACATGCGAGTGGGCCATTACTGGCCGGCCTGCTGATCGCGCGCATGAGTTATGAAGGCGCCTTCATGGTCATTGCCGGTATGCAGCTCATAGCAGCCGCCATCTTCTGGCTGGCCATGAGGAAGAAATAACAAAAAGCCGCTATACTAGGCGGGGCGACATTGAATCATCATCTTTCACTATTTGAGATTTGAAATTCGAGAAGTAAAACATGTTTACCGGTATCATCGAAGAAATGGGCGCGATTACCGTCCTGAGAAAAACGCTTGCGGGAACCAGGCTCACGATTCTGGCCTCGACGGTGATGGGCGACCTGAAGATCGGTGACAGCGTGAGTGTGGATGGAATCTGTCTCACGGTCGTATCGAGAAGCGAGCGCGACTTTTCCGTAGACGTCTCGCCGGAAACACTCTCGGTGACGACACTCGGCAACTTTGCCGTGGGACTACCGGTAAATCTAGAAAGGGCCATGAAGCTCAACGAACGCATCGGCGGGCATCTGGTGGCTGGTCATGTGGATGGGGTCGGTGTCATTCGTAGCCGGCATCAAGACGCCAATGCGACCATTCTCGCCATCGAAGCGCCACCGGAGATTTTGCGCTACTGCGTTGTGAAAGGCTCGATCACCGTCGATGGCATCAGCTTGACGGTCAATGATGTGAGCAACAATAGGTTTTCCGTCTCCATCATTCCGCACACGGCGAAGGTGACGACACTCGGTCTGAAGCGGGAGAAGGATCCCGTCAACCTTGAATCGGACCTCATCGGCAAGTACGTGGAGCGATTGCTCCAAGAGCGGAGCCACCTTCCTAAACCCACCATCAGCATCGATACAGACTACTTGCAGAAACGCGGGCTGATCTGAAGAAGTATTGAGGGAGGACAGGCGCAGGCTTCTGATTGCGGCCTTGATCTTTGCGGTTTCCCAGGCTACCCTTCATCTTATGGATTGGAAAACTCGCATAACCATTGATCCTGAGAAGCGTGGCGGTAAGCCCTGCATCCGTGGCCTCCGCATGACCGTGTACGATGTGTTGGAGTACCTTGCTTCCGGAATGAGCGAAGAAGAAATTCTCAAAGACTTCCCCGACCTCACACGTGAAGACATCCGCGCCTGTCTTGCTTTTGCGGCTGATCGGGAGCGGAAACTTGTGTCAATCCCCCCGTCGTGAAGCTTCTCTTCGATCAGAATCTCTCCCATCGTCTCGTTCAAGCCCTGCAAAATGAATATCCTGACTCCCGGCACGTCCGCGAAGTTGGGTTGCAGGAGGCGGCTGATGCAGTTGTCTGGCAATATGCCGCACAGCAGGGCTTTGCTATCGTGACGAAGGATGGTGATTTCCATCAACGCAGTTTTCTCTTCGGCCACCCGCCTAAAGTGATTTGGGTTCGAGTCGGCAATGCTTCAACCGCCATGATCGAAGCATTGCTCCGCCGCCGCGCTGGCGACGTGGGGGCCTTCTCTTCCGATCCCGAGAGTGCGTTTCTGATCCTCGACTAGCGGAAGAATAAAGGCATGACCAGGGCAATAGCTGCGCATGGGCCTCCTGCCAGGTCTGACCGGGTTATCCTGCCAAAAGAAATGGAATCAATTCTCAGGACTCCCGGCTAGGTTGGACTTGACGGGGCCTGTAGATCGGCAGAGAATCTGCCGCGTTCGTCGTGCGCACGTGGACCACGACTACAGCCTTTCCGACATCGGCCAAGCGGTGGGGGTTGCACTATTTGACGATCAGTCGCATCGTGAGTCCACATGATAGTAACAATGCACGATACAAGATCTGACCCCTATTTGTCTTTCCAATTACCGTCGATGGCATCAGCTTGACGGTCAATGATGTGAGCAACAATAGGTTTTCCGTCGCCATCATTCCGCACACGGCGAAGATGACGACGCTCGGCCTGAAGCGGGAGAGTGATCCCGTCAACCTTGAATCGGACCTCATCGGCAAGTACGTCGAGCGCCTGCTCCAAGAGCGTGGGCAGCTTCCCAAACCTACCATCAGCATCGATAAAGACTACCTGCAGAAGCGCGGACTGATCTGATTTATAGCGGTCAGCCTTCGGTTCTCAGCAGCCAGCTTAGGTCGGGCAGCGCTGCTTCGCCCACAGCTGAGTGAATACCTCTCCGGTTCCTGCGTGTTCAACCCTGCCCAAAAAATGGAATCACTTCTGATGGGTCCTGGCAAGTGCGACTTGACGGGGTCTGTAGATTGGCTGAGAATGTGCCGCAGTTGGTTATGCGTGTCCGTTCAAAGCTTGAGGCAACCAGAACTCATCAATGGTCTATGCCCCTGCTCTTCATCGTGGGCCACGAGGTGTCCGGAGCCCAGCCGATGCGCTGGTGCAATGGCTGAGCCCTTCGCAACTGTAACGGAACTATGCCGGTCAGCATACTCAATAGTTCGGCGGCGTCGAGCGGCACGATCGAAAATAACTACTAGGAGACAAACTGTGAAGACTCTCATCCTCATCGTTCTCGTTGCCCTACTCGGGGTGGCGTTCGGTTCGCCCACCCACGCACAGGACGCTACGCCCAAGGAAGCTCGCGCCATCGCCAAGGAGGCGTACATCTGGGGGTATGCGCTGGTGGACGACTACCGCGTCCAGTACTCGTACTTCATTGACAAGACCAATCCCGAGTTCAAGGGCGGCTGGAACACCATCGCCAACAACGCGCGCCTCTACACGCCTGCCGATACGACGATCCAGACCATCAACGCCGACACGCTCTACTCGTTCATCGGCATCGATGTGCGCGATGAGCCGATCGTGATCACCGTGCCCCAGGTCGAGAAGCAGCGCTACTACGGGTGCAGCCTCTTCGACCTCTGGGGGTACGTCGAAATGTTCGGCACGCGCATGACCGGCAACGACGCCGCGAGCTTCCTGGTCGCCGGGCCATCGTGGAAGGGCGAGACGCCGAAGGGCATCAAGAAAGTCTTCCGTATGGAGACCCCGCTCGCGACCGCCGCGTTCCGCACGCAGCTCTTTAACCCGGGCGACATCGACAACGTCAGGAAGGTGCAGTCCGGGTACAAGGTGCAGACGCTCTCGTCGTTCCTCGGCCAGCCTACCCCCAAGCGCACTCCGCTCACCTTCGTGAAGCCACTGACAGTGGCTGAACAAAAGACCTCGCTGCAGTTCTTCAGCGTCCTGAACAACCTCCTGCAGTTCGCTCCAACCGTCCCCAGCGAGGTCGAATTCAGGAAGCGCGTCGCGAAGGTCTGGATCGGCGAGGGACTCACCTTCGATCCCGCGAAGCTCTCACCCGAGCTCAAGACGGCAATCGAACAGGGAGTGGCCGACGCCTGGGTTGACATCAATGCCACCGTTCAGAAACTCAACACCGGCGAGATTACCCCCGGCGACTGCTACGGCACGCGCGAGTATCTCAAGAACAACTACCTCTACCGCGCCACGTGCATTTACCTCGCCGGCAATGCACAGCCGAAAGAGGAAGTGATCTACCCGTTCATCTCCGTCGATGCGGATGGCAAACCGATGGACGGCGCCAACAAATACACGATCACCTTCGCTGGGGACCAACTTCCACCGGCGAAAGCGTTCTGGTCAATCACGATGTACAACCTGCCCCAGCGCCTGCTCGTAGCCAATTCGATCAACCGGTACCTGCTCAACACGCCGATGCTGCCCAACTGGGTGAAGAACGCCGACGGCGGCTACACCTTCTACATCCAGCACGAATCGCCGGGCAAGGACAAGGAAGCGAACTGGCTGCCCGCGCCGAAAGGCCCATTTTACATGGTCATGCGCCTCTACCTGCCGAGCGTTGAAGCGCAAGACGGCGTGTGGAAGGCGCCGAGGCCGACACGGGTCAAATAGAACAGTCGGCAAGTTCGCTTCCTGGAGAGGATGGGCGCGAGAAACAACAAGGCAGCGCCGAAGAGCAGAAAAGGGGTCAGGAATCTTTTCTATCCTAACACAGGGGGGGAAAGTTGAGGAGAGAGAATGGGGTCAGATCTTGTGATGTGTATACGGATGAGCTAGTCTATGCCCGATGGCCCACCCACTGCGCATCGCATTTCGTGGCGCACTCTACCACGTCACTGCGTGGGGCAACGCCCGCCAGAACATCTTTTGGGACGATGAGGACCGGCAGCGATGACTTGGGGTCCGCGATCGTGTCGTCGCCCTGTTTCAGCTCCTGCTGCACGCCTATTGCATGATGGACAATCACTTTCACCTGGTGGTCGAGACACCTGACGCCAATCTGTCCAACGCGGAGTCAGCAGGTCGGCGCCGTTGAAGACATCAGCCTGAGCGCGGTATGCTGCATCCATGAGCAAGCCGCGCGTGTACGTCGAGACGACAATTCCCAGCTTTTACCACGAGACTCGTACTGCTCCCGAGATCGTCGCACGACGCGAATGGACACGGCAGTGGTGGGCAGAGGCAGGACATCACTACGAACTTACGACGAGTCCCGCCGTGCTGGATGAGCTGGCTGGCGGCCCTCCCGATCGCTCTGCGGGTTGGTTGGCGCTTGTGGCCGGGCTGCCGGTCTTGACGGTCGAGCCGTCGATTGCCGTGATCGTGCAGACATACATTCAGCACATGGTGATGCCGGCTGATCCGGCAGGCGACGCATTGCATCTGGCTCTGGCCTCATTTCACAAATGCGATTTTCTCGTCACGTGGAATTGTGAGCATCTGGCTAACGCCAACAAGTTTGGCCACATTCGTCGCATCAACACCATGCTAGGCCTTTTTGTGCCATCGATCGTAACGCCATTGGAACTGCTCGGAGGTAAGCCATGAAGAGCGATCAACCAATCGACGAAATCCGCGAGGTGCGTCATCGCATCTCGGCTCGATTTGACCACGATCCGGTGCGCTTGGTGGCTTATTACGCCAAGCTGCAGGAGCAATACCGCGATCGACTGATTGACCCAGCGAAGTCGACCGATCAGAAAGACCAAAGCGCCGCATAACGAACGGATCACAATGTGGGGCCCTCTGACCCCTAGTTGTGTGATTTGTCCTTCATCGTGGAGCAGCAGGTGTCCGCCGTCCGCTGGACAGCGGTGAATCCATTCACGGGAGTGGGTGGTATGCTGACCGCGTAAGAAAGATGAGATTAGGGTCGGATCTTGGTGTGCCAGGAAAGCCTGGGAGAGGGGAACGCTCTGCGGCCACAGAGCGGAAACATGCGAAGATGAAGTCGGGGTCGGATCTTGAATCGTGCATAGCTGCAAGCAAGCCTGTTTGATCTAGCCGCTCAATGCTCTGGCAAGGGCCATGTTCGCAAACCACCCTTCTTCTCTTCGTGGCTCCACACATGAAGGCGATTCTCGATGCCACTACCTCATTCAGTCCGCGCTTGGCTAACCCGTTGGCGTTGGTGTTACTGCTGCGTGCGATTGGAGACTTCCGATTGGTGGGGTTCTGGAACCGTATCCGCGATACCTGCTTTGCCCGTTTGGACACCGCCCTGTACTCACCGCTTTGTCTGGCATTGGCCATCAGGTCTGCTGTTATCGGTTTTGCCGGACATGGCTAACCAGGCATGCCAACAAGACATTCGCGCTCGGCCCCGTTCGGTCGCGTGGCGGATGGCCACGAGAGAGTCAGGGGTTTGACCATGCCGGAGGTATGACGTATCGTCATACTTGGAGGTGTGACATGCCGCGAATAAAAATTGCAATCTCCCTCGATGCATCCACCCTGGCACGCCTCGATACCCTCGTGGAGCGAGCCGCCTTTCCCAGCCGGAGTCAAGCCATTCAGGAAGCTGTGGAGGAGAAACTCGCTCGCCTGGACCGAAGCCGCTCGGCTAGGGAGTGTGCGAAACTCGATCCCGTCTTCGAAAAGACGCTTGCTGAGGAAGGCCTGTCTGAGGATGTGGCGACATGGCCCGAATACTGAGGGGTGAGATTCGGTGGGCGGAGCTTAACCCGGTCCGGGGCAAGGAACAAGCCGGGAGGCGCCCTGTGCTGGTCTTCAGCCATGACGTGTTCAACGAATGATCCGGCACGGTGATCGCGATTGCGCTCGCGAGCCAACCGCAACGAGCGGGCTTCCCTCTCACGCTTGAGCTTCAGTCGAAGGGCCTTCCGAAGCAGTCATGGGTCAAGATCAGCCAGATTCGCACGCTGGCAGTGGAACGAATCGGCCAGCGACTCGGCAAAGTGAGCCCTGAGGAACTGGCTCAGGGCATCGAAGGCCTGAATGAAATCATCGGTGCCTAACCCTTCGCTGCATCCGACGTGCTACAGTCGCCTTCGACGGCTTCCGCAAAGCGGGTGAACTCAAACGTTAGGCATTTCTCGGAGACTCCAACAAGATTCGCACAGACAGCCAATCCGCCAAATTTTAGACACAGTTCACAAACGGCGTACAGGCCTCGGTGTCCGACACTACACCGGACAAAGGGGGAGGAAACCTTGGCTTCCGCCCGTACGAGCTTCTTGAGGCTGCGCCGGCCAGTTGCATGAACATGACCCTGCGCATGCATGCCGAGAAATAGAACATTCCGCAGAGGAGCGCCGCTTTGTAACCTTTGGCAATTCGAGCCAGGGTCGCCTCGTGGTTGTGGCACATGCCGATGAAGGTGAACATATTCGCATTATCAGTGCTCGGCTGGTAACGAGACGAGAAAGGAGAATCTATGAAGAAGGGGAGTCGTAAAGCAGTCGACGAACTTCGGCCGGAATACAGACGTTCGGACTTTGGCAAGCTCGTGCGCGGGAAGTATGCTGCTCGGTTTGCGATGGAGACAAACGTCGTCGTTCTCGAACCCAAACTTGCCGAAGCCTTCCCGAAGGCTAAAGCGGTCAACGAGGCGTTGCGAGGACTGTTGGATGTCGCGGCGACCACTGCACGCCAAACAGCAACGCGCCGGTTAGCCCCGCGTTAGGCCTTCCACCTCGCATCAGTCGGATGTTTCGTGTATGTTCTCCACATGAGCAAAATTTCCCTCACCCGTGACGAGGCGATCCGGCGGCTACAAACCGTTGAGTCCGAGATTCGGCGCCTCGGTGTTCGTCGGCTGGCGCTCTTCGGATCGGTGCTTCGCAACGAGGCTCGCCCCGACAGTGATGTTGATGTGCTTGTCGAGTTCGCTCTGAGAGAGAAGACCTTCGATCGCTTCATGGCGCTGGCGGATCTGCTCGAAGACACGTTGGAGCATCGGGTTGAAGTGGTCACCACTGAGTCACTCTCACCGTTTATTGGGCCGCACATCTTGGCCGAGGCAATGGATGTCCTTCGAGCCGCGTGACTATCTGCGGCATATTCTCGTGGAGGTCGAGTACCTCCTCGATCAGAGTCAGAGTCTGACCTATGAGCGTTTTGCAGCTGATGAGACGTTGCGACGTGCGTTCGTGCGCAGCTTGGAAATTATCGGCGAAGCCGTGAAGAACCTGCCCCAGGAGTTCCGGGCATCGCATCCCACGGTTGAGTGGCGTCCGATTGCTCAGATGCGCGACCGCCTGATCCACGGTTACTTTGGGGTGGATTATCAGCTGGTATGGGACGTGGTGTACGAGAAACTTCCAGGATTGAAACGTAACATCCAACGGATCATTGATTCACAACAGGCCTAACCATCGGATTGAGAAGGAGGCGGCACGTCGCGCCTCTCGCCCGAAAGGTTAGCCACATGAGTGGGGTTGTTCCACCGCCTACGCAGGAACCCACGACTGACAAGCTGTGCGGCTCCACGGAACGGGTGTTATGCCGATCCGCGTAAGAACTCATGAGGAATGGTCAAACGGTCGTCCCTTGTGGAAACAACGAAACAGATGGCATATGGTGTGTGAATGTTCGTCGCGTGTTATGCGGATCGGCCTAGACATGGTTGGGTGTCCTTAGGTCGGTGGTCTAACTGAAACGGAGGTCAACATGTTACCTTGGTATTGGATGTGGTCCCCTCAAGTCCATTTTCCCCTAAGCGGAAGTGTCCTTCAGGATATTTCGCCCGATCTAGGTTGGTTCTTTGGGGCGATCAAGCCGGAGGCCGGTGTAGGAAGTATCGAAAAGGAAGTATTTGAGAAGGCTTCGTATGGAAGGCAGCTGGGTCTGATATTGGATGTGTTGCTTCCCCTGGTTGGGGAAGGTTCCCTGGATTCAGAGAAGGCTAAGAAGGCTTTAGCCGATTTGAAGAATGTTTACGAAGAGATCGAGAAGGTGAAGGTAGAGAAGAAGGCCGAAATGGAACAGGCGGCCGTTTCGCTTCTTAGGAGGATTGAAAAGACTGACAAAGAAATGCTGAGTCGTGTCATAAATCAGTTTGGGTCGGCTTGAGGGCGAGACACCTAACTACTAGTTGGGGGCACTCGCTTCCCGATGCGCTCCCCATGAGGTTAGCCATCGGGGGGCTGGTCACCCCGTGACAGGACCCGCTGATTGAGAAGCCGTTACTGCTGATTCCGAGCGGACGAGCGGTAGGTGTAGTAGAGGATGATTCCGGCCAGGATTGAAACGAGAATCCCAAATCCCATCTGTGCATCGAAGCTCACCGGGCCTACGTAGATCTTGTACAGTTGCAACAGAACAACCGGCAGGCCCACCGCCAGGGCGAGCGCGATCATGTGCCGTCGCTGATAGATCGGCTCACCCGGTTTTCTAGTCCACTTCATGCTGAAGAACCGCAGACCCGTTCGCCTATTTGACCAAGAAGGCTTTGGAATCTTCTCCGGAAGCCGTTGTGACGGTTACTATGACGAGGCCCTTACGGCCACCGGTTGGGACTGTTGCTATGATGGTGGATTCGTTTTTCATTGTAAAGGTGGACGCGTGGCCTGGCCCGAAGGAAACGCCTCGCAAGCAGCCGGGCGAGCCGAATTCCACGCCCTTGATCGTGACTTTCATGCCCGGTTTCCCTTCATCGGGAACAAGTTTTTCGATCTGTGGAGCAACGCCGGAACAGGCGTTGCCCTTCGCCGCAGTTTCGGCTGCGTGAAACTTCGGTTCAGTCTTGGGTTTGACGGTCTTGGAGCGCGGTTTGGCCTTTGGTTGCTGATCCGCGGCAAGCGTGAGTTCTGGACCGAGTGCCGGTAAGGACAGGGTTATGATACCGATCGAAATTGCCGCAGCGAAAATCATTGGTTTCTTCATCTGTCGTTCCGCTCACTCAGCTAGGCCCAGATCGGGTCTAACTTCTCTGTACGCTACTCTTCGATCGTTGAGATATCTCCCGGGTCTTGCCCCAGCTCTTTTGCTTTGAGGACGCGCCGCATAATTTTTCCAGACCGAGTCTTGGGGAGGGAGGAGACGATATCAATCTCAGCCGGGACGCCGATCTTGCCCAATTCTTTATGGACCTGATCCTTGATCGACTGAATCAGCGCAGGACTTTCCTGCTCTCCCTGTTTCAGAATGATGAAGGCCTTAATGGACTCACCGACCGTCTTGTGGGGTTTGCCGATCACGGCAGCCTCCGCGACGGCCGGATGGCTGACCAATGCGCTTTCCACTTCAGCTGTGCCAAGCCGATTCCCGGCGACTTTGATCACGTCATCCGCACGGCCCATGAACCACAGATAGCCGTCTGCATCCTTATGGCAGACGTCGCCTGCCGTGTAGCAATTGGGGATGGTGGACCAGTAGGCCTTATAACGCTCAGGATCCTTGTAAATGGTACGCATCATAGCCGGCCATGGTTTTTTGATGACGGCAAAGCCGCCGGCGTTTGCGGGGAGACTGTTTCCCTCGCGATCGACGACATCGGCTTCAATGCCGAGAAACGGGCGCGTGGCCGAGCCTGGCTTCAGCGGCACGGTGGGAAGCGGGGTGACCAAGATCGATCCCGTTTCCGTCTGCCACCAGGTGTCCATAATAGGTTTGTCTTCGCCTGTCACCCGATGAAACCATTCCCAGGCTTCCGGGTTGATCGGCTCTCCCACGCTCCCGAGGATACGGAGTGTCGAGAGATCGAATTTCTTCGGCCAGTCTTCGCCGTAGCGCATGAGCAGTCGGATCGCGGTCGGGGTCGTATAGAAAATCGAGACCCCATATCGTTCGATGAGATCCCACCAGCGTCCAGGATCCGGATAATCCGGTTTCCCTTCCGCGGTCAGAATCGTTGCACCATTGAGGAGAGGACCGTAGACGATATAACTGTGGCCTGTGACCCACCCCGGATCAGCCACGCAGAAGTACACGTCATCATCCTTCAGATCGAACACATACTTCGTCGTCGTATAGGTGCCGACCATGTACCCTCCGTGGACATGGACGACGCCCTTCGGCTGACCGGTCGTGCCGGACGTATAGAGGATATAGAGCGGTGCTTCGGCATCCAGCTGCTCCGCTTCGCAAACCGGTCGTTCACTCTCGATCCACTCCTTCCAGTCGATTTCCTTTGGGGCGGAGAGGGGCGGACTTTGGATCTGGCGGCGTACGACAACCACATGGTCGATCGTCGGGCAGGTTTTGAGAGCCTCGTCCACGACCGGTTTCAATGGGATAGCCTTACCGCGGTCGAACCCCACATCGGCGGTGATCACCACTTTTGACTCTGCATCGTTGATACGGCTGGCGAGGGCAGGGGCGCTGAACCCTGAATAGACGACGCTGTGGATCAGGCCGATCCTGGCGCAGGCCAGCATGGCGACAACTTGCTCGGGAATTTTGGGCAGATAGATGGTGACACGATCGCCTCGCTGGAGGCCAAGCTTTTTGAGGGCGTTGGCGCAGCGATTTACCTGTCGGTACAGTTCAGCATAGGTGAGGATTCGTTCCTGATCCTGTTCGCCGATCCAGATCAAGGCGACCTTGTTCTTGCGCCAGGTCTTGACGTGACGGTCCAGACAGTTGTAGGCGATGTTGCATCGAGCGCCGACAAACCATTTCGCCCATGGGTAATTCCACTCCAGGACCTTATCCCAAGGAGAGAACCAGTCCAGTTCCTTGGCTTCACGGCTCCAAAATGTTTCAGGGTCTGCGATGGATCGTTTGTACTCGGTCTCGTAGTCTTTGATATAGGCGGCGGCTATCGTCTTGTCGGTGGGCAGGTATGTCCGCCTTTCCTTCAAGAGGGTCTCAATCTTCTCGCTCATGGCGGCTGCCTCTCCTTCTCCAGAGCAGTCCCTTGTGGACGCGTCATTATGGAGAAAGGCGAGGATGCCTGCAACCATACAGTTGCTCCGAGACCATCTTCGAGACCATCTTATTGTGGCGCCGCCGTTCATCTCGATTCCGTTGCTTGACACCTGTCTAGGCCGAAGATAGGGTGACTCGATGAACAGCGCAAGGCAGTTTGGGAAACACCTGTCGCGTATGCTTTTAATCCTACTTTTACTGGGCGCTCATATGATCGGCATGTTTTCGGTTGTCGCGCTGTCGACTGCTGAGGCTCAAGTGGGAAAGCCGGAGGGCCTGTACTACAAGTCCTGGGCGATCATTATTGGGATCGAAAACTATGTCTTGGCTCCTCCCATCCCGGGAGCGATCAGCGATGCCAAAAAGGTGGCCGAAGCGTTTCGGCGGTTGGGGTTCGATGAGGTGATCGAGTTCTACGACAAGGATGCAAGCTCGCGGCGCCTCCATCAGCTTTTGGACGACATGTTGCCCAGAAAAGTCGGCCGCATGGACCGGCTCGTGTTCTTCTACGCGGGCCATGCCGAGTTTACACAGGATTCCGATGGGCAAGAGCGAGGGTATCTTGTGCCGTTTGACGCACAGCTCAGCAACGCAACGAAGTCGATCACGGTTGAGCATTTAAAGGAATTTACGAGGCGGACGGCTTCCAAGCATACGCTCCTGATTTTCGATGCGCCGGTATTCGGATGGGAGATCACTGTGCCACCGGAGCTGTCATTGGAAGGACGGATGGCCCCGGAATCGGATACGGATCGGCGTGCGGTGCAAGTCATCAGCGCGGCAAGTAAAGGAGAAGCCGCCGTTCGCGTTGAGAAGAGCAGTCGTTTTGTGGAGGTTTTGCTGGCCGGGCTGTCAGGCTCAGCCGATCTCGATGGAAACGGCTGGCTCATGGCTTCCGAGCTGGGGGCCTATCTTATGCAACAGGTGGGGGTGGCATCCAACGGTGTGCAACATCCGACGAGTCTACGCATCGACGGTGATGGAGACACGGCGTTGGTCGAAGGACGGAGGTCGGCGTTTACGCTTGGCACCGGCCCTCAAACCCCTTCTGAACGGCAACAGTAGGCGAAGGCTCAATACGAGCGGCTGTTGCGCTGCTCGCGCCCGAGCAACCGTCAGCCAAGCCCATCGCACCCCAATGCCTTAATCGTGCTCGCCACCTTTCAAGTATCCAAGGCCGATCTTGACCGCTCGACGGGTGATTTCCGCCCAACGTGCCTGTGGGTAGGCAGAGAGTACTGCAGCAGCCTTGGGATCCTGGATCTCCAAGTTCAAAATTCTGATCATACCGTCTTCAATCTGGATGTCCGCCACAGGGTTTCCTCCTTGTCTATGGCGATACCCGCTCGAAACGAGCGTTGCGTTGACTGATAAAATAACGCATGTTAGCATAATTTCAAGGTTTTTAGCCTGATATTATACGTGCGGCAAATATGCTTAGTTACCCCAAGGAGGATTGTATGATCTGGTCACAAACGATGCATTCAAGGCTGGTCGGCTCCGGTCTTGTCGTCCTTCTCGTGATGGGACTTGCGGCTTGTGGCGGTCCTCCTAAATGGGTTCAAAAGGGGTCCGGAGCATTTAATGAAAAGGACAACAAAGCTTTTTATGGCGTGGGGGCGGTCGTGGGGGTCCGGAATGCGCCGCTTGCTTGGGATACAGCCGAGAATCGCGGGAGAGCCGAGATCGCCAAGACATTCGATACCTACACCGGGTATCTGATGAGAGACTATGCGGCCTCAACGACCGCTGGAGATTTTACCAGGAATACGGAAGAACAGAATGTCGAGCGGGCCATCAAGACCATCACGACGACGACACTGAGCGGAGTTCGGAGAATTGATCAGTACATGGATCCCAAGACCGACACCTATTACGTGTTGACCAAGTTGAGCCTGGAGGACATGAAGAATAACTTGGAACAGGCCAAAGAACTGAATAAAGAGGTCCGGGACTTCGTACGGAAGAATGCGGACCGTCTGTTCGAACGGTTGGAGAAGGAAGAGGAAAAGCGAGGCGTTCGCTAAACCTCATGGTGAATGAGAGTTCACCCCTTCTCGGAGGTTCACGGTGATTCGGAAGCAGAGGTCGTCGCTTGTCGTGGTGATGGGTGTCGTCCTTGCGTTGTCAGGATGCGGACATGAAACAAAGGTGACCCGTGTCGATGCCGCGGTCGTTATCGATTTGAGCGGCCGGTGGAACGACACGGATTCCCGGATGGTCGCCGAATCCATGGTCAAGGATGCGCTACAATATCCGTGGCTAGGGAATTTCGAAAAGGCGAACCAACGTCAGCCTGTCGTCGTCGTGGGAACGGTCCTGAACAGCAGTCACGAACATATCAACGTGCAAACCTTCATCACGGATTTGGAACGAGAACTCACCAATTCCCAGAAAGTTACGTTCGTGGCGGGCAAAGGCGAGCGTGATGAAGTTCGTGCCGAACGAAAAGAGCAAGCCATCTACGCGCGCGAAGAGACGCAGAAAGCCCCAGGAAAAGAGACCGGGGCCGATTTCATGATGAAGGGTACGATCGCCACCATTCTTGACGAAGCCGACGGAACCAAAGCGGTCTTCTACCAAGTGGATCTCCAGATGATCGATCTGGAGAACAATGCGAAAATCTGGTACGGGCAGAAGAAGATCAAGAAGGTGGTTGAAAGGAAACGCACCGTCTTTTAAGTTCCGCGGACACTGTTGAACCCCATCCTTCCACGCTCTACCCACGGGCCGATCTCGTTGCTGCCGTTTCTTGCCGTTCTCCTGTTCCTGACCGGGTGTAGTCCTTCCGGTAATCGCTACCGCCTCATTGAACAAAGCCTCTTTGCCGGTGATCCGCAACGGGCCGCGGCAATCGTCGAGCAGACCGAGAACGAGTATGGAGCAAAGGGGCGGTTACTGTATGAAATGGATCGAGGAATGGTGCTGCAGCTGGCAGGCCAATACCAGGAAAGCAGTGCGGCATTGGAACGAGCGGAAGAGGAGGTCGAGCGGCTCTATACCAGAACCATCCGCTCGGAGACCGCCGCATTTGTCTCTAACGACAATGTCTTGCCGTATGAAGGCGATGCTTACGAACACGTCATGATCAACGTCATCAAGGCCTTGAACTATGCGGCTCAGGGACAACTTCAAGAAGCATTGGTGGAGGTGCGACGTATCGACCATCGTTTGAATGTGCTCAGTGACAGAGTAAAGGGTGCCGATAGGTACCGGAATGACGGGTTTGCGCGGTATGTGAGCGGTATCCTGTACGAGGCAGCCGGTGATCTCAACAACGCCTTTATTGCCTATCGCAACGCCTATGACGCGTATGGATCGATGCAGGAGTGGTCGAAGATGTCCGTTCCTCCCTCCTTGCGCTCCGACCTCTTGCGCACAGCGGAGGCACTCGGCTTAACAACCGAGTTTGCCGAGTATCGACAGACTTTCCCTGATGTTGAGTGGCAGTCTCGATCATCCCAAGAGCAACTCGCTCACGTCGTGATGATCAGCTATAATGGTCGGGCTCCGCGCAAAGAGGATCTGTTCTTGGACTTACCTATTAGTCTTGATGCCGTACAGTTAGTCTTGCTAAATCGAGCGGTCTTTCAGTCGTCCTATCGACGAGATCGTGTGGCGGACAGCATACTGTATGGACTCAATGGAGAAGTGGCCCGCGTTGCGCTTCCACGGTTAGTTGCGCAAAAGACGCGGGTAGGATCTGAAAGTATGACGCTGACCGATTCGTTCGGCCATTCCGTCACCGTACGATCGGAGCCGGTGCAGAATGTAACCGCCCTCGCGGAGAAGAGTCTTTCGGAACGGTTACCAGCGATCACTGCGAAAGCTCTCGCGCGAGCGGCGACGAAATTCGCCCTGGCGGAGGGGATCACCAGGGGAGCTCAGCATGCTGCCGGCAGAGAGGCCGGTCCGTGGGTGGGACTTCTCGTCGAGGTGCTGGCGAAGGGGATTGCTGTGGCGTCGGAAGAGGCCGACAAGCGAAGTTGGCAGACCTTGCCCGACGAAATTCACGTGGCTCGGGCGTGGGTACGACCAGGTCCGTACCAGGTGTCCATTCAACCGTCTGGACAAGGGGTGACGACGGTGAAAGATGGACAAACGATCGCGCTGACCGGCGGCCAGACGGTGTTCATCATCCAGCGTGTGATGCAATGATGCGCACCGGCGAGTCTTCTTTCGGACAAGGAGTTGTGGTTTTCCTGTGTCTGTGGTTGCTGGTGTCCGCATCGACCGCCTGTAGCTGGTTCGCGGGAAAAGAGAAGCCGGGGTGGGTCGATGGTCGGGGTTCGGAGTATCCGCCGAATCACTACTTGACCGGAGTCGGCCAAGCGGACATTCGAAGCAATGCTGAAGACCAGGCGTATGCGGCCGTGGCCCGCATCTTCAAGGCGGAAGTCGCGGCGCAGGCAAAGGACCGGGAATCGTATTTGGTCGTTGAGAATCGCGGTGTCTCCAATGCCGAGCGGCGACTCACGATCGACAACGTGACGAAAGTCTCGACCGACAAAGTGCTGGAAAACGTCAGGATTGCGGATGTCTGGTACGACTCGGACAGCCGGTCGTACTACGCTCTGGGCGTGATGAATCGTGATCAGGCCGAGGCCGCGTTGATGGAGAAGGTGTCGGCGTTGGACCGTGCGATCGAGGCGGATGTCGCCGAGTCACGGCAACCGACGGACAAAGTCGCCAAGGTTCGCGCTCTTCGGCGGGCCGGGAGAAATCTCGTTCTGCGCGAGGCATACAACAGGGATTTGCGAGTGATCCGTCCCAGCGGGCAAGGCGCCCCATCCAGCTATCAGGTAAACGAATTATCCGATGAGTTGGAGCAATTTCTTGCCACGAATCTGGTGATTGCGGTACAAGTGTCCGGAGATCATGCGGAGCCGGTTGGACGTGCGCTGGCGGAAGGGTTGATCCGGGAAGGACTTCACGTGACCACGAGGACGGAAGATGAAGAGGTTGGTGCTCCGGAATTGATCGTCCGAGGCACTGTCCGTCTGTTTCCTATTGAGGCGCGCGACCCAAATTTCAAGTACGTTCGGTGGTGCAGCGATTTCGAGGTCGTGGAGCCGGGGACGGGGCGCGTCCTTGGGACGATGGCGCACGGTGGAAAGGAAGGACATCTGACAGAACGTGAAGCCACGGCGAAAACGCTGCGTGTGATGCAACAAGAGTTGTCGTCGGATGTCGCGAAGGCGATCGCCGCGCATGTTTTCGGCGAGGGCGCGTTGCTCGAGACGGCGACGAGGCCGGCGAGTTGCCCGCGAGAAGAATCAGGGGTGAGGCGGTAACTGAACGTTCTTTCAGAAGGAGGCGTCCATCGTGGAAAAGACAGATGAACTATCCGTCAGCCGAGCGCCACGCAGCAGGGGACGGGGGCTGACCAAGCCAGGACAAAAGATTTCAAGCCGTCTGGCAAAGCGGCGATTGAATGACCGACTGAAGGAAGACACGGCGTCCTTCAATAGAGGTAATCTTGCCGACACCTTGCGAAAGGAAGGGTACGAAGAGGCGCCGCTCGATGAACTACAAGATAGGCTCTCCAAGCTCCAAGGGCCGCTCGCGGAAATCATTCTGAAGGGGAGGGCGTAAGGGGATGCCATACTACTATTTCGACTCAACCGCACTCATTAAGCGCTACAGCATGGAGCGAGGAACCAGGATCGTGAATAAGCTGATGGTGAAGCGTGGGAAGGTTGCGATCGTCCCGACATGGACCGTGACGGACTTCTATTCGGTTCTGTGCGCACGAGCTCACGAGGGACAGATTACGCGGGATGATTGCTACTCGGTGCTCTATAAGTTCGAAATTGAATCCAAGCAGGGACTCTATCGGTTCATCGCACCGAGGATGGAAACCTATCTGGCCACTAAAGAATTGGTCTTGGAGTATCCGTCTCTTCGATCGCCTCAGGTGATGCATCTGGCATTGGCATTGGAGCTGAAGCCGTTGCGATTGACCGTCGTGAGCGCGGATTCCCAGCTATTGGCGGCATCAAAAGCCGCAGGACTCCATATCATTAATCCGGCAGAGGACTGACGCAACAGGTTTCGAACTGAGGGCGATCATGTGGCTCGGAGGTTGACTGGTCGCCCATGAGATGTTTCTTCCGAGGCCTGTCGTAGCAGTTCCAAGACGGCACGATTCCAACCGACAGGGCCGATGCCGGGTGCGCGAATGAGGTTCGGCAGGTTGATCTCAGGGTCGTACGAGCCGTCTGGTTTTTGTACCAACACCGGATGGTCGACCGTCAGTAACAGAGGGAGATCGTTGAGGCTATCGCCGATGCCGATGGTTTCTATGTCGTCCGGCAGGTTAGCGAATCGACCCTGCCGTTTGTAGCAGCGAAGCAGAATTTCTGCGGCCCGACCCTTGTCGTTGTTTCCCGTCAGGTGAAAGAAACGCCCGCCTCTTGTCCAATTCAGATCTCGCCTCACGATCTGGCGGCAGACTTCCTCGATTAGCTTGGGAGGGCCGTTCACTAGAAACGGCTCATCGAATTCCCGCAGCATAGCCCGGAGCGCATCTTCTCGGGAGAGCCCTGTGTTCTCCATGACTTCGTCGACCGACAGGTCGCCGAACCCTCGGAGCGGTGTGCCTACCGCTTCTTCGATTTGCCGGAGTACATCCCGGAGGAGCGCATAGGGAGTACCGAGTTCGATGATCTGATAACTGGAGCGTCGCCGCGACCGCTCCAGGGGGAAGTCAAAGGTATGGAGGGGCACAAACACCGCCGCGCCATTCTCAACGATGAAGGGATTGTGGTGATCAAGGCGCTCTCGAAGCGGCTCGATTTCCGCGCGGGTCTTTCCGGAAACGAGAATGACCGGAATGTTCTCTGAACGAAGGGCCTCGAGTGCCGGTCTCGCCTCGTCAAAGGAATACGTGTCGTTGTCCAACAGAGAGCCGTCTAGGTCTGTGAAGAGAATATAGCGTGACATGGGATTAGAGATGTCGTAGATCTTCGTTGATCTGCGACCGGGAATGTCCGGCCAGACGTCGCTCCAGGAAATCCTTCGCCAGATCCTTACCGCCCAATCCCAGCGCCAGTGCAGCGGCGAGGACAAGGCCTCCCCAGGTGATGCCGAATCCAACGACGACGATGTGCTGGGCAATCCCCAACTGTTCGAGCGCCATGGCCACCGTCAAGAGTTGAATGCCCCATCGGGTCCCGGCTGCGATCCAGCGGGCCGGAGGCAATCCCGCGTTCACGGCAGCGATCAGGACGGCCTGTGACACAAAATTCGAGACGAGATAGCCGATGATCCCGATCACGGCCGCTGTGACTATATGAGGAATGTATGACAAGAGCGACTGAGCCGCCTGATTGATCGGAGCAACGTCGAGCGCGCCCAGAGATGCCGTGGTGGCAAAGATCACGATCAGCCAGTAGGTAATGCGACCGATGATGTAGGACGGATCGGCTTTGAGGCCTCCTCTCAGCAGGGCTGCCGCGATACCGATCCGATCGCAGAGTCGATCCAAACCGATGATGCGAAGCAATCGTTCCATCAAATGCCCCATGCCCCAGGCGGCGCCCAGACCGACCAGCAAGAGAATCATCATGGCCAACACATTGGGAAGAATGGCGAGGACGCGTTCACCGAGAGCCGCAACCGGTCCGAGTAATGTCTGTTCCCAGCTTGAAGTCATGGCTGGCTCCTTTCAGGCCTCACGTGGGCAGCGCCGATGACTTCGCGCGCGTCTTGAGACTGAGGCCAACGTGCGACAAGGTATTCTTTCTGTTTCTCGAACGTTCGGCAGAGCGCTTCAATCAGGTGTTCGGCCTCTGCCGTTGTCAACCCCTGACTATCCATCACGAATGACGCAGTCTTCCCTAAATAGAGAGGGGTCAGAGCCTTCAAGAGATGTTCTTGTGGGAGCACGCTCCGATGATGCGCGAGGGCCGCATCATAAATAACCTGGGCCCAGAGCGAATCAGGAATGCGGAAGTCACGTATGGGGACATCCCGAAGACGGGACAGGTGGTCCAGTGCGTCTTCGGAGAGAATGCGTGCCCAAATATCGTATAGGTCCGTAAGCCCGAGATGAAACAAATCCACCATCCGTTCGACATTGACGTTCACCGGCTCAACTCCCACCTCATACTGGAAGCCGAAGAGAGGTATCTTTCGCGAACCTGTGACGGGAAGCCAGCTGGGAGCATGGGCTTCCATCAAGGCGAACAAGGCGCCCACCACCTGTCGCAACATGGAGGAGAGATCGGCGGCAGGATCCTTGGGATCATGAATCTTGGCCCCGAGAAAACTCTGACACACCTTGGCCCCGCTCGTAATGGCTTCGGTCGTCATCCAGATGTCGATCCCGAAGCGCGCGACATCGGACTCCCAGACATGTTTCTCGAGATAGTGTTGGGCCAGTGCTCCGGTGAATCCGAAGTCTCCGCCGATCGGCTGACGGACTTCCTGTCCATAGAGGGCTCTGGTAAGGGGATAGGCGATGCTGTTGGTGATGGTGCCGTCATATTTGTGGCGTCGGTAATACGGAGCCACATAGTCGTATCCTTCTTTGATGATCGGATGAAGGAGCAGTTCCATCCACTCGGGTGTGATGCTGCGGACGTCCGAGTCGACGACGGCACAGGCCGTGACTTTGAGCCGTCGAGCGACCTCGAAAATCGTGCGAAACGCGCTGCCCTTGCCGGGGATTCCGTAATAGGGCGTGATGATTCGGTGCAGCGTGCTCTGTCGATCGCTGATGAAGAGGGGTTCCAGATCGACCATGGTATGGGCGACGATAGCCGCGGTATCGTCAGTGGAGCCGCCGTCGGCATTCACCAGGACGGCACGATGGCCGTGAAAGTATTTTGCCAGACCGGCTCCGACGGCCCGAACGACATGTCCCACGGTGCCCGCATTATTAAAGCTGGGAATGCCGACCAGAATATCGGCAGTGCGCACCGCTTCCAGCACCGCTTCGGTTTCAGGAGTGAGTGGGATCAGGCCGGTGTTCATGAGACGGGCTGCCTTGTTTCCGCTGTGGGGTCCCAGGCATGGTCTTGTTCTACGGCGTCCATGAGGCGATGAAAAATATCGGGTACGGCGTGGGCGACGCGGCTCCAGTTCGAGATCATCGGGACTCCCAACGGATCTCCGAGGAAACTGTCCGTCGCCAAGGTCATGCCGCGTAGAAAGACTTCGACGGCGCGCCGTTCCTCGTGGCGATCAAACTGCAAGCTGTTGATCGCCGCGTCATTTTCATACCGGCTGATCGCTTCTTGCGCGGCTTGGAGATAGGTGGCTCGCAATGTTTTGAGTATGCTTTCCGAGAGGACCAGACCTTCGCTTGCCAGGTTTCGGAACAAGGACTTCGTGATATCGATGCACATCTTGAGCAAGCCTGCATCCGGATTGTGGGTCGACAGCGTTTGATGCTTATGCTCATAGGCATCGGCGATGTCCGCCTGGCAGATCCGCCGGAGCGCACAATTGCGGTATACCTCCGCCAGCATGCCGACCTCCAATCCCCAGTCGCCTGGAATACGGTTGATCCAGGCCAGATCCCGCACCATCGCGAATTCACCGGCCAGCGGGTACCGAAAACTATCCAGAAACGAGAGCAGGGGATGCGGTCCGACCAACAGTTGTAGGCTGCGGATCAGCGGAGTGATGAAGAGACGCGTCACCCGTCCATGCATCCGGTCCGTCACGCGGCTGTAATATCCTTTGCAAAATTCGTAGGCGAGGTTCGGATTGGCGACGGGATAACAGAGGCGAGCGAGGTACTGACGATCGTAACTCACGATATCGCAGTCATGAATGGCGATCACCTGGCTCTGGCCTCGGGCCAGCACATAGCCGTAGGCCGTCCAACATCCTCGTCCTTTGCCCTGGAGCCCGATGTCGATTTCATGCGAGACGAGTGTGTTCAATAGTGCCTGGATTCGGGCGCCGTCGTTCCAGATTACACGGACTCGTTGGGGTAGCTGAGAAAAAAATTGCTTGGCCAGTCTGAATTCCAACGCGGAGGCCTGATCCAAGGAGATGACGATTTCGTTGACATATCGAACTTCGCCGAGGATTTCGACGATTCGCTTGAGAGCCGGCCGTTCCAGCTCCGAATAGAGGGAGGGGAGAACCAAGGCGATCGGAGTCGTCCTCGCATATCGTTCGAGCTCTTGCTCAAGTTGCTCAATGTTGGACTGGCCGAGCCGGTGGAGAACCGTCACGACTCCATTTTGATAAAAGTCAGACACGGTATCCTCTTTTACGGATCCCTAATTATTACTGAAAGCCGGTCTCGCGTAAAGTCAGATAGACGAGGAGGGGTAGATTATACCCCGGCTAAGTGAAATACAAATATGGGGAAAAGGTGCAGGGAGTATACCATTCTGACCTCGTGGAAAAAACCCTAGATTCTCATCGCTTCACGCATCAGTTGCGGGGAAGCTAATGGAAATATCTGATGGAGCTGTAGGGGAAAGCAGGCAGGAGTGGAGGGTTGTCCCTATGGTTTATCAGTAGAAAGCTTCTTGCCCAAGCGTCTTGCCAAGCGCACCATGCCGGGCGATCGATCGCTGGGGCTCAAGAGAACATTGAGGAGATGCAGCTGATGTTGGTCCGCAAAGGCGGCGGCGAGGCTCTGTTCGAACTCTCTCTGGGTGTTTACCCGCGAGCCCCGCCCACCCCCGATCAGATCGCACACCTTGTCATATTGCCATTCATAGACATCGTTGAAGGGACCGTCCAAGATCTCTCGTTCAGTTGAATAGCCGCGATTATTAAGCAGGATCACAATCGGAGCCTGCCCGTAGCGAACGCAGCTCGCTAGCTCAGTGCCGGTCATCTGAAAAGCGCCGTCTCCTACCAGGACGATCGGTCGCAGGCTGGGGTCGGCGAAGGAGGCGCCTAAGGCAGCGGGAACGGCGAATCCCATCGAGGTGTAGTAGGCCGGCGAGAGAAACTCGAATCGATGGCGCACGTGCAGGTCAGCCGCTGCAAAGAGTGACTCGCCGACGTCCGCGATTACGACCGTCTTTTCGGTCAGCACCGTATCTAAATGCCGGAAGAGTCCCTCCAGCGTCACCGGGGCGTCCAAGTTCGGAGGTGAGGATACTACGCAGGTTTGGGATGGGAGCGATCGTGGGGAATGGGAAAAGGAAGGAAGCGGAGATTTCACCAGGCCCTGGACGAAGTCCTGGAACTTGATGGATTCATACCGATGATGCTTGATGGCGACACGGTCGGCGGTGGCGTGGATGGTTCGTCCCTCCGAGAGTAAGGGCGACGTGGCATCCAGATCTTCAACATCGGACAGAATGGACCCCAGGATCAACAGGCAGTCGGAATCGTTGATGAACCGTTGCACGTCGTCCCGGCCGATCAGGCCGCCGTAGACGCCGACGTAGAGCGGATGATCCTCGCGGATGATGGATTTGCCGAGCAACGTCGAGGCGACGGGAATGTGGAGGCGTTCGACCAAACGAGCCAAATCGTCCTGAAGTCCGAACCGACCCACTTCCGCTCCAACGAGCATGGCCGGTCGTTTGGCTGAGGCGAGCATGATCCGCACCTCACCGATCGCTTCCTCCAGGGCGGCCGGGTCACTCGGAGTATCTGCAATGCAGAAGGGCTTCATGCCTCCTGTCAGCGGGCAGTGAACCCTGTCTCTGGGGATCTCGATATAAATGGGACGACGGTAGCGAAGCAGGGCGGAAAAGGCCTGATCCATCTCTCGCTCGGCGGTCAACGGATCGTCCAACGTCACGGCGGCGACCGTCATCCGTTCAAAGACCTCTCGTTGCGTGGAGAAATCGCGAACCATATGGTGCAAGTATGGTGTGCGGCTTCGTTCCGAGAGTCCGGGAGAACCGGTGAGCAGGACCACCGGCGATCGTTCCGCATAGGCGCAGGCAATCGCATTGACGGTATTCAATCCCCCCACACAATAGGTCACGCACAAGGCCCCGATACCGTTAATCCTGGCATAGGCGTCAGCTGCAAAGCCGGCGCAATCTTCCCTGGTCGTCCCGATGTGCGTGATCGGCGAGGCTTCGATCAGCTGGTAGAGAGACAAGACATAGTCGCCTGGAATTCCGAAGATATGACGGACGCCGAGACGATGCAGGCGATCCAATACTGCCGATCCGATCGTAGCCTTGTCGCTCATGCTGATGCTTTCAATGGTCGGTTGAACGTATTGATATCAGGAAAACATACTGACGACACTTCGTCAAGAACAACTGAGGGGCCGCGAGGTTCCTCATCCGGTACTTGACCACTTACTCATAGAGTCGGGTACAACATGGCATGGGAAAAGGTATGCCACAGACCGCACAGGTTCGCCTCACCGCATCACGTGGGTCAGAGAGTCGGCATCTCTGGCTCTATGCCGGCCACCTGGGACCAGTGGTCGGTGAACCAATAGCCGGTGGCCTGATCGATGTACTCACCCCAGACGGCCGATTCTACGGGCGCGGCTTCTATAGCCCTGCTTCGAAAATCAGAGTCCGCCTGCTGACGTTTCAGGATGAACCGATCGACGAGACCTTCTGGCTGGGAAGAATTCAGCAAGCGATCCACTTACGGCAACGCGTCGTCGCTCAGTCCAATGCTTACCGTTTGATTTATGGAGAAGGGGATCGACTGCCGGGGCTGATCGTTGATCGGTATGATCAGTTGCTGGTCATGCAGACCCTGTCTGTTGGCATGGACTCCAGAAAAGAGCTGTTGGCCGATTTACTGATGAAGGAATTGAACGGCGCAGGCATCTATCTTCGGAACGATGCCAAGAGTCGGCCACTCGAAGGCTTGCCCCTGGAGCGAGGCTTTCTTCGCGGCAGCGGTCCGACGCAAGTTGAGACTCAGGAAGGGGCCGCGAAGTTTCTCGTCGATGTCGAACGGGGGCAGAAGACCGGCTGGTTCTGCGATCAGCGGGAAAATCGGCTGGCTGCGGCGAAGTTGGCAGCAGGAGCCGAGGTGTTGGAAGTATTTTGTCATACCGGCGCTTTCGGCATTCATGCGGCCCTGGCTGGAGCGCGGTCGGTGGAGAGTCTCGATGTCAGTCCAGATGCGCTAGAAATTGCTCGCCGGCACGCTGTGATGAACCATGTGGAGAGTCGCTGTACCTATCGCCAAGCCGATGCCTTCGAAGAAATGCGAAAGCTGGTGAAGGCCGGCCGACGCTATGATCTCGTCATCCTTGATCCTCCCGCCTTTGCACGTAGCAAACAGGCCTTGCCTGGCGCGTTAGCTGGATACAAGGACATCAATCTATTGGGTTTGAAATTGTTGAAGCCGGACGGGTTTCTGGTTACATGTAGTTGTTCTCATCCAGTATCCGAAGCGGATCTCTGGACCAGTATTCGCCTCGCCGCCCGTGATGCGAGGCGAGACATTCGCTTGATCGAACAACGAGGCCAAAGCGCCGACCATCCGATCCTCGCCGACATGCCGGAGACGCGCTATCTGAAGTGTTTTATTGTGCAGGTGTTTTAACAGGTTGTTGGTGCGAACACCTCCTTCCAGTTACGTCCAAGGCCGCATGAGAGGTTGCAGTGTATTGGATCTCATCGACATGGATGACGATCGCCTTCCTCTCTGAAGCTGAACGATTGAAAACTCACGAACCTATCCCCCTCATGTTCGACCTGACACCACTCGGCTTCACCTGTCATCTGACGGACATCTCGAGGGGGACCCCGTTATGCCTGACGGTCAACTGCGCCGGGAGTGTGACCGGATCCGACCAGCTTCCGACCGGTCGATCATCGGACTCCACGATTTGATCACCCGACTTGATTCCGGCACGGAAGCCCGGTCCCCCTTGAAGGACGTCCAGTACTTGTATGCCTTCCCCCGACCAAGTGTAGTCCGGCACCAGTCCTAATGGATTATCGCCGAAGGCAGCCGTGAGCGCGGCCAATCCATAGGCGGCGGCTTCTTGGAGCAAGAGACGACTGGCAAGAGAGTCAGGCTTGGCGGAACGCTGGGTCCTGGCTGCGACCGGTACCGGCGACATTTGGCTTCCCGAAACCATTTGGCGGAACAGGGTGGTGCCGCTTTCAACCTTGAAGAGGCGGAGTTCGAACGCCGCCGACAATGGTATGCGCTCCGGTAGGATCATCCGATAGATCAGCAAACTGTCCGCGCCGACAAGTCTCCCGATATGGATCGACGTCTCGTCATCGACATGGCCGCCGTATTGAATGCCCATCTCCTTCAGCACCGCCTTCAGATCCTCTCGTTCCACCAGCACCAAGTCTCGATGGCGTGTGCGCAGGAAATTCAAGGTCAGATCGAGCCATGAACTGATTTCGACATCAGACGACCCGTCGATAGGCATGATAGCCAAACGCTGCGGCAGGGGCAGGATGGGAGGAGGCATGAATACCGGAATCACCGAAATGCGAAGGCCTCCACGGACATGCGCTTTTCGATCGAGCGGAACAGCAGGCCCACAGACGAGCCCCAGCAGGGGCCGGACGACCTCAGGCGTTCCCCAGAGGCACAATTGATTGTCTTGCAGCACGACATAATACGGGTGCCCCGCTTCGCCCGGAAAGTAGCAGTTTGGGAAAAACGGACAATGGATCACATAGGCAGTCCAATCGCCCTCTGGATAGAACCGATACTCCCAAATGGTCTGCCGCCCCTCGTCCTGAACGACACGATTCGGTTTGCCCAACTGCTTCAGGACTTGTTCCTTCGGCATCGACACGACCAACCGATCTCGGAGTGTTTGGGCATCGTAGATATAAGGAACGAGGACGCCGCACCCTCCCACCAACAGAACCGACAGCAGAGCGGTCACAGTCCGTTTCATGGTGGTTTCTCAGGTCCAGCACGGTCCTCCCACTCGCCTGAAAATTATTGTACGCTGGACTGTGGCGTCTGAGCTAGAGGGCCTATGGAACCTTGGAATACATGCGGGAGGGATGGCGTGAATAGATTCTCCCGCCTTTATAGGTGCGGTCCTCAATTGATTACGAGCGGGACTCGTCCTGCTTCGCAGGACCTTGCTCTCACCCCCGTTTCCCCAGACGGGGAACTCCCCCTGGATTAGATGAACGGCACCCCTGTTGATAGAGCCGCCGCGCGGTAGCATAATATCAGTAAAAGAAGGCCTCCGTCGCATGAAGATCGCAACGTTCCTGTTATTAGCAAGCCTCCTGTTCGCAACCGGATGCAACCGGGGCCTGTCGGCGCAGCTTGATGCCGATTTTCCCAACTCAAATCAGGACCATTTGAAAATCGCTTCCTATTACTCCCGACAGGCCGTGCTTTCCCGCCAAAAGGGGGCGGAACAAGCCAATCGCGCCTTGATCTACGAACAGATCTTCGGACGTGATTCGGACTGGGTGGCCGGTGCGCAAATGCTCACGCAGTTTTACGAAGACGCGGCGCGTGAACAGGACCGGCAGGCTAGCCTGCATCTGGAACTGGCCGGCAGACGACCCTCGAATCGTTAGGTCCACCAACCTGTTATGGGTTCTGGGACCTGTGCATCAGCGTTTCTCATGCGTCAGGTGCCCGTCCGGTCGCGCCGCCCGGAGAAATTCCGTCCCGAGTACCCCAGGCGGCGTCATCTGAACGGTTCCTCTGGAGGAAAGTGGAATAGAAGAGGTACTGGGACTCTCTGTGCCACAAACGCATTTCCTTCCAGTTACGTCCGAGGCCGCATGAGAGGTTCGCGCCCATCTCTTTTCCACAGGGTCTCCTGTTGATTGGTGACAGAGACCCCTATTCATGGGAGGCCAGCATGGAGAAAGAAGCGATACGCAGTAAGGTCAAGGCCGCTCGACTCGAGAAGAAACTCATGATCGCCGACGTTGCGAGGGCAGTCGGCAAGAACCCCACGTTCGTGGCGGCGGCGTTGAATGGTAATCACCGATTTACCCCGGACGAAGCGGTGAAGGTCGGCAAGCTTTTGGATTTGGACAACGAGATTGTCCAATCCTTGAGCCGCTTTCCGGTACGCACGGATCTACCGAACATGACGGACCCGTTCAAGTACCGGTTGCTCGAAATTGTCGGCCTGTACGGCGATTCCTTGCGTGAGATGGCGAACGAGATGTTCGGCGACGGCATCATGAGCGCGATCGATTTCACGGTGGACATGGAGAAGGTCACCGGCAGCCAGGGTGAAACCCGCTGCAAAATCACGCTGAACGGCAAATGGCTCGAGTATAAGTCATTCTGACGAGAAGTGCGTCCGCGGCTGGGTTTGAAGCTGCTCAAGCCGGGTGGGTTTCTCGTGACCTGTTCCCATCCCGTCTCAGAGACAGATCTCTAAAATAGCATTCGCCTCGCCGCCCGCGACGCTAGGCGAGACATCCGGCTAATTGAAAGACTTTGGTCAAAGCGCCGACCATCCGATCCTCGCCAGCATGCCCGAGAGGCGGTATCTTAAGTGTTATATTGTGCAGGTGTTGTAGCGGAAGGCGACTTCGTCAATCCCGCCGCGATGGACCTCGAGACAGTTGCAAGGTCGTAGTAGCAGTTTCTACAAGCAGTAGTCGGTCTGAGCGCGATCCTGCAATCAAGCCAAAAGGATGGTCGAAAAAGGCTGTCTCGATCTCCGACACTACACCTGGCAAAGGTGGCGGCAATCTTGGGTTTCGGCCTCATGAGCTTCTTGAGGCCGCCCTGGCCAGTTGCATGAACATGAGCTTACGCATGTACGCCGAGAAACAGAGCATTCCGCTTTCGGGTGTATCCGTCGCTGTTTCCCTCAATCGAAACAACCCAGATGGGCCGTTGTTCGAGTACCGCGTAGAGTTTCATGGCGCGCTATCAGAAACTGAAAAGGGCCAACTCCTCTCGGCCTTGGAGAATTGTCCTGTTCGCACGACACTGTCAAAGCCGTTGCACTTCAGGCTTCGCGACCGTTGATGGGGCCTGACCGTGCGGTCGAACGGGAGACGCGAAAAGGCACCATGTACGCTGGTCCGAAAAGAAGCGTTAGCCATGCACGGCTAGCTTTCTGTATACTTTAGCGGGGAGGAACAAACGATGATCCGAACCGTCGAGGCCGTGATTGATGAGCACGGGAATGTGCGCCTGCTTGAGCCTGTCCATCTTCCTGCAGCCCGGCGAGCACTGGTCATGATCTTGGAGGAACATGCGGTGGCCGGGGTGCCCGAAAGTGCGTTACTCAGTGAAGTTGCGCTAGCCGAGGATTGGAATCGGCCGGAAGAGGATGAGGCATGGTCTCACCTACAGCAGGTGCGGTAGTCCTCGTTCGCTTTCCCTTTTCTGACTTGTCACAGACCAAACTTCGTCCGGCTGTGGTGCTTGCTGAAGCCGGACGGGGCGACTGGATTCTCTGCCAGGTGACAAGCAAGCCTTACAGCGACACCCGGGCGATCAAGCTGGAAGATACAGATTTCTCCACGGGGTCGCTGCGAGTCCTGAGCTATGCCCGTCCCGGCAAACTCTTCACCGCCAATCGGGATCTCATCGTTTCGGAAGTTGCCACACTGAAATCGCAATCGTTGAAGCAGGTCGTCGATGCTGTGGTGAACCTCCTCCGTGCGGGCAACGCGTCATGATGAGTGCGAATCTGAGAGAAAACATGCCTAACAAGGCGATGGAGTCCGACGCTCTAAAACAGCGCGGCTCATCGCTCCGTTAGGCAGCACAAAATCGAGACCCCTCGTCGTGCGGGCCGTCTAAATCCTTGCGTTCGGAGGCACAGCGAAAACCATGACCGACGAAGATGAATTTGCGAAACTACAGCGTAAGCTTCACAGCCAATCCAAAGAGGCTCACGTACCCAAAGATGACTTAGCCGAGGTTCGAGAGATAGCCAGGCAAAAGGTTGCTGGCTTCTCTGCATGCCTTGAGAAGAGGGCTGTTGCCATTAGCTCCGTGAATGCCGATCTTTCCCCAATTGAATGTTGGCGAGAAGAAGGGGTTGGAGGTCAGCGTCGGCGAGCGGAAATGGTTGGAGGCGCGCGCCTAGACCGCGTCGTCCTGTCATATTGGACCGAATTTGATACCGTTCCTAGGCCTGCTTTTCAATCTCCTCGTCCCTGGGATCTCATGCGAAAAGGTCACTATCTCCACATAATGTTCTTCAGAGATCGTAAAAGCATCGACGATCAAGAACTATGGTTCAAACTTCCTCTGGAACCATTCGAAAGCTCTTGGGTAATGACAGTTCAACATATGCGTGAGGCAGTATACGGACAAACAGCGCAGTCCGAATCGCAGACTTTGCACACATTTGCCAGTGATCAAGCGCTCGCAGATTTCTGTCTCGACCGTCTCATCAGAATTGCCTATTAGCGTAGCGAAAGGTAGCAATAAAGGGGTCGCCCATCTCGAAGAATCCAGTCAAGAGGCACACAACACCTTCCGCACGTCGCTTTCCATCCTCAGGCATCGTGCGCCGATACTTTGTGGACACCACTCCCCCGTGTGAGGCCTGACGCGCGTCCCCGTTCTCGTGCCGGTGGTGTCGACTCCCAACACTGAGTCGCACCAGTCACCCATCAGGATCAAGGCATGGGAGGGATCTTCCAGGAGGATCCATTCCGGCCCCTGGCACGTCGTGCCCCAGACAACCGTCGGTCCTCGACCGCGTCCATAGGAGAACGGAACAGGATGTGTGGCTGCCCTCTGGCGCCAACCCCGTGCTGGTTCATGGCCGAGGCGACTCAGTTCCCACGCCGGTGGCGAAGGAGCATGAAGGAGTGGGGGCTGGGGCTAATCGGGAGTCCGGGGTCGCCCCCAACCCCTTTGCGAGTTCCCACTCCCACCACGGAAACAGATAAGGTACCGGGAGTCTTTTATTGAGGTCGCCGCACAAGCTATCGGGACGCCACCGCGGTTCAGTCTTCCACGCCCACGCCGATCACGATGAGCACTGCATAGTCCTGCTTCGTGCAGCCCTTGACCGGAGGCATCGTTCCCCCTGGCGCAACTGGAAACGCCGTCTGCTTCGCGTTGGCTGGCGAACACGAATTACCCCCCGTCGCCGGTGTATAGCGTGCGGAATGGCAGGCCAGGTGGGTCACATCGTAGAGCGTCGCGCCCTGATCGAGCTCCCAGCGCCTGTCGCCAGGAGTCTTCGCACAGGCCACTGAGTTGCCCTTCAATCCTGAATTCACACCCTGCTCAGTGGAATTGTCAAAGTATGCTAGCATAGGCGGAACTCATCGCCGGTTTCGGAACAGGGACGTTGGTACGTACTAGGGGAGGTGACCCGTGAGACAGGTGATTATTTACCGTGGAGAGGACGACTATTGGGTGGCGGAGTGTCCAAGCTTACCGGGTTGTTTGAGCCAGGGGAAGACCAAAGAAGAGGCCGTTGGCAATATCCGAGAAGCCATTCGGGGTTACATTGCCGCTTTGGAAGAAGACAAACTTGCCGTGCCTGAAGAGCGGTTCGAAGCTGTGTTGATGGCTGTATGAGTAAGTTGCCGAGTCTTTCCGGCCGAGCCTGCATGAAAGCGTTGGAGCGAGCAGGTTTTGTGATGAAGCGGCAGGAAGGCAGCCATGTCATTCTTCGACGGTCGCAACCCTTCGCCCAACTGGTGGTGCCGGATCACAAAGAACTCGATCGCGGAACGCTCCGTGCCATTATCCGTCAGGCGGATCTCACGGTGGAGGAGTTTCTTCGATTGCTATAGATCGCACAGACACTGAAAAGGTATCGAGCTTTATTTATTGAAGTCGATGCGCAAGTCGTCGGTGCGCCACCGCGGTTCAGTCTTCCACGCCCACGCCGATCACGATGAGCACTGCATAGTCCTGCTTCGTACAGCCCTCGACCGGAGGCATCGCTCCCCTGGCGCAACTGGAAACGCTGTCTGCTTTGCGTGAGCCGGTGAGCAGGAACCACCTACCATCGCCGGTGTATAGCGTGCGGAACGGCAGGTCAGGTGCGTCACGTCATAGAGTGTCGCGCCTTGATCGAGCTCCCAGTACGTGTTGCCATGAGTCTCCGCTCGGGCCACCGGTGTTGCCCTTCAACCTTCATTCATACTCACATAGATGAAAGCGGATATTCGTCTATGTGGATGCAGTCGCTAACCCACAGTTCGATATGGCATATAATGACATATATTGCCATTTCTCGCCATATGTGGCATAGTCGAAAAGGTACATTACTGAAGGAGGCACCCGATGCAGAGTATGAACATTTCTTTGCCTGATCCCTTGAAGCAATTTGTAGATGGGCAGATCGCCCAAGGTCGGTACAGCAGCGCCAGCGAATATGTGCGGGAACTTATCCGGGCCGATGAAAAGCGCAAAGCCGAGGATGAGCTGGAAGCAAAATTGCTGGAGGGATTGAGGAGTTCGAAAGCGGCACTGACGCCGGCAGATTGGAAAGAGATTCGCGCCGAGGCTTTAGCAAAGGTGGCTGCCCGAAAGAAGCCGCGCTGATGGCGACGGTCTACCGGCACGCGGCGGCCAGGCGCGACCTGGTCGAGCAATTTGTGTATCTCGCAGAAGAAGCGGGGCTGGACATGGCAGAGCGGTTCCTGACCTGTGCCGAAGCGAGTTTCAATGATCTGGCCCGTCAACCGATGATCGGCGCACAGCTGACGCTACGTCATCCTGATCTTGCCACGATGCGCAAGTGGCACATCAAAGGATTTGAGAACTACCTGATTTTCTATATTCCACACTCGGATGGTGTTACCATCGTGCGCGTGCTACATGCGGCACGGGACTGGTGGAGCTTATTGGAGATGGAAACCTAGCAGGGGACGGGGAATTCTTGTTTGAATAGCACGTCCGACACGTAAGCCGTCGGTGCGCCACAGCGGTTCAGTCTTCCACGCCCACGCCGATCACGATGAGCACTGCATAGTCCTGCTTCGTGCAGCCCTCGACCGGAGGCATCGTTCCCCCTGGCGCAACTGGAAACGCCGTCTGCTTGGCGTTGGCCGGCGAGCAGGAACCACCCCCCGTCGCCGGTGTATACCGCGCGGAACGGCAGGCCAGGTGGGTCACGTCGTAGAGCGTCGCGCCTTGATCGAGCTCCCAGCGCCTGTCGCCATGGCTGTCGGCGGGATGAATAGTCAGCGCTGCCGTCACCTTGCGGGCGCCCGTGACCAGGTATTTGCCGGGAGGAAGTGGGACGGTCGGTTGCTCCATGATCAAGCCGTGTTCCTCCAGCCACCAGTCCGTCTCGTCGAACTTCCAGCGCGCCGGGGCGACGCCACCGGAATTTTTTAGTGATTGATAGCGGTTCAGCTTCACGCCTCGAGGACCTGGGTCCAGCGGCCACAGACCCCACAATTGCGCACCGCTCCCGGAGGTCGCACGTGGATCGCCCAAAGCCGCGATATACTGAGTCGAGATGCGCGTGAACTTCGTCTGGCCCCCGTCTTCGGTGTGCACCGGCTGAGCCGAGGCGGTGATCGTCACCAGCAATGCCGTCGCAAGGCAGGCGCGGCTGATGAGGCGCTGCTTGCTCCTCGTGCGCCCCGACGTGGTATCTCGCGGTACATGGGTGCGCATCCTGCTCGTCCTGAGTGTTGACATCATCGCGCAACATTCCTTTCCGGCTGGGTCAGCAATAACCAGATCACCGCTATCTTTTACCAGCCCGGCCGTGCGGATATCCAGAATGACATCAACCTCGCTTCGGCGACACGTCAGCCGTCGCCGGGGCGCTGGCTGGCAAGATGGCGGCTGTGAGTGGCGACGGAGCGCACAGAGGCACAACCAGCAGCGCGAGCGGATGGGTCGCGAGGGAGGCACGGCACCGGGGTGACAAAGATCGCTGGTGGAAAAGGCCCTTCAATTGTCCTATACCCTCCGTGATTTCGCGAGCCGCATCTTTTGCCTTGATGGCGGGCAATGATTGGTGTATACGCTCGCACCGTGACGGACGAGAGCAAGGCGCCGAAGGGTCGGCGCAAATCGGACTTCACGCGAGGTTCGCCGTGGAATTGCCGCTGATTCTGTCCGGTCCCATTCTTCGCCGGGTTGAGTCTGGGTTAGTTTCTGTGTGGGTTGCACTGAGCAAGGCTTGCTCAGTGCAGCTGTCCTTGTTTGAGGGCCTCGCGAAGGCCGGCGACCCGCCGAAGGTCAGCCGCGATGCCGACAAGGTAGACTCGCTGGCGATCGGTGACAAGCTTCATCTTGCCGTCGTGATGATGAAGCTCACGGGCGCCGATGTCCTCAAGCCCGGCCAACTTTATTCCTACAACATCTCGCTTACCGAAAAGACGGGTGGTGCGAAGAACGACCTGAAGTCGCTGGGCTTGCTCCAAGACAACGTCCTCAGCACGACGCCTGCCGAAAAGCGGAGGCTGGCGCTCGGATACGTGCTCGATCAGTTGCCCAGCTTCGCGCTTCCGCCGGACAAGCTGACGGATCTGAAGATCATTCACGGTTCCTGCCGTCTTCAGGTGGCGGGGTTATCGGACGCGCTTCCCGGGGTCGACGATCTGATCAAAGAGAAATTCCAGGACCCGAACCAACGCATCCATCAACTTCTCCTTGCCGGCGATCAAATCTATGCGGACGACGTGGAACGGCGAGTGCTTCCTCAGATGATCGCCCTTGGCCAAGACCTACTGGCCAAACGGGAGTTCTTGCCGACCAACGAGCCCAACGGACTCGCGGCGAAGTTCAGCCTGGCCGATGAGCAGAACTTTCCCGCGGGGATGCGCAAGAACCTCGTGTTGTCGGAAGCGCGAATGACGACGGTGGACAATCACTCGCATTTGCTGTCCTTCGGTGAACTGGCGGCGATGTATCTCTTTGCGTGGAATAACGAGTTGTGGCGGCCAGCCGCGATCAAGGACTTCGACGACACCATCGCGGAGTTTCGCGCCAACTACATCGCCAAGGTTCCCGACACCGCGCTGCCGCTCTTCCGCCGTCGCGACGACAAGAATCAACCCAAGATCGCCGACGCGTTGCTTCGCCGATTCACCGACTTCGCATTCAAGACACTCACCGCCGATGAGCTGAAATCAGTCATCAAGAAGAAGGACGATTTCGATCCTGTCGGGCGAGATCCTATCGATACGGATACGTTGCAGCCCGGCAAACTCCCGGCGCAAGGGTCGCCGGTGCGCGCCACGTTTCCCAAGGTCTACACGTTTGCGGAGGGGCTCACGGCGGATGAACTCGGCAAGTTCAAAGACTTCATGCAGCAGGTCAAAGACGATCTCGGGGGCTTGTACAAAGTCATTCTTGATCGAGGTCGGGACAACTGTCTCGAAGCCCTCAAAAACCAACACAAAGTCCGGCGCGCCATGGCCAACGTTCCGACCTACATGATGTGGGACGACCACGAAGTCACCGACGATTGGAACTTGAACCCGATGTGGCGTGATCGCGTGATGACCAATCCGTTGGGTCGCGCCTGTGTCCGCAACGGCATGTTGGCGTTCGCGCTGTTTCAAGGTTGGGGCAACGATCCTGAAAAGTACACGCAAGGAAAGCCCAAGAGGCTCTTGGAGCTCGCGTCGATGCTGTACACCGGCGCATCAACATCGGCGACGCAACAAACCGCGAACGATGAAATCGAGCAGCTCTTGGGTCTGAATCGCCGCACGATCGACGTGACGAAGTTCGACGACCAATTATCCTGGCACTTTTCAGTGCCGGGCACGCGGCATCTCGTGGTGGCTCTCGATAACCGCACACAACGGAACTGGGTCACTCGCGGGGGGCCGCCGACAAATATCATTCTCGGGGCGATCGAGAAACAGATCCCAGCTGGTCCGTTGCCGTCGGAAAAAGAAGTGCTGATTGTTGTCGCGCCGCTGCCGGTGCTCGGTCCGCCGATGTTCGATGAGCTGATTGCGCCGCTGGCGTACCGGGCCTTCGATGTCAAAGAGATCATCGCCAACGGCAACGAAAACCTGCGTGGCATGCCCGGCACGAATCCCGATGCGATTGAAGCATGGGCATTCGATCCGAAAGCGACCGAGGCGCTGCTCAAGCGGCTGGAACCCTACCGCAAAGTCGTCCTGCTTTCCGGTGACGTGCACTTCGGCTCGGCTCAAGCGATGAGCTACTGGAAGAACACCGATCCCGACGGCAATCCCTGCCGCTTCGTGCAATTCACGTCCAGCGGCTTCAAGAAGGTCTTGCCGGAGTATTTACGCGATATCGATCTGCGCCTCTCTCGCGCGCAGCAGCTCGTGCGCGCTCACATCAACGCCGAGCGTCTCGGCTGGAACGCGAAAGCCGATGTGCTCAATGACAAAGCGAAGCGGGCCGTTCCCGCATTGCGGGCGCGGTTGGAAGACGAGCCTATGTTGCTTCCCGCCTACGGTTGGCCGGAGGGAATAGCCGTGAAGCCGGCCACGCCGCCCGATTGGTCGTGGCGGATCAATGTGCTGCTCGACGAACGGCCGGAATTCAACGGTCAGCCCTATGAGCCGGACAAAGAGCGTCCCGAGGCAGCGAAGCCTCCATCGGCGGGGATCGATATCGTCTCCACGCCGATTCCGAATCCCAACTTCCGCAGCAATTTCGCCGACGCCTATCGTCGTCTGGTTGCACGCCATCATCGAAGCTTCGACGTCATGCGCAATGGCAGACAGCTGTGTATCGGCCCCAATCTGGGGCTGATCCATTTCAAGATCCTCAAGGACCCCCAGAATCAAGACGTCCTGCACGCGATTCAGGAACTGCACACGGTCTTTCCGTACGAGTTGCCGAATGCTTCTTCCGATCATCAGCCGTTCACCACTCACAAGGCGCGTCTAACCGGTAATCCTACGGAGAAGCGCCCCGTGCTGCGAGGGCAACCATGAGCGCCGAGGACATTCTGCAGACCGTCGTCGGCAAGGTCGGCGAATTCTACGAGTGGCTGGCCGACCGTTTGAACGACGATGCGGCGCGCGCCGAGGTCCTCATCGATTTGGGGCTACCGCCCAATATTCCCGTGGGGCAGCCGTTCCCGCAGCACCGGATCAAAGGCATCAATGAGTATCGCAAGACGATCAGCGTCGAAACGGAGGTTTCTACGGCGCACGCCCAAGATCTCGGCAAGGTGTTGGGCCTGTCGTCGAGCAAGGCGGCGAAGCTGGTGCTTCCGGAGAAGAATCTCGCCGACATCCGCGCCTATCGCGATGCCAAGGATCCGAGCTTTGACGATTTCAAGAAGGCGCTCGGCGATATCAAGGAAGTCTTCACCGCGCTGACGAACTTCGTGAAAGCGCTGGACGTCGAGGGCATCCATAACATCCCGGAGCTGGTCCACCGCTTGATCGACATCTTGATGGTGGACTATCTGCGTCTGCACTTCGTGCCATACGGCCCACTCATCTATTGGTTGGCGCAACCGCTGGGTTTTCTGGAAGAGCCGCTCACCGCCACGATTCCGCATGTGGTGTGGAACCGCTTTGTCACGATCTTTAGAAAGCGCGGTTGGCTGCTCGACGACGAAGAGCAAGCACGCACGTTTTCGGACAGCGTGTTCATTCCGCTCGCGGCCGCGCTCGTCATTCTGGAGTTTAAGGGGTTGACGTCCTCCACGTCGCGCGAGGACGACGGCGATCTTTCGACGCTGGCCATCGAGCCGCTGTACGGCTGGGAACCCGCGCCCGGCTCCGCCACGCCGCTCCTCGACAAGATGTCCGAGCGCACGCTCTCTCTCCGCTTCAATTGGAAGGAGCGTAGCCCTACTGACCCCAAGAAAGCCATCGACAAGAACGGCACACTCACGTTGCTGTTCATACCCAAGATTCACGGCGGTCCTGGCTTGTTGGTCTCTTTTGAGTTCGGCGCGAGCATCAACGTCCCAATCAACAAAGATTGGCGCTTCAAAGTCACGCCGTCGGTGACGTCCGGGGACTTGTTCTTTCATCTCGACGAGTTTTCCAAGTCCAGCGCGGGCGGTCCGGGACAGCCGAGCATCAAGTTCGGCTTCGAAGGCGGCAGTGCCGAAACGCCGCTCTACCGGCTTGGCAAGGAAGACGGTTCGCATCTGCAATTCGGTAAGTTTGAAGCGGAATTCGAATTGTCTCCGGCCGTTGCAGGCGTGCGGGCGCTCTCGCGCGAGAGCGAGGTGGTGCTGAACCTCGACAAGTCCGGCAACGGGTTTCTGTCGCAGATTCTGCCGGGCGAGAAGCAGATTCCGCTGAACTTGGGGCTGGGATGGTCGACGGAGCGGGGATTTTTTCTCGAGGGCGGCAAGGGTAACGTCATCAAGCAAACCAATTCGCCGCCGCCTCTGCCCTCATCGCCGCGTCTCGCTTCACTGTCGAGAGCCCCGCGGTCTCGCGAAGTCGATGCCGCCGCCGCCGCTGATCTCAATCGCATCACGCCTGTCGGCAAGACGTTCGGGCCTGCGCGGATTCAGTTTCTGTCGCTTGGCCTCAAGCCCCAATCGGAGGACGGGAACGCCAAACTCACTTTGGCCGCAACTCTCGCCGCGGATGTGCGACTGGGTCCGCTGACGGCCAGCTTCGACAAGATGGGATTCGCGCTGACCGTCGATTTCGTCAAGCCCGACGCCAACCTCGGCCTGTTCGATTTGGATTTCGGATTTCAGCCGCCCAAGGCCATCGGCCTGGACATCGACGGCAAGGTCGTTCACGGCGGCGGCTTCTTAGATCTCGATCGCGAGCACTCGCAATACGCAGGCGCTCTGCATTTGGAGATCGAAGGCTTCGCGGCGCTGTCGGCTCTGGGCCTGCTGAACACGAACATACCCGGCGGCGGCTTTTCGCTGCTCGTAATCATCACGGCGGACGGCTTCAAGCCCATTCCCATCGGCTTCGGTTTCATGCTCATCGGCATCGGGGGGCTGTTGGGCATTCATCGCACGGTCAATGAAGATGCGGTGCAGGCGGGCGTGCGCGCCAACACGCTCAACGCCGTGCTCGCGCCGAAGGACTTGGTTCGTAACGCGCCGCAGTATCTGAGCGTGATTCGCAACTTCTTCCCGGTGGCGCGCGATCATTACCTGTTCGGCCTCGTGGCGCAGATCACCTGGGGCACACCGCCGCTGATCACCATCAATCTGGCGCTGATTCTCGAGCTGGGCGTGCGGACGCGATTCCTCATCCTGGGACAGGTGTTGGCCGTCCTACCCAAGAAGGATCTCGCTCTCGTTCGTCTGCAGATGAACATCTTCGGCGGCGTCGACTTCGATCAAAAACGCGCGTTCTTGGACGCCGTGCTGTTCGATTCGCGCCTCGTCGATCGCTTCGTCATCACGGGCGAAATGCGCATGCGTCTGAGCTGGGGCAACCAGCCGTTCTTCGCGCTGTCTGTCGGCGGCCTGCATCCGGCGTTCGTCCCACCGCCGGGCTTGGAGCGCATGCAACGCGCGGCGATCGTCT
The DNA here is from genome assembly GCA_029194675.1 of Nitrospira sp. Classification (NCBI taxonomy): domain Bacteria; kingdom Pseudomonadati; phylum Nitrospirota; class Nitrospiria; order Nitrospirales; family Nitrospiraceae; genus Nitrospira; species Nitrospira sp. The sequence goes on along the minus strand of JARFXP010000001.1, from coordinate 621,094 downwards.
TTGCCGACTCGGAGAATCTGAAGATCCGTTGCGATTCATATTTCGCCATCACGTCGAACACGGTGCAGTTCGGCGCGCATGCCGAGCTGTTCGCCAAGAAATCGAAATTCAGCATTTCGGGCCAAGCCGGGTACGATGTGCTGATTCAGTTTGATCCGTTCCATTTCATCGCCTCGTTGTCTGCGTCACTGCAGTTGAAAGCCGGCCCGACGAATCTGTTCAAGGTCAGCTTTGCGGGCGAGCTCTCCGGCCCGCGTCCGCTGAACGTCAAGGGTAAGGCGACATTCGAAATCTGGTGGATCGATTTCACCGTGTCGTTCAACGCTACGCTGGTGTCCGGCGAAAAGCCGCCGCTGCCTGCGCCTGTCGACGTGGGGGCCTTACTACGCACCGCGTTGGCCGACGCCGCTGCGTGGAACGCGGTGATGCCGGGAACCAGCGAGCGTCTAGTGAGCTTGCGAGAGGGCCAGGCCGGTGCGGTCCGCATTCATCCCCTGAGCACGTTGACGGTGAAGCAAAGCGTGGTGCCGCTGAACACGCCGATTTCGCGCTTCGGCAATACGCGGCCACAGGGCGGCACCCAAGAATTCCGTATCCAGCAGATTAAGGTGGGCAACGCCATGCTGACGCCGCTGGCCGGTGATCTGGTCCGCGATCACTTCGCGCCGGCGCAGTTTCGCGATTTGACGGATGACCAGAAGCTGTCGAGCCCGTCATTTGAGCTGTTACCCGCCGGCGTCAGCGTCGGCAGTAATGCCGTGGATTGCGGAACGCCGGTGCCGGCTGCTGCGGATTTTGAGGATATCGTCATCCCGAGTCCGCCCGAAGAGCCACGGACAACCACGACCGTTCGGTTCGACTTGGCAAAGCTGTTCTCGGAATGGAGCGCGGTCGGGATGAGTGACACCTCGCGTCTCGGTGCGATCCGCTACCGCGCGGCGGCGATCTCGTCGCTCGCGGAACCGAAGACGTTTACGGTGAAATCGAAGGTCGATTTGTCGAATTTTGAGGGGACGACGACATTCGCCACGCACCTCGAAGCCGAAGATGCGTTGAAAAAGATGAATAAAGAAGACGCAGCGAATTTCCAGGTCGTCGCGAAGCGGTAGTAGGGGAGTGGCGCAGTATCCAGACCGGAGGCCCTGCCACGCGACAGAGCGGGGGCAGAAAGGAGCAGGTTCTATGGCCGACAATGCAGTCCGACATTTCTTACCGTGGGTTCGACAAGGTGCTGCCTTCGGCATCACGACACCGGATTCCCTAGGCTCCGCGCAACGCGCCGACGTCTCGCTCCCGGTGAGCGTGCAGCTGACCAGCTTCACTGTGCCTGCTCGTGATGTTCGTCTTTACGGCCCTGCCGATGTCACTGCGATCGATCCGCGCCAGATCGTTCGGGTGCAGCCGCGCCATCAGACCACGAACTTTGAATCCAATTTCTTCCCGCTGGTCGAATTCGACCGGCCCGATTTCCCATGGCTCTTCACTCCTGCAAAAGCCGGCGCAGGGGAGCGACTGCGACCCTGGATCTGTCTGGTCGTGGTGCGCAAGAGGCCAAGCGTGACATTCGGCCGTACCGACACATCGCCGCTGTCGGTCCTCGAGTTCACAAGCCCTGTGGCGGAGGATCTGCCCGATCTCGAAGAATCGTGGGCGTGGGTACATGCGCAGGTTGTGGGTTCTTCAACCGATACGGTGCCCACGCTCAAGAGCGCCATCGAAAACGCTCCGACACGCACGGTCTCGCGGCTCATGTGTCCGCGGCGTCTCGATCCGGATGTGGCCTATCTGGCCTGTGTGGTGCCGGTGTTTGAAGTCGGACGTAAAGTCGCTCTCGGGCTTCCTGTCGCCGAGCAAGAGCTCGAAAAGCTTGAGCCGGCATGGCGTCTCGATCAGCCGACAGCGCCGTTCCAGCTGCCCGTGTTGTACTCGTGGGAATTTACGACCGGACCGGAAGGCGATTTCGAATCCTTGGTGCGCGACCTAACGCCACAGCCGCTCCCCGAAGAAGTAGGAACGCGATCGCTCGATCTTACCACGCCGGGATTCGGGCTTCCTTCGGGCGGTGTGATCGCAATGAAGGGTATCCTCAAGCCGCCGGAACCCGTGACGGTCCAGCCGCAACCGGTACCAAGCCCGTTGCAGGACAAGCTTGCGGAAATCTTGAACGCGCCTGCCGACGCGCTGAATACGCCGGTGGCCCAGGACCCCATCGTTGCGCCACCCATTTACGGCTCGATCTATCCGCCGAGGGAGCGTGTTGAGGTGGGTGCTACGCCATCGCATTGGATCAATGACCTCAACCTGGATCCTCGGGATCGCATCGCCGCGAGCTTCGGCACGCGCATCGTGCAAGAGGACCAGGAACACCTCATGGCTTCGGCCTGGCAGCAGGTGGATGCGATTGAGAAAGAAAACGAAGAGCGGAGGCGAAAGCAGTTGGCCGCTGCCACGCGTCAGGCGACTTGGGTACGCCACGTCAGGCCGATTGAAGCCGACGGCTTGCTGCAGATCACGGGATCGAGCTTGGCGAAAGTCGCGGTGTCGGTGAAGGTGGGCGACACCAACGTTCAGCGCACAGTGGCGTGGCAGATGAGCGGATCGGAGGCGCCGGGATTCCAGTCTGCCGCCTTGAGACGAGTTGCGCGTCCCCGCGGACCGATCAATCGGCGCGCGCTGACACCGGCGGTGGTTCAGAATCAAACATTCGCGCGGCCGATGGTGAAGCTTCTGCAAACGCTGCCGCCGGTGAACCGGGTCGTGATGACTCCTCCGCCGCGAATCTTCGTTGGCCGTATGGCGACAATCAAGAGCGTCTCGGATGTTGCGAATACGCCGCACATCGATCAGGCGAGACTTGTGCCCGCCAACTTCAATTCCACCGTGCGGCCTCCCGTGCTGACGATCCGTGAGACGCAGGGCGAAGGTTTTCGAGCCGTCGACGACGGAGGGCTGCGCGAGCCCACACTGATGGCGGAATTCCGCCAAGCCGCCGTCGCGCATTTGTCGAAGCTTGTGCGTATTGGAGTCACCGGCAAAATCGTTTTCCGCGTTCCCGACGTGGGGGTGCTGAAAGGACGTCTACAGCCCCTGCAGTTGTCGACCGGATCGAGACGGAGGGGACTAAAAGACGCCGCCATTCCGGACGAAGAGCAAATTCTGGCGCATCCGCGATTTCCGGCACCGATGTCCGAGCGCCTCATGGAACTCGCTCCGGAGTTCCTCCTGCCGGGGCTTGAAGACGTACCACCCAACAGCGTCACGTTGGTGCAGCCGAATTCGCGCTTCATCGAAGCGTTCATGATCGGCCTGAATCACGAGATGGGCCGCGAGCTGCTCTGGCGCGAGTACCCCACGGACCGCCGCGGTAGTTACTTCCGCTTCTTCTGGAATCGTCGTGGCTCGGCGCAGCAGGAATTCATGCAGCCCATTCACGCGTGGAACGGTCCGCTGGGCCGCAATCCTTCGGCCTCCGGAAATCCCGATCAGTTGGTGTTGTTGGTGCGTGGCGAGCTCTTTCGACGCTATCCCAACGCCGTGATCTACGCCGCAAAGGCCACGGGTACGGCCACCAATCCCAAACTCACGACGCAGGAGCGCTACCCCTTGTTCCGTGGCTCGGCGCCGCCCGATGTGGTGTTCTTCGGATTCGATCTGACGGCAAGTGTGGCCCGAGGCATTGATCCCGATCCCGGTTGGTTCTTCGTGATCCAGCAACAGCCCGGCGAGCCTGACTTCGGACTCGACATGCCGAAAGATATCAATCCGCAGCCGCCACGCGTCACGGACTGGAATCAACTGACCTGGCGACATCTGGTGCAATCCGAGGCCGAGCTGCGCGAGCTGATTCATGTGAACGTCGGTGTGAAGCCCGCCACGCCGCCACCGCTGCTCCCCGACACCTCGGCCGATCCGCCTGGAGCACAGTGGGGGGCGAATGGCGCACACATGGCGCGCATCACGCTGCAGAAGCCGGTGCGTATCGCGATCCTTGCCCGACACATGTTGCCTTGAAGGAATTCTTATGCCGGACCCGTTGCTGATACATGGTGATCGCCCGCTCGTTCTGTTTCCGGTTCGCCTGGAGACCCGCTTCTTCGGACAAGAGCTGCGTATCCGTGTGTTTCCGGACAAGATTCATGTCGACACGCACGAGCCGGAGCTCACTGCGGATGAAGTCGAATGGGGCAAGCATTTCCATACGTTGTTCTGGAACGCGACCACGGAAGAAGCGCGAAAGGACGCATGGCGGCAACTTGCGGAGCGTTACGGCGCGGAGCGTGCGTCATGGGTGGTGCGTCAACTGATGCCGACTAATCTTATAGAGCGTCCGACAAAACCGCCCAAATTCCCGTCTCCGCCTGTGCGCCTTGAAGCGCAGAACAATGAAACCTGGACTCGAGCCCCACGCACCACGGTGCTTCCCGATCAGTGGATCGCGACAGCATTCGTGCAGGGCACAGGCGCCGTGACCGTGGCCGGGCAACTGATTCCGGACATTCTGCCTGTGGGCCCGAACCCTCAAGCCACCGTCCTTCAAGGCGACGAAACGCTCGCCGTCGATGACGGCATGAAGTGGATGGTCGACTTCGACGAAGCCGAGCGCCTCGGCATGGGGCTGCGCTTGCAACTGCCGACGGCGACTCCAAGAATCAATCTGCTCCTGGTCTTTGGTGTGAAGAAATCGCTCGATAGCGCAGCGTCGGCGGCTCGGCTGAAGGAGCTGATCGAAGCGCACCAATACACCGACGGCGTGAGCCTCGTCGCGCAAGGCACGCCGACCAACAATACGGAAGACGTTGCGTCCGGCTTCAGCACCGACGATCCGGGATACGACAAAAGCTTTCGTCTGACTCTCGGCGACCCTCAGTTTCAGGCAGGAGACGGATCGGACGGCGATGAGCTCTCGAAGGCCCTTGGTGTTCCAACAGACCTGCTGGCGCGCACAGGCAACGCGGATGCGCGCGAGCAACGCGAAGCCCGCGACATGAATCGCGCGCTATGGTCATCCACCTGGGGTTACTACTTGGAACAAATGATAGGGCTCGGCCTCTTCAACGGCGATCGGCCAGGCCTGTTTCCTGAAGACCTGATCGATGTGAACGTGGAATGGGCGCGACAACACTTTGTCGATCACGTGCGAGCTGGTGGACCACTTCCCACAATTCGCATCGGCAAGCAACCGTACGGCGTACTGCCCGTCACGGCACTCGATTTGTGGGGGGCCACGCCTGAGGATGGAAAGCTGGCCTCAAAGGACGCCGCCGTGGTGGCGTTGATGCGCCGTCTCCAAGACTACTGGAGCGATGAAAGCCGGACGGCGGCGCGCATGGGCAATCACAGCAATCCCGACATCGACTTCAGCGAAGTCTTTGCGATGGACGCGTTGTCCATGGATTACTCCATCCGGAACATCTTCGGACTCTTTTATACCCAAGAGCTGTTCGAGTTCTTGCGGACCCCGACACCCGACGTTTGGAATCGAGTGCAAAGCTCGCAGGCAATATCGGCGCTGAGCCTGATCGCCGGACTTCGCGGGGTCACGCCGCGCGCGGCGCTGACGGTATGCGATCCCGCACGTTCTACCCTAGACTTGCCGTTGGTCCAGGCGTCGTCGACCGCGGACTTCACCTTCAACTACGTCGACCAGTTGTTGAAGGCGCCGAATCTCGATGCCGTACTCCAGCACGCGTCTATTCCGGTTCCATTCAGCCTGTTGTATCTGCTGCTGCGCCATTCGATAATGGTCGAATACGCGAATGCCGCGGCGCACGTGCTTGGTCGTGAACCGCATCTACGGGCTGAGCCGGAGCATGTCCGTTTCTCGCAGCTGCCGATGGAAACACCGCTCGACCGTATCATTGCCGCGGCACTGCACACCGGACAGGCGTTCACTCAACCTGTCGATAAGAACCTGCAGGATTTCCGCAAGAGTCTCGAGGCGTTGAAGGTGTTACAGCCGCAGAAGCTGTCGATGTTGATGCGCGGCACACTCGATGTCACGTCGCATCGCCTGGATGCCTGGGTGACGTCGTTCGCCACGAAACGCCTCAAGAATATGCGGCAAAGGGATCCCGCGGGTGTGTATCTGGGAGGCTATGGCTGGGTCGAGAACCTGCAGCCAGGACCGCCACGGACCGAGGTGCCGGCGCCACCCAACGAGCCCGGGCCAATCTCTGGATTCCGTCATGATCCCGGTTTCGTTCACGCGCCGTCGCTCGACCATGCAGCCACCGTGGCGGTGCTGCGCAGCGGGCATCTGACGCGTTTCGGCCGCACTCCCGATCCAGAAGCCGATCCACTTGCTATCGATCTTTCTTCCGAGCGTGCTCGCACGGCGCAATACCTGCTCGATGGCGTGCGGTCCGGACAACCGCTCGGCGCGCTCTTGGGCTATCGCTTCGAGCGCGGCCTGCATGAGCGTGGACTCGATGCCTTCATCGCGGCGTTCCGCGAACAAGCGCCGCTGAACGCCACGCGTGTCGACGAGAACGGGCAGGCGGTGGAGAGCGTCCAGGCAAACCATGTGGTGGACGGACTGAACCTGCTGCGCCAGATCAACGAACCGAATGCGCGTCCACGTGTTCTGCAGGTCGTTGGTAATCGGGCCGGGTTCCCCGTGCCGCCCATTGTGAATGTGGAGCTCGATGTTTTGGCCGACAGCGTCGACGCGTTGAGCGATGCGCTATTGGCCGAGAGCGCCTATCACGTCGTGCGCGGCAATCCCAGCCACGCCGCCGCCACTCTCGACGCCTTAGAGCGCGGCGAAGCGCCGCCGCCGGAACTGGAAGTGATCCGCACGCCGCGCACCGGTTCCGCATTCACTCATCGTGTGGTGGCGTTGTTTCCGGGCACTCCGGCAGCCATCGCAGACTGGACGCCGACCTCCCGATCATTGGCCGAACCGTTCCTCAACGCGTGGGCAGCGAAGCTGTTGGGAAATCCCATAAAGGTTCGCTGCGTGGTTGAACGTGTGAATAACACGACGGGCGCCGTCATCGATACACAAGAGTTTCGACTGAAGGACTTGAGACTCGCACCGCTCGATGTGATTCACGCACAGGAAGCGAGCGAAGACTCGCGGCTTTCGGAGCTTGAGCAGCGCTTCCTTTTTGCGGCGCGGCGAAAGGTGTCCCTCACGGCGACGCAAACGCTGCGGCTCAATCCCGTGCGGGATCCCTCATGGCCCATGACGGATCTCAGTTGGTCGGAGTTCACCGAAGTGGTGCGGACGGCGCGCAGTCTGTTGAGCGGGGGGCGCGCGCTTCGTGCGGGCGACATCAATGCCGCCGCTGTCGCCGACTCGCCGACCATTCTCGACTCGGCAAACTTGAAGGCGCGGGCAGATCGTGCCTCGGCATCGCTCCGTCAACTGCAGACCAAGTTGAAAACGGCGCTGACCGACGTCACACCGACCACGCTGGCGCCGCTGCGATCCGCGATGCACACGATCGCGTTCTTCGGCATCCCGGGAGCCATTCCGCTCTCGGCAGTCGGCCAGACTGAAGCGGATTTGAAGACGCTCGTTTTCCAAGCGCGATCCATCGACCGCGAAGCCACGGAGCGTCTGGCGAAAGCCGATGCCGCGACGGATTCCGCAGAGCGGCTGAAACATCTCTTCGGCAATAGCTTCGTGGTGTTATCACGCTTCCGTCCGCCGAATTTGCTCGAAATCCAACGGGCGTTAGGCGCGAGCACCGCGATTCAAGACGGCGACCCATTCGCGGTCGTGACGTTCCATCAGCGCATGGCGCGAGTCCGCGA